>NZ_CP134977.1:0-284874 GCF_039349365.1 Buchnera aphidicola (Shivaphis celti)
GTGAAACACAATCTTCAAGAAAATTTTGATATTATAGTTGTAGGAGGAGGACATGCAGGAATAGAAGCAGTTTTGTCCATTGCACGTATGGGTATTAAAGTTTTGTTATTAACACAAAAAATTAGTACAATTGGCGTACTTTCATGCAATCCAGCAATTGGAGGAATAGGAAAAAGTCATTTAGTAAAAGAAATAGATGCATTGGGAGGAATTATGGCCATTGCAGCAGATTTTTCTGGTATACAATTTCGTATTTTAAATTCAACAAAAGGTGTTGCAGTACAATCTACAAGAGCACAAGTTGATCGTATGTTATATAGAAATTTTATTCAGAAAACAATTTTTAAAGAAAAAAATATATATATAGTAGAAGCAGAGGTAAACAATTTAATTATTACAGATAATACTGTAATAGGAGTACAAACAAACGACAAAAGATCTTTTTATTCTCATTCAGTAATACTGACTACCGGAACTTTTTTAGGAGGAAAAATTTATGTTGGATTGAAATGTTATTCAGGTGGAAGGATCAATGATAATGCTTCAATAAATTTATCTAATCAGTTAAAAAAATTACCATTAAAAATTAAAAGACTAAAAACAGGAACACCTCCAAGACTTGACATGCGAACAATTAATTTTGAAACACTGAAGAAACAAATTAGTGATACTCCTCTTCCTGTGTTTTCTTTTATTGGGCATCAAAACCAACATCCAAAACAGATACCATGTTATATCACTTATACCAATCGAAAAACACACAAAATTATTCAAAATAATTTACATTATAGTCCAATTTTTACAGGATTAATATCAGGTATTGGGCCATTATATTGTCCTTCAATAGAAGATAAAGTTATTCGTTTTAAAGAAAAAGAACGCCATCAAATATTCATTGAACCTGAAGGTATTAACTGTATTCAAGCATATCCAAATGGAATTTCTACAAGTTTGCCTGTTAATATTCAAGAAAAAATTATCCATTCTATTTATGGATTTGAAAATGCTAAAATTATTCAACCAGGATATGCAGTAGAATATGATTTTATAGATCCTAGAGGATTATATTTAACGTTAGAAAGTAAATATATTAAAGGATTGTATTGTGCAGGACAAATCAATGGAACTACTGGATATGAAGAAGCAGCTGCACAAGGAATAATAGCTGGTATAAATGCCGGTCTACATACATTAGGAAAACCTGCATGGTATCCAAAAAGAAGTCAAGCATATTTAGGTGTTTTAATAGATGATTTATGCATGAAAGGAACAAAAGAACCATATAGAATGTTTACTGCACGAGCAGAACATCGATTAGTTTTAAGGGAAAATAATGCTGATTTAAGACTAACGAATATTGCTAATCAATTTAATTTAATTTGTAGAAATAGATGGTCTGTTTTTAAAAAAAAATGTAATGCTATTATTAAAGAAACAGAAAAAATAAAAAATATTAAAATTAAACCTAATTCTTTACTGGCAAAAAATATTTATGATACATTTGGAATTACAATTAAAAATGAAACTAACGGATATAAATTAATCAAAAGACCAGAAATTAATTTAAATAATATTTATAAATCAGATATCTTTTTTTCACAAACAACGCATTTATCTGCTTTCAATGAAACAATTATTCAAATTAAATATTCAGGATATATTAATAAACAGAACCAAGAAATTGAAAAACAAATAAAATATGAAAATAAAACTTTACCAACTAATTTCAATTATAAAAAAATTTCTGGTTTATCAAATGAAGCAATTAATAAGTTAAATTATTACCAGCCTATTTCTATAGGACATGCTACTAGAATTTCCGGTATTACTCCAGCAACAATATCCATTTTATTGATTTACTTTAAGAAATTTGATATTGTAAATAAAATTCATAAATAAGATATTTTTGAATATTTTTATAAAAATATTTTGTTATGTATCCAGGATAATTATTATTATGTTTTTTTTAAAAATATCTGATCCAATTCAATATATTCACCATCATTTACATTTTTTACAAATTAACATTAAAAATTTCAAAATCATTCATGATTATGATACTGTGCCTGCTTACTTGACATTAAATATTGATTCAATACTTTTTTCATTAATTTTAGGAAGTACATTTTTAACTTTTTTTTTTATTACATATAAGAAATTATCATTTAATTATCCGACAAATTTTCAAGTTGGTGTAGAAATGATTATAAATTTTGTCAACAAAAATGTTCAAGATATATGTCCAACAAATAATTTATTAATTGCTCCTTTAGCTTTAACAGTTTTTATGTGGATTTTATTAATGAATACAATGGATTTAATTCCAATAGATTTTATTCCATATTTATTCAATAAATTTTTTGGTTTAAATTATTGTAGAATTGTTCCATCTGCTGATGTGAATATTACATTATCAATGGCTTTATCAATATTTATTTTAATTATTTATTTTAGTTGTAAAAATAAAGGAATAATAGGATTTATAAAAGAATTAGTTACACATCCTTTCCATCATTTTTGTTTTTATTGTTTTAATTTCATATTAGAATCAATATCATTATTTGCTAAACCTATTTCTTTAGCTTTACGATTATTTGGTAACATGTATGCAGGAGAGATGATTTTCATATTAATTTCTGGATTTTTACCGTGGTGGTTACAATGGACATTAAGTGTTCCTTGGTCTATTTTTCATATTTTAGTGATTTTTTTACAAGCATTTATTTTTATGATATTAACAATAGTATATTTATCTATAGCGATGAAAAAAAATAATGATTAAAATTATTATAATAATAAGGAATTTTTATGAATCATGTAAATTTAGATATATTATATTTATCCGCTGGAATTATGATTGGTCTTGCTGCAATTGGAGCAGCTATTGGTATTGGATTACTTGGCGGTAAATTTTTAGAAGGTGCTGCAAGACAGCCAGATTTAATTCCAATACTCAGAACACAATTTTTTGTTGTTATGGGTTTAGTTGATGCAATACCTATGATTGCAGTAGGTTTAGGATTGTATATGATATTTGCATTCTCTGGTTAAAAATAAAAAATATTTCATAATGAGGAAAATTCATGGACCTAAATGCAACTATTTTTGGGCAAATGATTTCGTTTTTTTTGTTTCTGTGGTTTTGTATGCACTACATTTGGCCAAAAATAATATCTTCAATAGAAAATCGAAAAAAAAAAATTTTAAATACAATGCATAAAATAGAAGTAACTAAAGATGAAATTCGTGTTTTGCATCAAAAAGCTAAAAAAATTATTTTGAATTCACAAAAAAAATCTATTGAAATTCTTTCTGATGCTAAAAAAAATAAGATGTATATTTTAGAAAATGCAAAATTATTAGCTTATAAAGAAAGAGAACAAATACTTTTCATTGCACATCAAGAAATTAAAAGAAAAAAGATACAAATTAAAAATGAACTGTTAAAAGAAATAAATAATATATCTATTTTAATGGCACAAAAAATAATCAATGATTTTATTCAAAATAAAAGATATGATGTGGAAAAATTAATTCAAGATATATAATTTTGGAGAAAAATGTGCAACAAGAAATAACTATTTCTTTTTCTTATGCTAAAGCAATTTTTGATGTTGCTGTTAAAAAAAAAAAATTAGAAGAATGGAAATTAATGTTATATAGACTAAAAAAAATTTTTAAATTAAAATTTTTAAATATTTTTTTTAATGAAATTTATCCTGTAAATACAGTATTACATGTTATACAGATTGCTTATCAAAAAGAAATGAGTATTCATGAAATAAATTTTATTAAATTATTAATTTTAAATAAAAGATTATATATAATTTCTAGAATTTATATTTTATTTCTGCATTTTTATAATCAATATCATAATATTGTCCATGTAGAACTTATTTCTGCAAATAATTTAAATGAAACAAAAAAAAAGAAAATTTGTTCTTTTTTAAGTAATAAAATGGGAAAAAATATAGATTTATTATGTAAAACAGATTCTTCTATTTTATATGGCTTTATTTTGCGATATGAAGGTTTTGTTATAGAATATAATGGTTTAAAGAATTTACAAGAATTTTCAGAACATTTATTATCTTAATATGAGAATATACTAGAAATGCAATTAAATTCTAATGAAATTAGCGAGTTAATTAAACAACGTATTGAAAAATTTGATATTTTAAAAAAAATGCATAATGAAGGAGTAATTCTTTCTGTCAGTGATGGAATTATAAGAATTTATGGAATTACTGAAGTCATGTTTGGAGAAATTATCGCTCTACCAAATCATATTTATGCACTTGCTTTAAATTTAGAAAAAGATATTGTCAGTGCAGTAGTTTTGGGGTGTTATTTACATATTACTGAAGGAATGCGAGTATATTCTACAGGAAAGATGTTCGAAGTACCTGTTGGAAAAAATTTATTAGGGAGAGTTTTAAATGTTTTAGGTCAACCAATTGATGGAGGAGAAAATATTATTTCTAAATATTTTTTTCCTATTGAACAAGAAGCACCAGGAGTAATTGAACGAATTTCTGTTAGTGAACCTATATATACTGGTTATAAAGCTATAGACTCTATGGTTCCTATTGGGAAGGGACAAAGGGAATTAATTATTGGAGATCGACAAACTGGAAAAACTACTTTAGTTGTAGATACGATAATTAATCAAAAAAATAGTAATGTTTTTTGTATTTATGTTGCTATAGGACAAAAACAATCAACTTTATTAAATGTAGTAAGAAAATTAGAAAAATATGATGCTATAAAAAATACAATTATTATCAATGCTTCAGCATCAGAACCTGCAGTAATGCAATATTTGGCACCATATGTTGGATGTGCCATGGGGGAATATTTTCGAGATAATGGACAAGATGCATTAGTTATATATGACGATTTATCTAAACATGCTATTGCATATCGACAGATTTCTTTATTATTAAAAAGACCTCCTGGAAGAGAAGCGTTTCCTGGTGATATATTTTATTTGCATTCTCGTTTATTAGAACGATCTGCTCGTATTAATATTGACAGTGTTAAAAAAAGGAGCGGTGGAAAAATTTTAAATAGAACAGGTTCATTAACTGCACTACCAATTATTGAAACTCAAGCTGGTGATGTTGCTGCATTTATACCTACTAATGTTATTTCTATTACTGATGGACAAATTTTTTTAGAATCTAGTTTATTTAATGCAGGTATTAGACCGGCAATTAATCCTGGTATATCAGTATCAAGAGTAGGAAGTGCAGCGCAGATCGAAATAATTAAGAAATTATCTTCTAAAATACGTACTGCATTGGCTCAATATCGTGAATTAGCTGCATTTTCTCAATTTTCTTCTGATTTAGATACAGAAACGAAAAAACAACTTAATTACGGTGAAAAAATTACTGAATTATTAAAACAAAAACAACATTGTCCTATGTCTGTTGCAGAACAAGCAATTATTTTTTTTGCAGCAGAATGTGATTTTATTCATGATATTCATGTCAAAGAAATTGCATCTTTTGAAACTAAAATATTAAATTATTTTTTTAAGAATTGTCAAAATTTAATAAAGAAAATTAATTCCAGTTTTTTATACACAGATGAAATTAAAGATATATTAGGAAAAAATATGGATATTTTTAAAAAAAAATATTTTTCCTATAGTGACAATAAATTATTTACTGAAAATAAATAAATAATTTGTATTAGGATACAGAATTGATATGGCAAATACAAAATTGATTAGAAATAAAATTGTTAGTATAAAAAATACTAATAAAATAACTAAAACTATGGAAATGGTAGCAATTGCAAAACTAAAAAATTCGAAAAAAAAATTGTTGCATAGTTTATCGTATTTAAATAATATAAAAAATATTGTTTCAAACTTTTGTACAAGTAATATTAAGTATCGTAATCATTTATTTATTCCGAGAAGTATAGTAAAAACTGTTGCTATTATAATAATTACTACTGATCGTGGTTTATGTGGTAACTTAAATAATAATATATTTAAGAAAGTTAATTTATTTCTTGAAAAATATATTAAGAAGAATGTTTTTTGTAAATTATATATTTTTGGAATGAAAGGACATATGTATTTTAAAAATAAGTATAAAACTTGTTTAAAAAAAAATATTTTTCTTAATGATCAAATCAATCCTATAACATTACAACCATTAATAAAAAAAATTATTACGTATTATGTGAATGAAAAATTTGACAAATTATTTATTATTAGTAATAAATATGTCAGTCAAGTGAAACAATCTCCATCTTTTTTACAATTATTGCCGATCATTACGAAAGATTCGAATAATTTAAATTTTTTAGATAGTAAAAAATGGGATTATATATATGAACCAGACGAAACAATAACAACTAATTATGTATTAAAAAAATATATTTTATTTCAGTGTTTACAATGTATTTTAGAAAATATAGTTTGTGAACATTCTGCTCGTATGTTAACTATGAAAACTGCTACTGATAACAGTAAAAAAATTATGCATGATTTAAAGGTTTTATATAATAAAGTACGTCAATATAGTATTACGCAAGAATTAATAGAAATTATTTCAGGCTCTTCTACTGTTTAGTTAATGTATTTTTTAAAATTTGAACTATTTTTTTTTTTTTTTTTTTTTTTTTTTTGGAGGTGACATGCGTACTGGGAAAATTATTCAAATTATTGGAGCTATTATAGATGTACAATTTAAGAAAGAATATGTTCCTAAAATATATCATGCGTTGCAAGTGAATCAAAAAAAATCTACATTAATTTTAGAAGTACAACAACAATTAGGATCAGGAGTAGTACGTACTATTGCAATGGGTTCATCTTACGGATTAAAACGGGGATTGACTGTTATTAATTTAAATCACTATATTCAAGTTCCGGTTGGTCATGCTACATTAGGAAGAATAATGAATGTTTTAGGTGAACCAATTGATAATTGTGGACCATTAAAAAAAAAAGATAATTCAAAACTAGAATATTGGGATATTCATCGTTTAGCACCAACATATCAAGAACAAAGTTCTTCTAGAGAAATTTTAGAAACGGGAATTAAAGTAATTGACTTAATGTGTCCTTTTTCTAAAGGAGGAAAGGTTGGTTTATTTGGTGGAGCAGGTGTTGGGAAAACAGTAAATATGATGGAATTAATTCGTAATATTGCTGTAAAACATTCTGGTTATTCTGTTTTCACAGGTGTTGGAGAAAGAACCAGGGAAGGAAATGACTTTTATTATGAAATGAAAACTTCAAATGTTTTAGATAAAGTATCTTTAGTTTATGGTCAGATGAATGAACCTCCTGGTAGTAGATTACGTGTTGCCTTTACTGGATTAACCATTGCGGAAAAATTTCGTGATGAAGGAAAAGATGTTTTATTGTTTATTGATAATATATATAGATATATTTTGGCTGGAACGGAAGTTTCCGCTTTACTTGGAAGAATGCCTTCTGCTGTAGGTTATCAGCCCACTTTATCAGAGGAAATGGGAATATTACAAGAACGTATTACATCAACACAAACGGGTTCTATTACATCAGTACAAGCTGTTTATGTTCCTGCTGATGACTTTACAGATCCTGCTCCAGCAATTACTTTTTCTCATTTAGATGCTACGGTTACTTTAAGTCGTCAAATTGCTTCTTTAGGAATTTATCCGGCAGTTGATCCATTAAATTCAACGAGTAGACAACTGGATATTGAAATTATTGGAGAAGAACATTATAATACTGCTAGAAATGTGCAATTTATTTTACAAAAATATGAAGAATTAAAAGATATTATTGCAATTCTTGGTATGGATGAACTATCTGATAATGATAAATTATTGGTATTTCGAGCAAGAAAGATACAACGTTTTTTATCACAGCCATTTTTTGTTGCTGAAGTATTTACTGGATTTCCTGGTAAGTATGTATCTTTACAAGATAGTATTAGAGGTTTTTCAGGTATTATAAATGGTGAATTCGATCATATACCTGAACAATTTTTTTATATGGTTGGATCAATCGATGAAGTGATAAAAAAATATAAACATGTTACGTAGAGATATATATGGTTAATATTTATGAAAACTATTTTAAATGTTGTTAGTTATACAAGAAAGATATATTCTGGAAATTTTTATAAAATTAATGTTTTTGGAATAGATGGTGCATTAAATATTTACCCTGGTCATTCTTCTTTATTAACGTTAATTCAACCAGGTTTATTATTTATTCATACAATTTGTAAAAAGGAATATTTTTATATATCCTCTGGAATTCTTGAAATACAACCTAATTTAATTCATATTCTTTCTGAAGAAGTAATACCCAGTAATTGTTTAAATTACAATGATTTAATAAAAGAAAAAAATATTCTTTTAAAAGAAAAATCTCATTTTAATAATCATGATATAAAAAAAAAAATAATGATAGTTTCTGCGAAATTAAACATTATTCGTTTTACTACGTAAATTTATTTTTTTTAAACATCTATATTTTTTACTCTCAGTGCATTTTTTTCAATGAATTTTTTTCTTGGTTCCACTGCATCACCCATTAATGTATTAAATAATTTATTTGCAGAAATAGCATCTTTGATAGTCACTTGTAACATATTTCTAGTTTCTGGATTCATAGTAGTATTCCATAATTGATTAGGATTCATTTCTCCTAATCCTTTATATCTTTGTATATTTGTTTCTTTGTGAGATTCATTGATTAACCAAACGACTATAGATTTGATATTATTAATTTTTTTTTTTTGATTATTTTTTTGAATATAATCTCCTATTTGAATTAAATTATTCCATTTAATTTTCAAATTTTGCATTTTTTTATATTCCATACTTGATATGAATGTATTAGTAATATAGAATGCATCATTTTTTTCATGTAATGAATCAAATTTAAATAATATTGGTTCAAATGATTTTTGTTCTATATTTTCTTTAATTTCATAGGAATATTGAATATATTTTTCTTTTCTATTTAATATTAAGATAATATTTTTTACCCATTGAGAAACATTTTTTTTTTCATATAAATTATGTAACATTGGTTGTTGGATTAATTCGTTAATAATTTCATCAGAAAAATTATATTTATTTTTTTTTAATTTATTAACTATTTTTTGATGTTCTAAAATTATTTTTTTAATTTTTTCTGTATAAATATAATTTTTTTGATTTTCTCTATAATAAATAATGTTTTTTAGTGCAATTTTCATTTGTTGTTTATACATTTCTTCATGATTTTTAATATATATTTCTTTTTTTCCTTTTTTAATTTTATATAATGGAGGTTGTGCAATATAAATATGTCCTCTTTTAATTATTTCAGGCATATGTCTATAAAAAAAAGTTAACAATAATGTCCTAATATGAGCTCCATCTATATCAGCATCAGTCATAATAATAATATTATGATATCTTAATTTTTCTGGATTATATTCCTTTTTCCCGATTCCACATCCTAATGCAGTAATTATCGTTCCAATTTCTTTTGAAGCGATCATTTTTTCAAATGTAGCTTTTTCTACATTTAATATTTTCCCTTTTAATGGTAAAATTGCTTGGTTTTTTCGATTACGTCCTTGTTTTGCAGATCCTCCGGCAGAATCACCTTCTACTAAATATATTTCTGAAAATTTTGGATTTTTTTCTTGGCAGTCGGCTAATTTACCTGGTAATCCACTGAGATCTATTAATCCTTTTTTTTTACTAATTTCTCGAACTTTTTTTGCTGCTTCTCTAATTTTTGCAGCATGAATGATTTTATTAATTATATTTTTTGCATCTTTAGGATTTTCTAATAAAAATTCTGATAAATATTCTATAATTGTTGATTCAATAATAGATTTTATTTCTGAAGATACTAGTTTTTCTTTTGTTTGAGAAGAAAATCTTGGATTAGGCATTTTTATTGATATTATTGCAGATAATCCTTCTCTAGCATCATCTCCAGTTGTTTGAATTTTATTTTTTTTATTATAACCTTCTTTATGAATATAATTATTTAATGTCCGAGTGATAGCGGTTCGAAAACCGGATAGGTGTGTTCCTCCATCTTTTTGTGGTATATTATTCGTAAAACAATAAATTTTTTCTTTATATGAATCATTCCATTGCATTGCAAGTTCGATAGAAACATTTTTTTTAATAGTATTAAAATATATAATTTGTGTATGAATTGGTTTTTTTTTATTAATATGTTTTATAAATGCTTTAATTCCTCCAGTATAATAATACTTTTCTTGGATATTTTTAGATATATCTTTAATGATAATTTCAATATTAGAATTTAAAAATGATAGCTCTTTTAATCGTTTGGACAAAATCTCGTAATTAAAATTTAAAATATGAGTAAAAATTTTATTACTTGGCCAAAATTGAATTTTTGTCCCTGTATTATTTGTTTTCCCAATTACTAATAAATTAGTATATGGTTTTCCATGACGGTATATTTGTTGGTATATTTTTCCATTTCGATATATTGTTAATTTTAGTTTTTTAGATAATGCATTTACAACAGATATTCCTACTCCATGCAGTCCTCCTGATATTTTATATGTATTATTATCAAATTTTCCTCCAGAATGTAACATAGTTAAAATTACTTCTGCAGCGGATATTTTTTCTTCAGGATGTATATCGGTTGGTATTCCTCTGCCGTCATCTTTAACAGAGATTGATTGATCTGCATGTATAGTAACTTTAATTTTTTTACAATATCCAGCCAATGCTTCATCAATTGCATTATCTACCACTTCAAAAACCATATGATGTAATCCACTTCCATCATCTGTATTTCCGATATACATTCCTGGTCTTTTTCGAACTGCATCTAATCCTTTTAAAATTTTAATATTAGACGAGTCATATGTTTTAGGCATATTGATTCCTTAAATATTTAATTGTATTTATAAAATAAATATAGCATGATAATATTTAATATAAAAATTTATTTAATTACTTTTTTTGAATATTATTTATTAAACATATAATTTTATTATAAAATTAATGGCATGATAATATAAAATGCTTTAAAAATATTTTTATATTGAATATATATATTAGAATTATTTTCTTGTATTAAAAACGTAATATTTTCTTTTTTTATGGTTTTTATAACATCTAAAATATAATTGATATTCATTGTTAATTCTATTTTATTGTGAATATCGTTTACTTCAAATGTTTCTTTAGCTTGTTCCTCGTTTTCATTATATGTAGAAACAGTGCAATATGTATTTTTAAAAGTAATTTTTACTCCTTGAAATGTTTGATTAGTAATAATCGACGCCCGAATTAATGATTGTTGTAATTTTTCTCGATTAACCTTTATTTTTTTTGTGAAACTTTTTACTAAAAATTGTTGATAATCCGGAAATTTATTTTCAATCATTTTGCTTGTTAAAATATAATTTTGAAAAATAAATAGAATACTTTTGGGATGAATGATGATTTTTAACATTTGATTTGTATTATTTAAAATTTTAATTAATTCTAAAATAGTTTTTCGAGGTATAATTATAGAAATAGTTTTTTTTGGTTGATATTTTATATTAACATAGGAGATAGCCATACGATATCCGTCACTTGCAATAGCTAATATTTTTTGATTTTTGATTTTTATATTTATTCCGTTTAAGTAATTTCTTATATCATTTTTTGCCATAGAAAAATATGTATTATAAATAATATTTTTGAATTCATTTTGTGTAATATAAAAAAAAACTTTTTTTTTTTCTTGTGCAAATTTCGGAAAATTATTAGTATGTAATGTACGTAAAGAAAAAAATATTTTTTGAAATGTTAATTGTATATATTCTTTTTGAATGATAATTTTTATGTTTGCTTTTTTTGGAAAACTACGTATAATATTTAATATTTTTTTACTAGATACTAGTATTTCTCCAATTTGATCAATTGTATTACAATTTAATTCAATTCGAAATTCTATTTCTAAATTTGTACTCATTAAATATGATTGATTAGAATTAATATGTATATAAATATGATGCATAACTGGATTTTCATGATTAATGGAAATAATACTATTTAATTTTTGCAAAGGTTGTAAAAAATTTTCTTTTGTAATGTTAAATTTCATATTTTTATAATATTAAAATAAAATTCATGTATTTTAATAGATAAAATCTATTATATCAGATATATAAATATTGATGATTATTATCAGTAATTTTTTTAATATTTATTTTTTTTAATTTATTAATATAGTTAAATAATATGATTTTAAATTTATTTATTTTATTTATTTATTTAAGAAATATATATATAGATAATATTTTATTTTCTAAAACTGTATAATTTTTTGTTAAATATATTTTGTAAGGATGTTATATGAAAAGAACTTTCCAGCCTTCTTGGATTAAACGCTATCGAACTCATGGTTTTAGAGCAAGAATGGCAATAAAATCTGGTCGAGATATCTTGTCTCGTAGAAGAAGTAAATTACGTTATCGTTTAACAGTATCTAAAAAAAACAAAATTTAAGATGAATAGATTTTTTTTAAAAAAAAATATGAGGATTGCCAAATTCTCATTTGATAATTCTTATATTAAAAAATTTCATCAATTTAATGATAAATTTATTAAAATTTTTAGTATATTAAACGAATTTTTTTATCCAAGAATAGGTATAATTATTTCAAAAACAGTATCGAAATATTCATACAAACGTAATTTTTTAAGGAGAATAATTAAAGAAAGTTTTCGTATTAAACAATATATTTTGTTTAAAATGGATTTTATTATTATTGTTAAATCAAATTTTGTAAAAATGCGTCGTAATATAATTTATAATTATTTGAATAAAATATGGTTAAGATATAGCAAATAATTTATTGTCATATTACAATAATTATATAGATAAATTATTATTCATGGTATATATAAAATATATTAATTTTATTTTTAAGTACAATATGAATGAAAATATTTCACTTTATCATTAAAAGCATATTTAATATAGGTGTCAAACGTTTTTTTTTTATTTTTTTTATAGTAATTTTTTCAATTTTTTTTCTTAATCTTGTTTCTTCTAGATTATATATCTCTCATGTTTCAAAAATTAAATTTCAAAATTATACAAAGAATGTTTGTAACAAATTTGTACCTTTTGTAAAATCGAAATTTATTTATATCAAAACTGATGTTTTAGATGTAAAAATTAATCTTGTTGATGGAACAATATATAAAAGTAAATTGTTAAATTATCAAGATAAAAGAAATAATTTTAAGAGAATAAATTTGGTAAATAAATTGCATAAATTGCAGGTTAAAAATTTTTTATTAAGTCATTGTAATCAATTAAAAGATTTTAAAAATTTACGTTATTTTTCAAATTGTACACATTTTAGATTATTAAATGGAAAAAAAAATTTATTGGTTCCAATATTTAAAAAGAATAAAAATGGAATATATTTTATTAAAACTTTGATATTTAAAAAAGGTTCTTATAATATTGAAGTACAATACCAAATATGTAATTATACTAAAAAAATAGTATCTTATTCAATATGGTGTGAATTACAGAATTCATTGCATTTATATTCTATGAATAAAAACGTTAATTTTACAAGTCTTGCATTTTCTACAAAAAATAAAAAATGTGCTGTATATGATTTTAGTAATATTAAAAAAAATAAAACAATGAATTTTTATACATCAAATGGCTGGATTGCCATGTTACAAAAATATTTTTCTATAGCATGGGTATTAGATCAAGTACATCAAAATCACATGTACATTTCACGTGATCGCAATACAGTGACTGCTGGTTATATTTCTGAAAAATTTTTTGTTCCTGCGAATACAGTCACAGTAAAACATATGATGTTATGGATTGGACCAAAAATTCAAAATCAGTTGAAACAAGTTGCTCCTTACTTTGACTATACCATAGATTATGGTTGGTTTAGTATGATAGGAAGACCATTATTTTTACTGTGTAATTTTTTTCACTGTGTAGTAAAAAATTGGGGATTTTTAATTATATTAGTAACTTGTTTAATTCGATTTATTACATATCCACTCATGAAATTACAGTATCTTTCTACAATAAAAATGCGTTTATTAAAACCACAAATTGATGAGATTAAAAAAGAATATTCTCATCATCGTCAGAAAATGAATGATTTAATATTAAAATTATATAAAGAAAATAATGTTAATCCAATGACGGGTATATTTTCTGTAATTATACAGATGCCTATTTTTTTAGCATTATATTATATTTTAGTCAATTCAATAGAATTTCGTCACTCTCCATTTATATTTTGGATTCATGATTTATCTGCTCAAGATCCTATGTATATTTTACCTATTTTAATGGGTATAACGATGTTTTTTGTACAAAGAACTTCTTCAACAAATGCTATGAATTCTACCCGAGAAAAAATTTTCAGTTATATTTCATTATTGTGTACTGTATTTTTTTTGTGGTTTCCATCAGGATTAGTGTTATATTATGTTTGTAGTAATATTATTACTGTAATTCAACAATTAATTATTAATTATCAATTAAAAAATAATTAATATTATTTTTATTTTTTTTTAAATATTCAATATTTATGAATAATAATTTGTGTATATACAATTATGAAAAATGATACTATTATTGGACAAGCTACTCCATATGGTAGATCTGGTGTTGGAATATTGAGAATATCTGGAAATCAGGTAAAAGATATTGCTTATAAAATTTTGGGTAAATTACCTCCAGAACGGTTGGCTTGTTACTTTTCTTTTTATGATTATAAAGGCTGTGTAATAGACCAAGGTCTTGTATTACGGTTTGTAGAACCCAGATCCTTTACAGGAGAGGATGTTTTAGAATTGCAAGGTCATGGAAATCCAATTATTTTAGATTTATTAATCAAAACAATTTTATTAATTAATAAAAATATTCGTATTGCGAATCCTGGGGAATTTTCAGAACGTGCTTTTTTAAATAATAAGATTGATTTAATACAAGCAGAATCAATTATTAAATTAATTAATGCTGAAAATGAATGTAGTATTAAATCTTCTCTTCAATCTTTAAAAGGTGTATTTTCTAGAGAAATCAAAAATTTAATAAATAAAGTAACTGATTTACGTATTATGATAGAAATGGTATTGAATTTTCCTGATGAACCATATGATATGGTTATTTTTGATGTATCGATGAAATTAAATGAAATTTCTCAAGATGTAAAAAGAGTTTATCAAATTTCTACAGTGAGTAAAAAGTTATATGCAGGATCAAAGGTTGTATTATCTGGACCTACTAATGTAGGTAAATCTAGTATATTCAATTCATTAATAAATAAAAATTCAGCAATTGTAACTAATATTCATGGTACGACTCGAGATTTATTACATCAATCAATTTCTTTATATGGTATTACATTGCAAATAACAGATACTGCTGGATTTAGAAGTACCAAAAATATAATTGAAAAAATTGGTATTAAAAAAACATGGGATTATATTGATACTGCAGACCATATATTTTTTGTTATTGAAGATAATAAATCGATATATGAAAAAAAATTTTTGATTTCTAATTTTTTGAAAAAGGTAGGTAAGAAAAAATCAGTAACAATTCTTTTAAATAAATCAGATATATTAAAAAATAAACCAGTTATTAAAAAATATTCGAATGGTCGAACATATATTATATTATCTGCAAAAACTGGTTCTGGTATTTGTATATTAAAGAATTATTTAAAATCAATTATAAAAAAAACTGATTATTTTGGATCAGCACCTATTTTTCTAGCACGAAGAAGACATTTAAATATTTTAAATCATATTATTCACGATATAGCAGTGATTAAAAAAAAATGGCTAACAAGTAATAATATTGAATGTTTAGCAGAAGATTTAAAAAATATTCAAAATATGTTAAATGAGATAACTGGAGTTGTAACATCTCAAACAATTTTAAATTCAATATTTAAAAGATTTTGTATTGGAAAATAGTAATTAATTGGTATTTTTAATTTTGCCCGAAGGCGGAATTGAACCACCGACACGGGGATTTTCAGTCCCCTGCTCTACCAACTGAGCTATTCGGGCAAATACAATATATATTAGATCATATATTAGTTCAATATGTCAATATTTTAATGAAATTATTTTTATATTTTTATTCTTGAAAAAAAACATATGTATCCCTATAATTATTATCATAGGGCTACTTGTTATTTATCTATAATTTTTTTTAAATTTTTTATATTTTTAATTTCTTTTTTTTTTAAAAAAAGTAATTTATGTAATATTGAGGAGTAGAATTATATGAAAATTCGTCCTTTGCATGATCGAGTGATTATTAAAAAACAAGAAGTAGAATTAAAATCAGCCGGGGGTATTGTTCTTACTGGTTCTGCAGCAGGTAAATCTACTCGAGGTACAGTGATTGCAGTAGGTAATGGTCGTGTTTTAGATAATGGAAAAATAAAATCTTTAGATGTTAAAATTGGAGATGTGGTAATTTTTAATGAAGGGTACGGGTCTAAAGTTGAAAAGATAGATAATGAAGAAATATTGATATTGACTGAAAGCGATATTTTAGCAATTGTTGAAGAATAGTATATTTCATTAATTTATGTTAAATATATTTATCTTTTAAGGGATATAATTATGGCGGCAAAAGATGTAAAATTTGGTAACGAAGCTCGGGTGAAAATGCTTCGTGGTGTTAATGTGTTAGCAGATGCTGTGAAAGTAACTTTAGGACCAAAAGGAAGAAATGTCATTTTAGATAAGTCTTTTGGAGCTCCGAGTATTACAAAGGATGGAGTTTCTGTTGCTCGTGAGATTGAGTTAGAAGATAAGTTTGAAAATATGGGTGCTCAAATGGTCAAAGAAGTAGCATCTAAAGCAAATGATGCGGCAGGAGATGGCACAACAACTGCGACGTTATTAGCACAATCAATAGTGAATGAAGGATTAAAAGCAGTAGCAGCTGGCATGAATCCTATGGATTTAAAAAGAGGAATTGATAAAGCTGTTGTTAATGCAGTACAAGAATTACGCAATATGTCTGTTCCCTGTTCAGATTCTAAAGCTATTACACAAGTTGGTACAATTTCTGCTAATGCCGATGAAACTGTTGGAAAATTAATTGCTGAAGCAATGGAAAAAGTAGGTAATGATGGTGTTATTACTGTTGAAGAAGGAACTGGTTTACAGGATGAGTTAGAAGTAGTAAAAGGTATGCAATTTGACCGAGGTTATTTATCTCCTTATTTTATTAATAAATCTGAAACAGGAATTGTAGAATTAGATAATCCTTATATTTTAATGGCGGATAAAAAAATTTCTAATATTAGAGAATTATTACCTTTATTAGAAGCTGTGGCTAAATCTGGTAAACCGTTGTTAATTATATCTGAAGATTTAGAAGGAGAGGCATTAGCTACTTTAGTAGTAAATTCTATGAGAGGAATTGTAAAAGTTGCTGCTGTTAAAGCTCCTGGTTTTGGTGATCGTAGAAAATCTATGTTACAAGATATTGCTATTTTAACTTCTGGAACAGTAATTTCCGAAGAATTAGCAATGGAATTAGAAAAATCTACATTGGAAGATTTAGGACAAGCAAAACGTGTTGTTATTACTAAAGATACTACAACAATAATTGGTGGATTAGGAAATAAAAGCGCAATTAAAAATAGAATTTATCAAATTAGACAACAATCACAAGAAGCAACTTCAGAATATGATAAAGAAAAATTAAATGAAAGATTAGCAAAATTATCTGGTGGTGTTGCGGTATTAAAAGTTGGAGCAGCTACAGAAGTAGAGATGAAAGAAAAAAAAGCTCGAGTTGAAGATGCTTTACATGCTACTCGCGCTGCAGTAGAAGAAGGTGTTGTTGCTGGTGGTGGTGTTGCATTAGTTCGTGTTGCTGGAAAAATTTCTAATTTATCTGGTCAAAATGAAGATCAAAATGTTGGAATTAAAGTTGCATTACGAGCAATGGAAGCGCCTTTACGTCAAATAGTTTCTAATTCTGGGGAAGAACCATCTGTTGTTACTAATAATGTAAAAGATGGAAAAGGAAATTATGGATATAATGCTGCAACAGATCAGTATGGAGATATGATTAATTTTGGTATTTTAGATCCAACAAAAGTAACACGATCCGCATTACAATATGCAGCTTCTGTTGCTGGTTTAATGATTACTACAGAGTGTATGGTGACGGATTTACCTAAAGAAGAAAAATCTGATCTTGGCGCTCCTGCTCCAGGCGGTATGGGTGGCGGAATGGGCGGAATGATGTAAATTGTAATATGTTTGTTAAATTTATTGATAATTACCCCTAAATTATTTTTTCTTTTTGAAAGGGGTAGTTATTCATTACTTTTATAAGTAATGATATGAATAATATTAATGAGATACTTGTATTAATTGTATGATTGTATATTACAGTAGTGACTTTAAGTCTGGATTAAAAGTTTTAATTGATAATCATCCATGCGAAATTCAAAGAGTAGATTTTGTAAAGCCAGGAAAAGGACAATCGTTCTCTCGAGTCAAGTTAAAAAAATTATTAACTGGTCAATTAATTGAACGAACATTACGATCTACAGATAGCTTGTTAAGTGCAGATATTTTTGAAATAAAATATACGTATATTTATCATGATAATATGTTTTGGCATTTTATTCATCAATCTAATTTTGAGCAAATAGCGATAGGTAAAAATATTATTCAAGATAAATATAAATGGTTATTAAAAAATAATAGTTATACTATTATTTTATGGAATCAAAATCCGATTGGTGTGGTAATTAGTCATTTTATTGATTTAAAAGTAGTATCCTTTGTTTCTGATAGTAAAAAAAATATGTCTATGAGTAAAAATAATTTTAAATTATGTATGTTGAATACTGGATTAATTTTACAAGTTCCATTATTTATTCAGATTGGAGACATTATTAGAATTGATACACGAAAAGTGGAATATCATTCACGTATTCATCGGTGATTTTTTATTTTGTAACGATAACTTTCCCAGTAAAAATTTATCCATAAGCTATTACCTAATTTCATTCGATCCATAATTCTTATACCAAGTATTTTTTGAATTTGTATTATATTACAATTAGAGAGCATTCCTGTAGATTTTTTTGATGAAGATCTTTTATCAATAATTTGATCTAATATAATTTTTTCATAGAGAGATTCTTGTTGTATTCCAATTTCATCAATTATTAGTAAGTCAATTTTACTTAAATAATTTATAAATTTTTCTGTTGTAAATTGTTTATTTAAATTATGAAAAGTAGATTTAATTTTTGACATCAGGTCAGAAATTGTAATGATTAATACTGTTTTTTTTTTGGATATTAAATATTTGCTTATTGCAGTAGCTAAATGATTTTTCCCAGTCCCCGGTTTTCCTAAAAAAATAAAATTTCCAATATTTTTATGAAAATTTATTGCATAATTTTGTGTTAATGTAATTGCTTTTTTATGTCCTTCATGTTCGATATGATAGTTTTGAAATGAACAATCTTTATATAATTCTTGAATTCCTGATTTAATTAAAATATTTTTATTTTTTTTTTTTTGACTTTTTTGAATTATAGATTTAGAAAATCGCTCTCCTTGCTTTTTATTCCATGACAGCAAGTCAATTTCTTTATAAAATTTCGGTTTAATATGATTGGGAATAATTTTTTTTAATTTTTTAAAAAAATCTATCTTTTTCATAAATATACTTAATATAAGTGAAATATTTATATTTAATAAATAAATTTGTTATTAACATGAAGAGTATAATACATAACAAATTTTTTTAGTATTTTTTTTTTTTTTTACAATCCAATTTTTTGGATATTGGATTTCATTATATCGAAAAGTTTCTATATATATATAACCATTTTTTTTAATAATTTTATTTTTTTTTATTAAAAATATTGTTTTTTGTAAAATATTTTTATAATATGGTGGATCAAGAAAAATAATATCATATTGTATTTTAGATATTTTTTTTAACCAATGTAAGGTATCTATATTTATAATAGTAATATTTTGAATATTTAATCTTTGAATATTATTTTTTATATTATGAAATATTTTTTTATTTTTTTCGATCAGTGTTACATGTTTAGCATGTCTAGAAATCGCTTCAATACCTAATGCTCCACTACCAGCAAAGCAATCTAAACAATTTTTCTCTTGAATTTTATTTTCTAACCAATGAAATAAGGTTTCTCGAATTTGATTTTTTGTAGGTCGTAAATTTTTATGATTAATAGTATTAATAATATTTCCTTTTAAAATACCACTAATAATTCTAATTTTTTTTTTTTCATATTATAAGATTTTTAATTTATTATAATACTGTATCATATATATTTTATATAATTTTTAATTACATAATAGTAGTATACTATTTAATTAGTATAAAAGCTTTAATATTATAATTATATTATACAATATTGAATATTATTAAATAACAAATATATTGAAAAATTAATATGATATGGTCTTATGAATTTTTTTAAAAAAATAAAAAAAAGTTTTATTAATAGAAAAAATGATTTTGGTTCTGTAATTCGAAATTTATTTTTTAAAAATCAGATTAATGATGATTTTTTTGTTAAATTGGAAGAAAAGTTATTGGTTTTTGATTTTGGGTTTCATACAACTCAAAAAATTGTAGAAAGTTTATTGGTAAAATATAAACAAAATAGATTCTTAAAAGAAATAGATGTATATTTGGAACTTAAAAAATACCTTTTGCATATATTATCTATAAATAAAAAGAATAGTTTTAATAATATTAAAAATAATTTGAACACCTTACAAACAATATTATTTGTTGGGGTGAATGGAGTAGGAAAAACTACTTCTGCGGTCAAACTAGCAAGGTTGTATATACAAATGGGAAAGAAAGTTTTATTATCAGCAAGTGATACTTTTCGGTTTGCTGCTATTGAACAATTACAATTTTGGGGGAAAAAAAATTCTATTCCAGTTTTTGCAAAAAAAATTGGTTTTGATTCATCTGCTGTAATTTTTGATTCTATTGATTTTGCTAAAAAGAATTGTTTTGATATTTTAATAATTGATACAGCAGGTAGATTACATAATAAAGTTAATTTAATGGAAGAGTTAAAAAAAAATATTCGTGTTATAAATAATAAAAATTCTGGTTCTATTAATGATATATATCTTGTTTTAGATATGTGTAGTGGTCAAAACACTATTTTACAAACAAAATTATTTTCGGAAAAACTTATAAATATTACTGGAATTATATTAACTAAATTAGATGGTACTGCAAAAGGAGGTGTGATATTTCCTATTTTGGAAAAATTTCTAATTCCTATTCAATATATCAGTCATGGTGAACATATAGATGATTTTTCAGTGTTTAATGAAAAAAAATTTATTGATAATATGTTTGCGTAAAGAAAATAATTTAAAATAAAATAATAATATTTATTTTTTTAATTTTTTTATGATTGATGATTTTAAGAGTATTTTTATAGGAATATATTTATATGTATAAGATACAAACTTTACAGGTTCTTTCTTTAAAGAATTTACGTTCTTATATTCATGCTGTGAATTCTTGGACAATACTATCTGCTCAAGAAGAGCATAAGTTAACAAAAAAAGTGTATTATGACGCTGATGAAAATGCTGCTCGAATTGTTATTTTATCTAATTTAAGGTTTGTTGTGCATATTGCTCGCACTTATTCTGGTTATGGCTTATCACAATCAGATTTGATACAAGAAGGTAATGTTGGATTGATGAAAGCAGTAAGGAGATTTAATCCAAATATTAATGTTCGAGTAATTTCATTTGCTGTACATTGGATTAAATCTGAGATCCATGAGTATATTATTAAGAATTGGAGAATTGTAAAAATTGCTACTACTAAAGTACAAAGAAAATTATTTTTTAATTTACGAAAAACTAAAAATCGTTTGGGTTGGTGTAATAAACATGAAATATCTCTTATTGCAAAAACGTTAGGAGTAAAAAATCATGATATACAGGATATGGAATCCAGGATGTCTATGCAAGATTGTACTTTATCGTTAAGTGTTACAGATAAAAATAATCAAAATATCGAATCAAGCAGAATGTCATATTTAAAAGATTGTAAATCTGATTTTGCAGTACAAATTGAAAAATCTAATTGGAATAAGTATATTTTTGGTAAATTAAATCACGCAATATTAAATTTAGATCACCGTAGTCGTAATATTATTTGTTTGCGATGGTTAAATCATAAAAATAAAATTACTTTACAAGAAATAGCAAAATTTTATGGAATTTCTGCAGAACGTGTACGTCAAATTGAAAATAATGCAATGCGGAAATTAAAAAAAATACTTGAAGAATAAAATTGTATTTTTTTTGATACATGATTTATTTTTTTTTATAAAAATATTTTTTTTAAATACAAGATTGTTTTTTTATTTTTTTTTTTTGATAGTTATATTATACATTTTAGTTATTTAAATTACTTAATATGAGACCATGTTCTATAATAGATATAATTGATATTTGTGTGATATAATGAAAAAATATGGAAAATTATAATAATTTTTATGCAATTTTCATAAGGTAATGATATGAGTGTAAGAAATCATATTTTAGGATTTCCTAGAATAGGAGCACGTCGTGAATTAAAATATGCATTAGAAGATTATTGGTCTGGTCATATTACTAAAGATCAATTAATAAAAATTGGCGCTAATTTAAGACTAAAGCATTGGAATCAACAAAAAGAGATTGGAATAAATTATGTTACTGTTGGTGATTTTGCATGGTATGATCATGTGTTGTCTATGAGTATGTTGTTAGGAAATGTTCCCACTCGCCATCGAATGAAAAATAATTCTATTGATTTAGATACATTATTTTATATTGCTCGTGGTAATGCACCTTATAGAACACCTGTTTTAGCATCTGAAATGACAAAATGGTTTAATACAAATTATCATTATATTGTTCCTGAGTTTTTTGAAGGGCAAAAATTTCATTTATCTTGGTTACAATTATTTGAAGAAATTGAAGAAGCATTAAAATATGGCTTTAAAGTAAAACCTGTTATTATTGGTCCAATGACATATTTATGGTTAGGAAAAACAACGGGTAAAGAATTTTCTCGATTAAATTTATTAAATGAATTATTGCCTGTATATAAAGAAATATTAAATAGATTATATAGTCAAGGTATTCGTTGGATACAAATTGATGAACCAATTTTATCGTTAGATTTGCCAAAAAAATGGTTAAAATCATTTAAAAAATCTTATTCATATTTATCTTCCAGTTGTAAAATATTGTTAACTACGTATTTTGGTAGTGTTTTACATAATATCACAACAATTAACGAATTGCCTGTTGATGGTTTACATATTGATGCAGTAGATGGTCAATATGATTTTGCAAATTTGAATTCTATTATACCAAAAAATTGGGTTCTTTCTTTAGGTGTGATTAATGGTCGAAATATTTGGAAGTCTGATTTAAAAAATATATTCCATATGGTAAAAAAAATTCAATGTATCAGAGAAAATGTATGGATTTCATCTTCTTGTTCTTTTTTACATTGTCCGGTTGATTTAGAATGCGAAGAAAACATGAATCTTGAAATAAAAAATTGGTTTTCTTTTGCATTACAAAAATGTTATGAAATAAATTTATTAACAAAATCTGTAAATATAAATGATATCTCTATATTGGATGAATGGAGTAGTTTATTATATACACATCGTTATTCGAGTTATATTAATAAGCAGTTTTTAAAAAATAAATTAGATCAAATTCAAGAAAGTGATACAGTTCGTAATAATCCATATATTATACGTTCAAAATTGCAAAAAGAGAGATTTTGTTTTCCATTATTACCTACTACAACTATTGGTTCATTTCCTCAAACTAATGATATTAGAGAATTGCGTATAAATTATAAGAATAAACAGATTACTTCTGAGGAATATAAATTACAAATTCAGAAACATATTAGTAATGTAATACTGCAACAAGAATTATTAGATTTAGATGTTTTGGTACACGGTGAAGCTGAAAGAAATGATATGGTGGAATATTTTGGTGAAAATTTAAATGGTTTTATATTTACAGATTTTGGTTGGGTTCAAAGTTATGGTTCACGATGTGTAAAACCACCAATTATTATTGGAGATGTATATCGATCAAAACCAATAACTATCGATTGGTTAAAATATGCACAATCTTTAACACATAAACCAGTAAAGGCTATGTTGACTGGTCCAGTAACAATTTTATTATGGTCTTTTTTGCGAGAAGATTTATCGAAAGAAAAAATATCGATGCAAATTGCATTAGCATTACGTGAAGAAGTATTAGATTTGGAACGAGAAAATATTAATATTATTCAAATTGATGAACCTGCATTAAGGGAAGGGTTACCGTTACGTAAATCTCAATGGGAAGAATATCTATCCTGGTCTGTTAAATCATTTAAATTATCTTCTGCTTGTGTTAAAGATACGACACAAATTCATACACATATGTGTTATTGTGAATTTCAAGATATTATGGATGCTATTGTAGAATTAGATGCTGACGTTATTACTATTGAAACCGCTCGTTCTAATATGGAATTATTAGATTTTTTCAAAAAATTTAAATATCCTAACGAAATTGGTCCTGGAGTGTATGATATTCATTCGCCAAATATTCCTAGTGTTTTAGAAATTAAAAATTTATTAAATCGTGCAATAAAATATATACCATTAGATCGTTTATGGGTAAATCCTGATTGCGGATTAAAAACTAGAAATTGGAAAGAAACAAAACTATCTTTAAAGAATATGGTTCTTGCAGCAAAAAGTATTCGAGAAAAAATTTCTAATGTTTAATTTTTTTTTTTTTTGACAAAAGGGAATTTAAGTAGCCCTTTTGTTTTTATGTGATATTAATATATTATTTAATGTCTAAAAATTCTATTTTTTGTGAAAATCATACATATATTATAATCATTTGCTGCTTGTATAATTTCTTTATCTCTAATAGAACCACCTGGCTGAATAATACAAGTTATTGCATGATTTTTTTTTTTACATTCATCAATACTATCTCTAAATGGAAAAAAGGCATCAGACGCCATAATAATATTTTTGTATTTTTTTTTTTTATTTTTTTGATTATTATCAAGTTGATTATTTGCTATTTTTACAGATTCTAGTCGATTTGTTTGACCAGATCCTATACCAATAGTTTGAAATTTATAACTATATACAATAGCATTTGATTTAACAAATTGCGCTACTTTCCAACAAAATAACGCATGTTTTTTCTCGATGTCTGTTGGTTGTTTTATACTAACAATTTCCCAATTTTGAAGAAATTTTTGTATATTTTGTTTTTCTTGTATTAATATTTTTTCTCTAATATTTTTAAATTCGTATTCTTTTTTTATATTATTTTTATAATTTCCACAAATTAATAGTTTTATTTTTTTGTTTTTTTTTATTATTTTTAATGCTTTAGATGTAATTTCAGGAGCAATAATTAATTCTACGAATTGTGTATCCATAATTTTTTGTGTGATAGATTTTGTAAGAATAGTATTTATTCCTATAATTCCTCCAAATGCTGAAATAGGGTCACTAGTATATGCATTACTATATGCTGATAGTATATGACTAGCAGTAGAAACACCACACGGGGTACCATGTTTAATGATTGCACATGCTGGATGAGTAAATTGATTGACACATTCATTTGCTATATGAGCATCATATATATTATTATATGATAGTTTTGTTCCATTTATTTGTTTAAATGAATCAATAGAACCGTTTTTAATATTTTTTTTTTGTGTATATAATGCTGCTTTTTGGTTAGGATTTTCTCCATATTTTAATTCTTGTTCTTTATATAATTTAAGATATATAGTACTGTAGAAAGGAGATTTTTCTTGATTCAATTTATTTAATTTTTTATGAAAATGTTTTAGTATATTGTGTTCATAATTTATAATGTATTCACATGCTTTTTTAGCTAATTCTAATTTTGTTTTTGTGCAAACATTATTAAATGTATTGATTTCTTGTAATATACGTTCATAATCGTGATAGTCAACTATGACAATAGTATTTTTATAATTTTTCATTGCTGCTTTTATCATAGCAGGTCCACCAATATCAATATTATCTTCAATCGTTTTGTTGTCTTGAACAATATTGATTGGAGTAAAATTTACTACTACTATATCAAATATAATAATTGATTTTGTTGTATGATTTTCTAAATCTTTTTTTTTTCCTAATATTCCAAAAAATATTTTTGGGTGCAATGTTTTTATTTTTCCGTTTAACATTTCTGTATATTTCGTTATTTTTGAAACATTTGTTGTGTTAATATTTTTTTTTTTTAAAAATTTTTCAGTATTATTTGTAGTGAAAATATTTACTTTTTTTTCAGTTAGTTTTTTTGCAAAATTTGTTATATTTTTTTTGTTATATACGCTAATTAATGCATTTTTAATTATTAAATTTTTATTTTCCATAGTAATTCTCAGAATTATAATATTAAGTATACCATGTACATGGTATGATATTATTTTTACAGGTAGTATTTTATTTTATTTTATTTTATTTTTTTTTATTTTTTTTTTTTATTTTTTTTTTGACATTCTATATCTTTATAAGATATTTATATTCTTTATGATAGGAGAAAGATTAATATATTATTTAATAATGAGATAAGGTAATAATGTATGGAAGAAGCGATTGAAAAAATAATATATGCATCAAGATGGTTAATGCTTCCTGTATATGTTGGATTATCATGTGGTTTTGTTTTATTAACATTAAAGTTTTTTCAACAAATTATTTCTGTTATTCCTGAAATTTTAATTATGTCAGAATCTGGTTTGGTGTTAATTGTTTTATCTTTGATTGATATTGCATTAGTGGGAGGTTTATTAGTTATGGTTATGTTTTCAGGTTATGAAAATTTTATTTCTAAAATGAATATTCATGGAAATAAAAATAAATTAGGATGGATGGGTACTATGGATGTTAATTCTATTAAAAACAAAGTTGCTTCTTCTATTGTAGCTATTTCTTCTGTTCATTTATTAAGATTATTTATGGAAGCAGAAAAGATATTAGATAATAAAATTATGTGGTGTGTTGTTATTCACTTGACATTTGTTATTTCTGCATTTGGTATGTCATATATTGATAAAATGACAAAAAAAAACTTATATTAATTTTTTTTGAAAAATTAATTATATAAGAATATTTTGTGGTAACTCAATTTCAAGTTATCACAATTTTTTTAAATTATTTAAAAAATTAAATATTCTTTATTTTTTTTTTTTTTTTTTTTTTTTTGAATTTATTTTTATGATACATGTATCCTGTTCCTGCTGGAATCAATCTTCCTACAATGACATTTTCTTTTAATCCTCTTAGATGATCTCTTTTCCCAGATACTGCTGCTTCAGTTAATACTCTTGTTGTTTCTTGAAATGATGCGGCAGATATAAATGATTCTGTTGATAATGATGCTTTTGTGATTCCTAATAAATTATGGGAAAAAGTTGCTGTTTCTTGTTTTAATTTTTTTAATTTTCTATTTTGTATTTTAATTCTGGAAAATTCTATTTGTTCTCCGTTTAAAAAATTTGAGTTACCTGGATTAATAATTGTCACTTTTCTAAGCATTTGTTTAATAATTACTTCAATATGTTTGTCGTTAATTTTTACTCCTTGTAATCGATATACCTCTTGTACTTCATTGACTATGTAGTTAGTTAAACTTGATATTCCTCTTAATCGAAGGATATCATGTGGTGATTCTATTCCATCGGAAATTATATCTCCTTTTTTTACTGATTCTCCTTCAGAAACGTTAATTTGCCTCCATTTAGGTATCATTTCTTCATGTATTTTTGTTTCATTTTCATGTTCAGTAATAATTAATCTTATTTTCCCTTTTGTTTCTTTCCCAAAAGAAATTGTTCCATTTATTTCTGCTAGAATGGCTAGTTCTTTTCCATATCTTGCTTCAAATAAATCTGCAACTCGTGGTAATCCTCCTGTGATATCTTTTGTACCTCCAGTTGCCTGCGGAATTCTTGCTATAACATCACCAGCATATACTTTTTTTTGATCATGTAATTGAATAATAGTATGTCCAGGTAAAAAATATTGAGCAGGAGTATCTGTTTCTGGTACTAAAATATCTTCTCCATTTTTATTTATTATTTTTATTGTTGGTCTTAGTTCTTTACCTAAATTAGTTCTTTCTGGTGTATCCAAAATAGCAATAGAAGATAGACCAGTGAGTTCATCATGTTGTTTGATTACACTTTGACCCTCTATCATATCTATAAATTTTATATACCCATTAACTTCAGTAATTATTGGTAATGTATGCGGATCCCATATTGCTAATATTTCTCCAATATGTACTGTTTCTCCATGATTTTTTTCTAGTGTTGCTCCATATGGTATTTTATAACTTTCTTTAATTTTTCCAAAATTATCAATGATATTTAATATGACATTTTTTGAAATAATAATTGTTTTTCCATAATAGTTAGTGACTGTTTTGGAATTTTGTAAATTAATTATACCATTATTTTTTACTTCAATGCTTGATTCTGAAACTGATCGTGATGCTGCTCCTCCAACATGGAACGTACGCATGGTTAATTGAGTACCTGGTTCTCCAATAGATTGTGCAGCAATTACACCAATCGCGGAACCTTTTTTTACCAATTCTCCTTGTGATAAATCATATCCGTAACATAATGCACAAACTCCAAAATCTGTTTTACAATGTACAACAGATCTGACAACAACTGAGTCTATGGAATATTTTTCTAAAATATTACACATGTGTTCATTTAATATCGTATTTTTAGGAATGAGTGTTTGGTTTGAATCAGGATATAGAATCTCTTGTGACGTAACACGTCCTATTACTCTATCTCGTAGTGGTTCTTTTATGTCGCTTCCTTGAATAATTGCACTTAATTTAATTCCATGATGAGTTTTACAATCATGTTCTGAAATTACTAAATCTTGTGCAACATCTACTAATCTGCGTGTTAGATAACCTGAATTTGCGGTTTTTAAAGCAGTATCTGCTAATCCTTTTCTTGCTCCATGTGTTGAAATAAAATATTGTAGTACATTTAATCCTTCTCTAAAGTTTGCTGTGATAGGAGTTTCAATAATAGATCCATCTGGTTTTGCCATTAATCCTCGAATTCCTGCTAATTGTCTTATTTGTGCTGCTGAACCTCTCGCTCCAGAATCAGCCATCATAAAAATATTATTAAAAGATTTTTGTTTTTTATTTTTTCCTGTGACATAAAGATTATGATCTATAGATAATTCATCCATCATAGCTTGTGAAATTTTTTCATTTGTATGTGACCATATATCGATAATTTTATTATATCTTTCACTTGCTGTTACTAAACCAGATTGAAATTGTTCTTGTATTTCTAGTACTTCTTTTTCAGCATATTTGATCATTTTTTCTTTTTTGCTTGGTATGATTAAGTCGTTAATGCCGACTGATACTCCTGATAATGTAGAATATTTAAATCCAGTATACATAATTTGGTCTGCAAATTTTACTGTTTTTTTTAATCCTAATCGTTGTGCACATACGTTTAATATTTTAGAAATTTTTTGTTTGTTTAATGTTGTATTTAATAAATTGAATGACATACCTTTTGGGAAAATTGTCCATAAAATTGCTCTTCCAACACTTGTTCGTACGGTGCGAATTTTTTTAATAAAGGTATTTTTTTCTTTAATATATTCTGTAATTTTTACGTGTATTAAAGAATGTAATTCTACTAATCCCATGTGATAAACTTTTTCCACCTCATTTGTATTTTTTAATAACATTCCTTCTCCTTTTCCATTATATTTTTTTCGTGTCATATAATATAAACCTAAGATTACATCTTGAGAAGGTATGATAATAGGTTCTCCATTTGCCGGAGAAAGAATATTTTTAGTGGACATCATAAGTTCATGCGCTTCTTTTTGTGATTCTTTTGTTAATGGGATATGTACTGCCATTTGATCACCATCAAAATCAGCGTTATATGCTGCACAAACTAGTGGATGTAATTGTATTGATTTTCCTTCAATTAATATAGGATCAAATGCCTGTATTCCTAATCGGTGTAAAGTAGGTGCACGATTTAGTAAAATAGGATGATTATGAATAATTTCTTCTAATATATCCCATATAATAGGTTCTTTGGATTCAACCATTCTTTTTGCAGCTTTTATTGTTGCTGCACATCCTGTTTGTTCAAGTTTTCCAAAAATAAATGGTTTAAATAATTCTAATGCCATTTTTTTTGGTAAACCGCATTGGTTTAATTTTAAATATGGCCCTACAGTAATAACAGAACGACCAGAGTAATCTACTCTTTTTCCTAATAAATTTTGTCTAAATCTTCCTTGTTTTCCTTTAATCATATCCGCTAAAGATTTTAACGGTCTTTTATTTGAACCCAATATTGCTTTACCTCTTCTTCCATTATCGAGTAGCGCATCTATTGCTTCTTGCAGCATTCTTTTTTCGTTTCTGATGATAATATCAGGAGCAAATAATTCCGATAGTTTTTTTAGTCTGTTATTTCGATTAATTACACGTCTATATAAGTCATTTAAATCTGATGTAGCAAATCTTCCTCCATCTAATGGTACTAATGGTCTTAAATCTGGAGGTAAAATTGGTAATACTGTAAGAATCATCCATTCTGGTTTATTTTCAGATATAATAAATGATTCAATAATTTTTATTCTTTTTGTTAGTTTTTTTTTTTTTGTTTCTGAATTGCTTTCTTGTAATTCATTATGTAATTTTTCATGTTCATCAGATAAATCTATATCTTTTAATAATAGTTGAATAGCTTCTGCTCCCATTTTTGCATCAAATTCGTCTCCAAATTCTTCTATTGCATGTAAATATTGTTCTTCTGTTAATATTTGTTTTTTTTCTAAATTTGTCATTCCTGTCTCTAATACAACATATGATTCAAAATATAGTACTCTTTCTATATCACGTAATGGCATATCTAATAATAAACTGATGTTGGATGGTAAAGATTTTAAAAACCAAATATGTGCTACAGGAGTTGCAAGTTCAATATGTCCCATGCGTTCTCTACGTACTCTTGTTTGAGTGACTTCTACTCCGCATTTTTCACAGATTACCCCCCTGTGTTTTAGACGTTTATATTTTCCACATAGACACTCGTAGTCTTTAATTGGTCCAAATATTTTTGAACAAAATAATCCATCTCTTTCTGGTTTAAAAGTACGGTAATTAATTGTTTCTGGTTTTTTAACTTCTCCAAATGACCAAGAACGAATTGTTTCTGGAGAAGCTAGTTGAATTTTAATAGAATTGAAATCTTCAATTGTGTTATTTTTTAAAAATTTTTGTACATCTTTCACAAATAAACCTCTCTAATTTTTTATTTCAATAAAAATTTATTTTTGTATGATTAATATTTCATAATAATTACTCATCATCAAGCGAAATATTAATTCCTAATGATCTAATTTCACGTAAAAGTACATTAAATGATTCTGGCATTCCTGGATTCATATGGTATTTTCCTTTTACGATATTTTTATACATTCGTGTTCTACCAATAACATCATCTGATTTTACAGTTAGCATTTCTTGCAATGTATATGAAGCTCCGTATGCTTCTAGAGCCCATACTTCCATTTCTCCAAATCGTTGACCACCAAATTGAGCTTTCCCTCCTAGTGGTTGTTGAGTAATTAAACTATAAGAACCAGTTGATCGAGCATGCATTTTATCATCAACTAAGTGGTTTAATTTTAACATGTACATGTATCCTACAGTCACTGGTCTTTCAAATTTTTTCCCTGTTTTGCCGTCAAATAAATCAATTTGACCAGAAGATGGTATTCCTCCAGCTTGTAGTAATTCTTTGATTTCTTGTTCATTTGCTCCGTCAAATACGGGTGTTGCAATTGGTAATCCATTTTTATAATTATTTGCTAGTGTTAATATTTCTTCATCTGAAAAATTATCAAAATTAATTTTTTGTCTAATATTGTGTCCAATATTAAATACTTTTTGTATAAATTTTCTTATATTTTGAATAGATTGTTGTTGTTTTAATAGACTATTAATTTTTTCTCCAATTCCTTTTGCTGCCATTCCTAAATGTGTTTCTAATATTTGCCCAATATTCATTCTTGATGGAACTCCTAAAGGATTTAATACGATATCTACTGGTATTCCATGTTTATCATATGGCATATCTTCTATTGGGTTAATTTTGGAAATTACTCCTTTATTACCATGCCTTCCTGCTATTTTATCCCCTGTTTGTATTTGTCTTTTTACTGCTAAATATATTTTTATCATTTTTAATACTCCTGGAGCTAAATCGTCTCCTTGAGTAATTTTTTTCTTTTTAAAATCAATTTTTTTTTCAAATTCTTTTTTTAATTTTTTATATTTTTTTGAAAGTTTTAATAGTTGTTTATTTAATATTTTTTCTTTAATATGAATTTTGTGCCATTTTTCTTGTTTTATAGAGTCTAAATAGTCTTTTTTTATCCCAGATTTTAAAAGTAGTGTTTTAATTCTTTTTAATAAGTAGTATTTAAATATTTTAAATTCTTTAGTTAAGTCTTTTTTTATTTTTTTAATTTGCATATTTTCGATTTCTATTGTTCTTTTATCTTTTTCTACTCCACTTCTTGTAAATATTTGTACATCAATTACTGTTCCTGATATTCCACTTGGTACTCTTAAGGAAGTATCTTTTACATCTGATGCTTTTTCTCCAAATATTGCTCGTAATAATTTTTCTTCTGGAGTTAATTGACTTTCGTTTTTTGGTGTTACCTTTCCTACTAGGATGTCTCCTTCAGTAATTTCTGCTCCAATATATATAATTCCAGAATCGTCTAATTTTGATAAAGATGATGCACTAATATTGGGAATATCAGCACTAATTTCTTCTGGACCAAGTTTCGTATCTCTAGCAATACAAGATAGTTCTTGAATATGGATGGTTGTAAATTGATCGCGGTGTATAACCTTTTCTGAAATTAAAATTGAGTCTTCAAAATTGTATCCGTTCCATGGCATAAAAGCAACTCTCATATTTTGTCCTAATGCTAGTTCTCCTAAATCTGTTGCAGGTCCATCAGCAAGTACATTATTTTTATTAACATTTTCTCCTATTTGAATGCATGGTATTTGGTTAATGCAGGTGTTTTGATTAGATCGAGTATATTTTATAAGATTGTATATGTCGATTCCTAATTCTTCAGGTTGTAATTGATTTTCTTGTACTTGTACTACAATACTTGAAGCATCGACGTATTTTATTTTTCCATCTCTTTTTGCTATAATAGTAACTCCTGAATCTACTGCTACTGATCTTTCGATTCCAGTTCCTACTAATGGTTTCTCTGCTTTCATAGTTGGTATAGCTTGTCTTTGCATATTAGCTCCCATTAATGCACGATTTGCATCATCGTGTTCTAAAAATGGAATTAGTGCTGCACCAACAGATACGATTTGTTGTGCTGAGACATCCATATAATTTACTTTTTCTGGAGGAAACAACGTTGATTCACCTTGATACCTACAAGTAATGAGTTTTTGTGTAAATTGTCCGTTTTCATCTAATATTGTATTTGCTTGAGCAATAATATGATTGCTTTCTTCTGCGGCAGATAAATAATTTATTTTTTTAGTTGCAATTCCATTCTTTACCATACGATATGGAGTTTCTAAAAATCCATATTCATTGATTTTTGCATATATTGATAGAGAATTAATTAATCCAATGTTTGGTCCTTCTGGGGTTTCAATTGGGCAAATACGACCGTAATGAGTTGGATGCACATCTCGTACTTCAAATCCTGCTCTTTCTCGAGTTAATCCTCCTAATCCTAAAGCAGATATTCTTCTTTTGTGAGTAATTTCTGATAATGGATTATTTTGATCCATGAATTGTGATAATTGGCTTGATGTAAAAAATTCTTTTACAACTGCAGATATTGGTTTTGAATTGATAACGTCTTGAGGCATCAGAGTATCTAAATCTCCTACCGATAATCTTTCTCTAGCTGTTCTTTCTACTCTAATTAACCCAATTCTAAATTGATTTTCTATCATTTCTCCAATTGATCGAATTCTTCGGTTTCCCAAATGATCAATATCATCAATTACACCGTTTCCATTTCGAATATTTATTAGTTTTTTAAGAATGGCAATAATATCTTCTTTATGTAGTAAAGTTGATTTTTGGTTATCTTTGAGGTGTAAAGATTTATTAAATTTCATTCTTCCAATAAAAGATAAATCATATCGTTCTTCTGAAAAGAATAAGTTTTGAAATAAGTATTCTGCTGCTTCTTTTGTTGGTGGTTCTCCTGGTCGCATAATACGATATATTTCTATTAATGCACTTGTTGTATCAGATGTAGAGTCTATTCTTAATGTATTAGAAATATATGGACTGTGATCTGTTGTTTCTGTAAATATTGTTTCAATGGAAGGTATTTTTTCTTCTTTAATTTTTTTAATATTTTCTTTTGTGAGTATTGTATTAGCTGTAATAATAATGTTTTTATTTTTTATACTTTTGTAATTTTGACAAACAATTTTTCCGATTAATGTATCAATTGATACTTCAGATTTTGTAATATTATTTTTTTTGAGTATTTCTATGTGTTTATCAGTAATAAATTCTCCTTTTTTAATATATATAATATTATTCTTAATAATATTAAATGTTATAACTGTTTTATAAATTTGTTCATTTAATATTTTTATATATATTTTTTCATGAGAAAATTCATAAATAGATTTTTTGCAAAATATATTTAATATATCTATGTTTGTGTATCCTAATGCACGTAATATAACTGTTGCTGGAATTTTACGACGTCGATCAATTCTTGCAAATAAATTATCTTTATGATCAAATTCAAAATCCAACCAAGATCCTCTGTATGGTATAATTCTAGCATTATATAATGTTTTTCCAGAAGAATGTGTTTTTCCTCGATCACTGTCAAAAAATATACCTGGACTTCGGTGTAATTGTGACACTACTACTCTTTCTGTTCCATTAATTATAAATGTACCATTGTTTGTCATAATAGGAACTTCACCCATATATACTTCTTGTTCTTTAATATTTTTGACAATTTTAGGTGTGATTCCTGGTTCATAAATAATTAATCTAATAGTTACTCTGATGGATGCTGAGTAAGTTGATCCTTTGATTTGGCAATCTTTGGAATTAGCGATTGGTTTTCCAACACGATATTTAACATATTGTAATTCGGAATGATTGTTATAACTTTTTATTGGGAAAATAGATTTAAAAACTGATTCTAGTCCTTTTTTTTCTGTTTTATCTTTTTTAATAAATGTATTATAAGAGTCAATCTGCACGGAAAGTAAGTATGGAATATGTAAAATTGTTACATATTTACCAAAATCTTTTCGAATTCTTTTTTTTTCAGTTTTAGAATGCACTATTAAATGCCTAAATTGAATGTAATTGATATAATTAAATATTAATATATTAGAAATAAAAAATAAAAAATTTTTTATTTATATTTAATTGTTTTAATATAAAATATTATTTTAATAAATTGTATTGATATTTTTTTTTTGAGTATATAAAAAATATTTTTATATGCTGGTGATTTTTTCACCAGCGAATATGTATGAAAATAATATACTCAATTTATTTGATTATAATATGAAATATTATTTCATTTCAATTGTAGCACCTGCTTTTTCTAAAGTATTTTTTAATAATTCAGCTTCTTTTTTGTTAATTTTTTCTTTTAAAGTAGTTGGTGCAGATTCAACAAGATCTTTTGATTCTTTTAGACCTAAACCCATTGTGCTACGTACTGCTTTAATGACTGAAATTTTATTTTTCCCAATACTTTTTAAAATGATATCGAATTCAGTTTTTTCTTCTTTTTTTTCTTCTTGTTGAGTATGATTTTGTTGTACGTTTGGTATTGCAGATACTCCAAATTTTTTTTCCATACTTGAAATAAGATCGATAATATCCATAACAGACATTTCAGAAATTTTTTGTATTATTTGTTCTTTTGTGATTTCCATTATTTCATATTCCTAACAACAATAAAGTTAGTTTTTATATTTTATTTTACTATAATAGTTTTTATTTTATTTTTTTTTTTTATTTCTAATAATATAGAGAATAATTTTCCTACTGTTGTAAATTTTATTATTGTAATAATTTTTTGAATAGCTTCTTTTAAATTTGGTAATTTTGATAAATTTTCGATTTCTGTATTTGTTAAAATTTTTTTATTATATGCCGCTGTTAAAATTTTAAAATTGCTATTTTTTTTTTGAAATTGAGTGAATAATTTTGCCACACTTCCTGGATGATGTAATGAAAATCCAATAATAATAGGTCCAGAGATCTTTTTATTTAAGCATTCAAATTGAGTGGTTTTTAAAGATTTTTTTAATAATGTATTTTTTACGACATGAATTTCTATTTCTTCTATTCTACTATGTTTTCTTAGTTTTGTAATTTCATTTGTGGTTATTTTTTTTTTTTTAGCAAGTACTGCAGATAATGATACACTGGCAATTTTATTTATTTTACTAACAATGTGTTTTTTTTGTTGTAAATTTAATGCCATGGTTGTTATACTCCTGCATGTAAAAAAATATTTTTTAAAAAATTTTTATATAAATTTTGTATTTTCATATATACTGTTGATTTCTGTTTTTATACCTACACCCATAGTTGTTGATAATGTAATTTTTTTTATCAAATCACCTTTTATATTTTTTGGTTTTAGTTTATTGAGATCTATGATAATGGCAATAAGATTTTTTTGTAATTGTTCGTTAGAAAAGTTTATTTTTCCGATAGTTGTATGTATAATACCATTTTTTTCGTTTTTATATCGAACATGACCTTGATAAAAGTTTTTCACTGTTTCTTTTATATTATTAGTAACTGTTCCTGTTTTTGGATTTGGCAACAATCCTCTAGGTCCTAAAATCGGTCCTAACTTTGTTATGAGATTCATCATGTCTGGAGATGCAATAATAGTATTGAAATTATTTTTTTTATCTTTCAATTGGTTGATTATTTCTTCTCCTCCCGCAATATAAGCTCCATATTTTATTGCTTTTTGAATATTATCACCTTGAGTCAGTACAGCAATTTTCATTTTTTTTCCAATTCCATGAGGAAGTATTGTAATTCCTTTTATATTTTGACTTGATTGTTTTGCATCAATATTTAAATTTATTGCTATATCTACACTTTCTATAAATTTTTTATTTTGGTTTTTTCTTAAAATATTTATAGCTTGATGAAAGTTATATTCTTTTTGGATATTAATTGTTTGATTTTTATTTTTTTTTTTTTTTATATATTTGGTCATTTAATCCTCGATTTCTAAACCCATAGATTTTGCGGTACCTTGAATGGATTTTTTTATTTTTTCTATATTAGATCCTGTCATATCTTCTGCTTTTATTTTGGCAATTTCTGTTATTTGCAATTGACTAATTTTTCCAACTATATTTTTTTTTGTTGTACTTGAACCTTTTTCTATTTTAGAGTATTTTTTTAATAGAAAAGATGCAGGAGGTGTTTTAGTAATAAATGTAAAGGATCGATCAGTATAAACTGTAATTATAACAGGAATTGGTATGCCTTTTTCGAAGGAGGAAGTTTTTTGATTAAATTCTTTACAAAAATTCATAATATTTACTCCTTTTTGTCCGAGAGCAGGTCCAATTGGTGGACTAGGATTAGCCATCCCTGCAGAAATTTGTAATTTAATGTAGGATTGTATTTTTTTAGTCATAATATCTCTTTAATAATAAATATTGTATTTAATATGTTTTTTAGTTTTTTTCAATTTGTTCGAAATTTAATTCTACAGGAGTATATCTTCCAAATATTGATACGGATACTTTAATTCTATTTTTCCCATAATCTACATCTTCTACAATACCATTAAAACCATTAAATGGACCATTTTTTACTCGAATAGATTCTCCAATTGTAAATAATACTTTTGGTCTAGGTTTATCTCCTAATTTGCTAATTCTATTTTTTATTTTTTTAATTTCTTTGGTTTTTATTGCAGTTGGTCGATTTGTTACTCCACCTATAAATCCAATTACTTTAGGTATTTTTTTGATCAAAGTCCAACTAGATTCATTGAGATACATATGTATTAAAATATATCCAGGAAAAAATTTAAATTCACTATTTTTTTTTTCTCCTTTGGTGATTTCAACTACTTTTTCTCCTGGTACCAAAATTTCTCCAAAGAGATGTTGAATTTTACTAGATAGAATTTGTTTTTTGATTTCTTTTACAATTCGGTTTTCAAATCCCGAAAATGTTTGTAACACATACCATTGTTTTTTTTTAACATCATACATTTTAAAACCTTAAATTGATAATGAATGATATAATAAAAAATATTACTTGATCTAGTACCCATAATACAAAAGAAAGTATGACGCTTGAGATAATGATAACAACGGTAATTTTTGCCGTATCTTTTTTTTCAGCCCATTGAATTGATTTAATTTCTAATACTAATGATTTTATAAAATTAATTATATTCATTTTGATATTGTTAAAATTTATTTACTATATTGAATTTCTATATTAACAGAATTTTTTATAATATCATATTTATATATTTTATTTTTATAGATAATAATTTGATTTTATATAAATCATTTTTTGGAAGGATAGTAGTTAATTATAGAAAATGAATTTTGCTGATACCCAGAATCGAACTGGGGACCTCACCCTTACCAAGGGTGTGCTCTAACCTAACTGAGCCATATCAGCTTGATAATTTTAAGCGGACAGCGGGAATCGAACCCGCATTATTAGCTTGGAAGGCTAAAGTAATAGCCGTTATACCATGTCCGCAACAGTATTTTTTGGTGGAGGAAGGATTCGAACCTTCGAAGTCAGTAGACGGCAGATTTACAGTCTGCTCCCTTTAGCCGCTCGGGAACTCCACCTAATTTTTTTTGCCGGCTACCGGAATCGAACTGGTGACCTACTGATTACAAGTCAGTTGCTCTACCTGCTGAGCTAAGCCGGCAATATTGTATTGGCCCTTCTAATATAATACTTTTAGATGTAAAAATATGCAACATGAAATTTCATATTTTTATATATATTTTTTACTGTATAGTATTTTACATATATTATAGAAAATATAGTACAAATTTATGTTTGTATATTTTAAAAATTTATATAATATCATGGTATGATATATTTATTTTTTATTTTTTATATTAAGTATATTATATTATGAATATTTTAAATAAGTATAATGATTTTTTACAACAAAAAAAATCTGATCTTTCATCAGATATTAGTTTTTCATTTGAATTGTTTCCACCGAAAGACTTTCATCAAAAAAATAATAATTTTTTATCTTGTATTAATAAATTGAGTTTATTTAATCCAACATTTATCTCAGTGACATGTACAGCTAAAAATAATGTTTGTAATGATTATACTTATAATGCTATTCGGAATATTCCGAAAAAATTAAATTTAAACGTTGCTCCACATATAACATGTATAAATAAAAGTGAGGAAGAATTAACAAGTCTTGCGCATCGTTATTGGAATGATGGTATTAAAAGTGTTATTGCATTGCGGGGAGATAATTTTCTTAATTCTAACAGAAAATGTTATGCATATGATTTAGTAGTTTTGCTCAAACAAGTTGCTAATTTTGATATTTCAGTTGCAGCATATCCTGAAGGTCATCCTGAAGCAATTAATAAAAAAATTGATTTAATGCATTTAAAAAGAAAAATTGATTGTGGAGCAAATAGAGCAATTACTCAGTTTTTTTTTGATGTTGATAAATATTTACGATTTAGGGATGAATGTGTTCATATTGGTATTGATGTAGATATTATACCAGGAATTTTACCCATTACCAATTTTCATCAACTAAAAAGGTTTGTTAGTATAACAAATGTTAATCTGCCAGATTGGTTGATTAATTTATTTTTACATATTCATGAACAGGATGTTGTTGTAAGTCAAATGATTGGATTAATTATTTGTGTTCAAATGATACAACGGTTATGCCTAGAAGGTGTAAAAAGCTTTCATTTTTATACTTTAAATCATTATGAATCTGTTTATTCTTTATGTTCTACTTTAAAAAAATTATGATGTGATTTTTTTTAAATTTTATATAATTTGTTATTTTTTATATTATTTTTTTTATTATAAACATTTTAATAGAGTAATTAACGATGAATGATATTTTAGTTTTAAAGTTAGGTGGCATGTTTTTGCATAGTGATACTGCTATTCATAATTTTTTTACTTGTTTAAAAGATTTATACAAAAGAAAAAATAAAAAAATTTTGATTGTACATGGAGGAGAATTTTTGGCAAAAAAAATTTTTTATAATACAACTGTTTTAAAAGAAAATGATTTTTTTGCTAATTATAGTTACGAAAATAATATTAATAATTATCATAAAGTTAGTATTTTCCATGGAATAATTAATAGTTTTCTTTTAAAGTATGCTAATCTTTATGATATTCCTGTTATTGGATTACGTTGTACTGATGAAAATATGATAGTTATTAAAAAAAAAGTTGGTACCAATGATTTTGATTTTCATTTAAATTCTAGGAAATTATTGGAATATTTTCTAGATCGTCAAGTTATTCCAATTATTAGTCCCTGTGGAATTACTCAAGATAATTTGTTAATTAATCTTGATTCCGATATAGTTTCTATGTTATTAACGAAATTATTGTATTCCAAATTAATCGTGTTAACTGATGTCAGTGGTGTGTTGAATGGAAAGGGAAGAGAAATTAAACAGTTAAATTTATATGATTCTGATAGGTTAATTAGGGAAGGAGTAATTAATCAAGGAATGATTGTTAAAGTACAATCTGCACTTGAAGCTGCTAAATATACGAAAAATGTAGTTAAAATTACTAGTTGGTTGAATTTATCAACATTGAAGCAAATTTTTTATAATGATACTATTGGAACTTCTATATTATATGAATAATGGGTAATCAATATGAACAATGTAAAAATTAATAAAACAGTTGTTTTAGCTTATTCCGGTGGTTTAGATACATCAGTAATTATACCGTGGATTAAAGAAAATTATTCATTTGATGTTATAGCATTTGTTGCAAATATTGGACAATCTGCATGTGATTTAGATGGTATTGCAGAAAAAGCTATGCATTCTGGAGCAAAAGATTGTTACATTGTAGATTTACAGGAAAAATTTATTAAAGATTATATTTTTCCTGTATTGAGCACCGGTGCATTATATGAAGGACAGTATTTATTGGGAACAGCTATGGCTCGTCCAGTAATTGCCAAGGAACAAGTTAAGTTAGCATTACAAACAAACTCTATTGCTGTATGCCATGGAGCAACTGGAAAGGGTAATGATCAAGTAAGATTTGAGATGGCTTATGCTGCTTTAGCTCCTGAATTACAGGTATTATCTCCATGGAGAGAATGGAAATTTTCATCCCGAGAAGAGTTATTAATATATTTAAAAGAACGTAATATTAGTACCACTGCTACTAAAGAAAAAATATATAGTCGAGATGAAAATATTTGGCATATTTCTACAGAAGGAGGTATTTTAGAAGATCCATGGAATATAACTGATCAAAATTGTTGGGCTTGGACTACCGATCCTGTACATGCTATCAATCAACCTGAAAATATTACTATAGAATTTAAAAACGGTTATCCAATTTCATTAAATGAAGAAAAAATGAATTTAGTGCAATTATTAAATAACTTAAATTCTTATGGTTCGAAGCATGGTATTGGTCGAGTTGATATTATAGAAAATCGATTAATTGGAATTAAATCTAGAGGATGTTATGAAACACCAGGTGGAACTATTTTAGTTACTGCAATGCGAGCAATTGAGCAATTAGTTTTAGATCGTAATAGTTTGCATTGGAGAGAATTACTTGGGTTAAAAATGGCAAATATAGTATATGATGGATTATGGTTTACTCCTATTCGAAAGTCTGTACAATGTGCTGCTAGTACATTTTTTAATATGTTAAGCGGGAAGGTAGTATTACAATTATACAAAGGCAATGTTACTGTTTTAAGAAAATTTTCTGAAAATTCATTATATTCTCAAGAATTTGCGACTTTTGGCGAAGATACTGTATATAATCATCATGATGCTCAAGGATTTATTAATTTATTTTCATTGTCTTCAAAAATTCAATCTCGAAAAAAATAAAATTAATATCTTTTATAATGAATTAATGTATTTTATTTTTTATTTTTTTTATTAACTTAAAGGTTTAGTAAGTATGAATTCTGATAATCCAAAGTTATGGGGGGGGAGATTTTTTAAAAAATCTCATCCGTTGTTTCAGAGATTTAATAATTCTTTGTCTATTGACTATCGTTTAGCAAAATATGATATTCTAGGTTCTATTGCATGGTCAAAATCTCTTTTAGAATGTCGTGTTTTGACAGTAAAAGAACAAAAAAGTATTGAAGATGCATTATATGTTTTACTGAAAAAAGTTTCTAGCAAACCTGATATAATGTTAAATAGTCAGTGTGAAGATATACATAGTTGGGTGGAATATAAATTAATTAATATGATTGGTACATTAGGGAAAAAATTGCATACCGGTCGTAGTAGAAATGATCAAGTTGCTACTAGTTTAAAACTATGGTGTAAAGATTCTATATATAATTTAATTTTATACTTGCAAAAGATACAGTATACGTTTATTTTACAAGCAGAAATTTCTTTTAAATATATTATGCCTGGTTATACTCATTTGCAAAGAGCACAACCAATTACATTTTCATTTTGGTGCTTGGCATATTTTGAAATGTTTAAAAGAGATGAGGAACGATTAACAAATTTATTATCTCGAATCAATATTAGTCCATTAGGATCTGGAGCATTGTCAGGTACTTTTTGTGCGATTGATCGTGACAAATTAGCTACTTATATGGGATTTGGTGATTCTACATATAATAGTTTAGATGCTGTTTCTGATCGTGATTATGTGATTGAATTGTTATCTATTGCCTCAATTAGTATGATGCATTTGTCAAGATTTGCAGAGGATTTAATTTTTTTTAATTCTAATGAAGCAAATTTTATAGAATTGTCTGATTATGTTACTTCTGGTTCTTCTTTAATGCCACAAAAAAAAAATCCAGATGCATTAGAATTAATTCGAGGGAAAACAGGAAGAGTGTATGGTTCTTTAATTAGTATGCTTGTTTTATTAAAAGGTTTACCGTTATCTTATAATAAAGATATGCAGGAAGATAAAGAAATTTTATTTGGATCAATTGAGATTTGGGAAAATTCTTTGAATATTGCAGAATTAGTTTTACAAACTATACGAATTAATTCACAACATTGTTTAAAAATTGCAAAACATGGTTATTCAAATGCAACAGAATTAACAGATTATTTAGTAAAGAAAGGTATGTCATTTAGGGAATCACATCACGTTGTTGGTAAAATAGTACTAGAAGCAATAGATAAAAAATCATTTTTAGAAGATTTATCTATTGAAGTTTTTCAAAAATACACTCCTTTATTTCAAGATGATGTATATGAAAAATTAAGTTTACTTTCTTGTATTAATAGTAAAACTTCTAAGGGAGGTGTATCATTTCATCAAGTATTGTCATCTATTAAGAATATTAAAAATAAATTACATGAAAATATTTTTTCATAAAATATTGCTTTTCATAGTGTTTAAAATTTAATTTAGCTTCCATATTTTAACAGGAAGCTATTTTATACAATCAATATATTTAATCATCTAAAAAATTTTTTAAAATTTCCGAACGACTTGGATGACGTAATTTTCTTAATGCTTTGGCTTCAATTTGTCTAATTCGTTCTCTTGTTACAGAGAATTGTTTTCCTACTTCTTCTAAAGTATGATCAGTATGCATATCAATTCCAAAACGCATTTTTAATACTTTTGCTTCTCTGGGAGTCAGAGCTGATAATATATTATATGTTGCAACTCTTAAGCTGTCTGTTGTAGCTAAGTTAATTGGTAATTCTAAATTTGTGTCTTCTATAAAATCACTTAATTGTGAATCATCATCATCTCCGATTGGTGTTTCCATAGATATTGGTTCTTTTGCAATTTTTAATACCTTTCTGATTTTTTCTTCTGGAATAAGCATTCTTGTAGATAGTTCTTCTGGTGTTGGTTCTCTTCCTATTTCTTGTAATATTTGTCTAGAAATTCGATTTAATTTATTAATTGTTTCAATCATATGTACTGGTATTCTAATTGTTCTTGCTTGATCTGCAATAGATCTTGTAATTGCTTGACGAATCCACCATGTTGCATAGGTTGAAAATTTATATCCTCTTTTATATTCGAATTTTTCTACTGCTTTCATTAATCCAATATTTCCTTCTTGAATTAAATCTAAGAATTGTAATCCTCTATTAGTATATTTTTTTGCTATTGAAATCACTAATCGCAAATTTGCCTCAATCATTTCTTTTTTAGCTTGTTTAGCTCTTGTGTCTCCAATGATCATTCTTTTGTGAATATTTTTAATTTCTTGTATAAATAGTCCTGTTTCTTGTTCAATTTGTTCTAGGTTTTGTATAATTAAAAATATGTTTATTTTTATTTTTATAATTTTTTTAGACCATGTTGTATGCATTTTACATGCATTGTAAAACCATTTTTTATTTGTTTCATTTCCAACAAATAACTGTAAAAATATTGACTTTGGCATTTTGCATTTTTCTACACATAATTGCATAATTTTTTTTTCTTCTAGACGAATTCTTTGGATCATATGTCGCATGTTACTAATTAGATATTCAAATTGCTTAGGAACAAGTTTAAATTGTTTAAATATTTTTGATAATTTATTAATTTCCTGTTTTGCTGCTTGATTGTTACGGTTTTTTTTGTTAATGATGTGATTAGTTTTAATATATTGTTTTTTTAAATTTAGAAATAATTGTTTAGCTACTATTGGATCAATTTCATATTCATCAATATTAGTATTTATTTTATTTTTACTTAATTGAATATCTTTAATACACGGGTTACTAAATCCTGTAATTACATCAGATAGTCTTATTTGTCCTGTTTTAACACGTTCATATTGATTCAGTAAATATACAATTGCTTCCGGATATTCTGATACTGAGGATTGTATTTGATTCATTCCTTCTTCTATTTTTTTTGCAATATGAATTTCTCCTTCTCTTGTTAATAATTCTACAGTTCCCATTTCTCTCATGTACATTCGGACAGGATCGGTTGTTCTTCCTATATCAACTTCGGATTCAGATAATATATGATTAATTTCGTTTGTTTCCGGTGTATGAATATTATCTGTATTTAAATTTAGAGTGTTATTTTTTGGAATTTTATCAATTACTTGAATTCCCATATCGTTTATCATTTGGATGATATCTTCAATTTGTTCAGAGTGAATAACTTCTTGTGATAAAAAATTGTGAATATCAATGTAAGTTAAATATCCTTGCGCTTTTCCATGAATAATAAGTAATTTAATTTGTATTTGAGGATTTTGCTCCATAAATAAATACCTATTGAATTGTTTATGATAGATACATGTAATAAAAAAATATAATTTATTTTTTTTATTTTTACAAGATATATTATTTATTTTTAGCGATGGTTTTATTAATTAGCCATAATATATTTTTTTCTGTTTTATTAATTTTTTTTAAACGATCTTTAATAATTAATTTATTGTATTTTTTTATTAATGTTGTATGATATATTTTTTTTATTATTTGAATAAAAGTAATTTTTATATTTTTTTTATTGATCATATTTTTCAGACATGATAATTGTTTAATAATATTAATATTTTTTTTTTTTCTATATATTTCAATAATTTGTCCTGTATGATTACAGTTGTATTTTTTGCATATATTAAATATTTCTATAAAGAACTTTATTCCTTTAATATTAATTTTTTTTAGCTCGTTCATATGATATGGAATACACAGATGTAATACAGGATATTGTATAATTAAACTCATTAGTATACGGATATTGTTTAACTTGTAATTATGAGTATAATTTTTTTTTTTTTTTGTATAAAAAATTTGATTTAATCTTATTTCATCTGTAATACCTATTATATTTCCTAATTTTTGTTTTAAAGAAATCTTAATATATGGATCATTAATTTTGTTTATTAAAGGTATCGTTATATGTAATATTTTAGCTTTATCACTTATTGAATACAAGTGCATTTTCTTAAAAATAATTTTAATAAAACAATCTAAAATATTTTTTGCATATTGAATTTTTTTTAAAAAATAATTTTTTCCCTTGCTATGAATAGTACTGTCAGGATCTTCTCCTGGGGAAAGAAATATAAATTTTACACTTTTTTGATGATTTACATAAGGCAATATATTTTTAAAGGTTTTCCAAATTGCTATTTTACCAGCTTTATCTCCATCATAACAATATATTAATTGATCAGTAAATTTAAATAACATACTAATTTGATATTTTGTAATTATAGTACCTAATAATGCTACTACATTATAAATTTTATATTGTGTTAATGAAATAACATCGAAGTATCCTTCAACAATTAAGATATATGGTGGTTTTTTAATTTTATCAATTTTATCAATTCCATATACGTTATGACTTTTATTAAAAATTGTTGTTGTAGGTGAATTAATATATTTTGGTTCATATTGATAGATTGATCGACCGCCAAATCCTATAACTTTTCCAAATTGATTTTTTATCGGAAATATGATTCTATATTGTAATGTATCATATGGAATATTATTTTTTATTTTTAATAATCCTTCTTTTTCTAAAATAGGAATATATTTTTTTTTGTTCGATAGAATATTGTTTAATATACAAAATTTATGATGACAATATCCAATTTGAAATTCATTAATCATTTTAGAATTGATATTTCTTTTTTTTAGATATATTTTTGCCAAATATGAGTGATTGAATTGAATATTTTTGTGATATATATATGATATTTTTTTTAGAACATGATACTGATTAATTTGATTAATATATTCTTTTTGATTAGTAGTTTTTTTTTTGTATTGAGTAATTTTTATTCCTGTGATTTTTGCCAGTGTTTGAATGCTTTCTACAAAAGATATTTTTTCGTATTGCATTAAAAAATCTATTACATTACCGTGTATTTTGCAACCAAAGCAGTAAAAATATTGTTTATGATGATACACTGTAAATGAAGGTTTACTTTCCTGATGAAATGGACAAACAGCGCTATAGTTTTTCCCTGTTTTTTTTATTTCTATTTTTGATTGTATAACTTCTAATATATCTGTTTTTTCTAATATTTCATTTATATATTTTTTTTTTATAAAAATATGCATAATGCTTGATTATTTAATGGAATTACATGACCGTGCTATAAAAAAATTAAGTACGGTCTATTATAAAATTGATATTCTTATATTGTAATATATTAATAAAGTCTTGTGCGACGCGCGTTTTCTCTTAAATTTTTTTTAATTAATCTTTTAATAGCAGAGGCTTTTGCTCTTTTTCTTTGTGTTGTAGGTTTTTCATAAAATTCTCTTCTTCTTATTTCAGATAATACCCCGGATTTTTCACAAGATCTTTTAAATCTTCTTAAAGCTATATCAAATGGTTCATTTTCTCTAATTTTTATAGCTGGCATAATGTTTCCTTTTATTTTTTTTTTGAATTTTATATATGATATAATTATTATATATTATATAAATTGTAATCGTAAATAAAAAAAATTATAACAAAATAGGTTGTATGAAATATATGAGAATTTTAGGAGTAGAAACTTCTTTTGATGATACTGGGGTTGCTATTTATGATAGCAATGATGGGTTATTAATTAATGAAGTTATTCAACAGTGTGATATACATGTTAAATATGGAGGTGTAGTTCCAGAGCTAGCTGCAAGAGAGCATATGAAACAATTATCTCCTTTAATTAAAAATGTTTTAAAGAAAAATGCTTCGTTTTTTAAAAAAATTGATTGTGTTGCATATACTGCTGGTCCTGGCTTACCTGGCTCATTATTGGTTGGTGCTACAATGAGTTGTGCGCTTGCATATTCTTATAATATTCCTTCAATTCCTGTACATCATTTGGAAGGTCATATATTATCTCCGATGTTAGAGGGTCAAATTTTGAATTTTCCCTTTATTGCTTTATTAGTTTCAGGAAAGCATACGCAATTAATTAGAGCATATAGTATTGGTCAATATGAGATTTTAGGCAGTACATTAGATGATGCTGTGGGAGAAGTGTTTGATAAGATTGCAAAATTATTAAATTTGGGTTTTCCGGGAGGGAGGTTACTTTCTGATTTTGCGAGCCATGGTAAATTAGGTTTTTTTAAATTTCCAAAACCAATGAAGTATGATAATAGTTTAAATTTTAGTTTTTCTGGATTAAAAACTTTTACATTGAATTTAATTAAAAAAAATATAGAAAATATACAATCGTTATATAATATTGCATGTGAGTTTGAAAATACTATTTTAGACATATTAGTTTATAAGTCAAAAAAAGCATTACAAAAAACAGGTTATAATAATTTAGTTGTTTCAGGTGGTGTAAGTGCAAATTATAAATTGATTCATGCTTTGCAAAGTATGTTAAAGAAAAATAATAAAAAATTATTTTTTGTAGATCCAAAATTTTGTACTGATAATGCAGCAATGATTGCTTATGTTGGCATGCTTTATTTACGCAATGGTATTTTTCAAAAAAAAAATGATATTTTTGTCCGGTCAAAATGGTTAATTAATGATATATATTAATAGTAATATACTAATTTATCCTTTTTTATTTTTTAAATATGATAACAAGTCATCTATTGTTAATACGGATATTTGATGTATTTGGGCAAATTGAACAATTTCTTTTGTTTTTTTCATACTACCATCTTTATTTGTTAATTCGCAAATGACACTCATTGGACTAAATCCTGCCAAAGTTACTAATTCGATTGATGCCTCTGTATGTCCATTTCTACAAAAAACTCCTCCTTCATGAGCACATAAAGGAAAAACGTGTCCTGGATATTTTAAATCTGATGATTTTGCTGATTGTGGAATAATGGTTTTAATTGTTTGTAATCGATCTTGTGCAGAAACACCAGTGGAAATTCCTTTGGCCGCTTCAATACTAATTGTAAATCCTGTATTGTAAGTACTAGTATTTTTTTTAACCATCATGGGTAAATCTAATTGTTTTCTTTTTTCATTTGTAATACATACACAAACAATACCACTACCATGATGAATGGTAAAAGCCATTTGTTTTACTGTCATTGTTTCACATGAGAAGACTAAGTCTCCTTCGTTTTCTCTATTACGATTATCTATTAATATTATTCCTTTATTTAATTTTAGATCATTAATTGCTGAATTTACTCTATGATTTATATTGCCAAATCTACTTAATAGATCATTTTTCATATTATCCTCTTATTTTAAAATATTTTATTATAATATTTATATTATCTTATTCATATTTATTATTTTTAATTTTTATTTTTTCTTGCCGATATAATGAAAATTTTATATTGTAGATTTATTAAACGGTACTAATGATTTTTTTTGTACCGTTTAAATATATTATCATTTTTGTGTAATTTTCATAATAGGAGTAACTCCAGAAATGACTTTTCCTGAATATTTTTTTATTCTTTGAATTTTTTCAGAGTTTGAAATTATTATAGGAGTAATCACAGATTTTGCATTTTTCTTTAAAAATTTTAAATTATATTCAAGAATTATTTCTCCTACATTGACTTTTTTTTCTTTTTTAATTATTTTTTTAAATCCATTTCCTTTTAAGAAAATCGTATCAATGCCGAAATGAACAAAAATTTCTATTCCTTCTATACTAAGAATAGAAAAAGCATGCATTGTGGGAAAGATTTTTCCAATTGTTCCCGTAATTGGGGCAACAATTCTTTTCCCTGTTGGTTGAATAGCGATTCCATCTCCAACAATTTTTTTTGAAAATACTTCATCTGGAACATTTGTAATGTCTATTATAGATCCAGATATAGGAGCAATAATATCGACAGTTTTTGATACTACAGTTTTTTTTCTGAAAAGTCGGGACAATAAATTCATATTTTATTTTCCAAATAATTATATATTAATTGCATGTTATATTGATAAATTGTTTTTTTTTATTATTTCCATAATTTTGTTAGATGTATTTTGTTTTAATATTTCTGCAGCTAATATTTTAGCTTGATGAAATTCAATACTTCTAATTACTTTTTTTATTTTTGGAATACATGAAGGATGCATACTAAATTCATTTAATCCCATACCAACTAATAGAATTGTTGCTATTTCATTTCCAGCAAGCTCACCACACATACCAGTCCATTTTCCTGCATTTTGTGATACTTGAATGACGTGATGAATTAATTTTAATATTGGAGGGCTCATTGGGTTATATAAGTGTGATATCAATTTATTTCCCCGATCAACAGCCAAAGTATATTGGGTTAAATCATTTGTTCCAATACTAAAAAAATCTACTTCTTGTATTAAATGTTTTGCAATAATTGCAGAAGCAGGTGTTTCTATCATAATGCCGATTTGAATTTTTTCATCGAATAATATCTTTTGTTTTTTTAAAATAAATTTTATTTTTTTAATTTCTTCTTTTAATGTTTGTATTTCTTCAACAGAAATGATCATTGGAAATAATATTTTTAAATTTCCAAATTTTGAAGCTCGCAGAATTGCTTTAATTTGTGTATGTAAAATATTTTTTTTTTTCATTCCGATACGAATAGCTCTCCATCCTAAAAATGGATTTTCCTCTTTTGGAAAATTCATATACGGAATTTCTTTATCTCCACCTATATCCATAGTTCGTATAATTATAGGATGGTTTTTCATTATAGTTGCTGCTTTTTGATATGCAAAAAATTGTTCATCTTCTGATGGTAATTCTGTACGTTCCATAAATAAAAATTCTGTTCTGTATAACCCGATAGATGTAGCTCCGTATTTTTTTGCATTTATAATGTCTTGAATATTACTAACATTAGCGCTAACTTCAAATTGATAGTTATCTTTTGTAATAGCTGGTAATTTTATAAATTTTTTAAGCTGATTTTTTTTTTTTGATAATATTTTTTTTTTTTTTTGAAAAGAATTGATTTTTTCTTGTATAGGATTAATAAAGATACGATTTTTTATTCCGTCTAGTATGATATAATCTCCATTTTTTACTTTTTCTGTAATGTTTCCTGTTCCAACAATAGCAGGTATTTCGAGTGAACGAGCCATGATTGACGTATGTGATGTTTCTCCTCCTAAATTGGTAATAAAACCTTTTATATATTTAAAGTTGATTTGAGCTGTTTCAGACGGAGTTAAATCATTTGCAATTAAAATTACTTCGTTTTGAATTTTTTTTAAGTTGATTGTTTTTATATTTAAAATATTTGTTAATAAACGAGAACTAATATCTTTGATGTCTATTGCTCTATTTTTTAGGTATTCGTTTTTGATTTTTTCAATTTTAGATATTTGTTTTTCAAAAATTAATTTTATTGCATATGCTGCAGTATGGAAATGGTTTTTAATTGAAGAGATAATTTCATGTTCTAGCTCTATGTCTTCAAGAATCATGATATGTCCTTCAAATATTGTTGATTCTTTTTTACTGATTTGTTTTTTTGTTTGGTCTTTTATATTTTTTAATTGTGTGATTGTTTTTTTTTTTGCTTGAAATAATTTTTTTATTTCATGATTGATATTAGAATAAGTAATTTTTTTTTTATTTATAATAATCGGTTCATTTTGTAATAAAAATGCTTTTCCAATAGCAATTCCTGGTGATGCTAAAATTCCTGAAATCATAATGTTACCTTTTTTAAATATAAATATTATGTATTTAAATTTAATATATATATTTTATATGAATAAAATATATTGTCGGTAAAATTATTTTGAAAATGATTTCAGGTGTGTGAGATTATAATATTTATGATAATTGTTTTATCATATTTATTAATTCTTCAACTGCTTTTTTTTCATCTTTTCCATTTGCAGAAATGGTAATTATTGTATTTTGTGATAAATCTAATGTTTGTAATTTAAATAGACTTTTTCCATTTACAGTTTGTTCACATGATGTGACAGTAATATCAGATAGAAATTCTTGAGCAAGTTTTACAAATCTTGCTGCTGGTCGAGTATGAAGACCATTTGTTGAAGTGATTTTTATTTTTTTTTGCAACATATTTTTCCTTGATATTAATAAATAATTAACATATAAAATATTTTAATATATTAGTATATATTAACTATAAATATTACTTTTTATAATATATTACATAAAAATTTTTATGAATATTTTATATTTTTTTTATAATTATTTTAAATTATTTATATTATTTTTTTATTTTTTATTTTATAAATAAGTTAATTTTTAATATTTATTTTTATATCTAAGACAAATTTTAAAATGCAATATATGAAATATACAAAAAAAAATTTTTTTAAATTAAAACTGTTATTACAGTATCATGATTATTTATATTATGTTTTATCTGAACCTGTTATTTCTGATGAAGAATATGATTTTTTATTTCATCAGTTCCAATTATTATATAAAAAATATTTTCAATTTCATGATTATGAAAATATTAATCATAAGAAATTATTAAAAAAAAATATTTTGACTTTTAATACACATATATATCCTATGTTGTCTTTAAATCATTCTTTTAAAATTAACGGATTTATTAATTTTTATAAGAAAATATTCGATTTTTTTTATGATCAAAAAAAGGTTAATTTATTCTGTGAATTGAAATTTGATGGAGTGGCATTAAGTTTATTATATAAAAATGGAAAATTGATTCGTGCATTAACGAGAGGTAATGGGCATGTTGGAGAAGATGTTACATACAATGCTTATTTTATTAATAATATTCCTCACTATCTTGATGGATCATCTGTTCCAGAATTATTAGAAGTTCGTGGTGAAGTTTGTATGTTAAAAAAAGATTTTCATATTTTAAATTTAAATTCTATTAAAAAAAATAAAAAAATTTTTTCCAATGCTCGTAATGCAGCTTCTGGTTCTTTATTGCAAAAAAATTTCTTAGTTACTAAAAAAAGAAATTTATATTTTTTTTGTTATGATTGTATAATAATTTCAGGAAAAAATTTTTTTGAATTACATTCTGAGCAATTGCAGATGTTATGTGAATTTGGTTTTGTTATTAGTCCATATATCTTTTCTTCTTCTGATATTAATAAAATTATTCGTTTTTATTATTTAATGGAGAAAATAAGAAATTTTGTTTCTTTTGATTTTGATGGTATTGTAGTAAAAGTAGACTCAATAAATTTAAGAGAAAAAATTGGTTATACTAATGCATTTCCAAAATGGGCATTAGCTATTAAATTTTTCTCTAAAACGGCACATTCAAAGTTATTAAATGTACGTTTTTTAGTTGGTCGGACAGGAGTTATTACTCCTGTAGCTGATATTTTTCCTACATTATTATATGGTTCGATTATTAAAAAATCTTCTTTATATAATGTGAACGAAATTAAAAAGTTGGATTTATACATAAATGATACTGTTGTTATTAGTAAAATAGGAGATGTCATTCCAAAAATAATATCTGTAATATATTCAAATAGATCATTAAATACTGTTAGTAAAATTTGTATTCCAAAAAATTGTCCTTCATGTCATTCATTGTTACATACTGATAATAATACTGTTTTACAATGTTTGGCCGGTATAAATTGTTTAGAACAACGCAAAAAGATAATAAAACATTTTTTTTCAAAAGACGGTTTATATGTCAGAGGATTTAGTATTGGTATAATAGAAAAATTAGTTAATTTTCGTTTTATTAAAACGCCATTAGATTGTTTAACTATAAATTTTTTAGATTTACATAAATTAAAGTATTTTGGGAAGAAATTAGTTTGGAATATTGCTCAAGAAATAAATAAATGTAAATTTACTACTTTAAATAGATTAATTTATGCTTTGAATATTCCAGATATTGGGAAAGAAAGCTCTATTTTAATTGCTAATTATTTTGTTTCATTAAAAAATTTTTTAAATTGTACATTTCAAGAATTAATGAATATTAAAAATATTGGATTTGCTAGTGCAAATAGTATATTTGAATTTCTAAGACATAAAAGTAATTTAAAAAATATTTATCAATTATGTAATAAAGGGGGAATTACTTTATTATATGATAATAAAATCATGAAAAGGAATTATAATTCTTTTTTTTTGAATAAAAATTTTTCTATTACTGGGAAATTTAAGAATTTTTCTAGAGAAATGCTGGTAAATAAAATTCAATTTAATGGAGGATTCTTTTTTAGTCATATATCTAAAAAAATTCATTATTTAATTTGTGGAAGGAATCCGGGAAAGAAATTTATACAGGCTAAAAATAAAAAAATTATAATTATATTAGAAGATGAGATAAAAAAAATTTTATATAAATGATATTTTTTTTGGGTCGTGCAGGATTTGAACCTGCGACCAATTGATTAAAAGTCAACTGCTCTACCAACTGAGCTAACGACCCGAATAATATTTATGGGTAATGACGGATTCGAACCGCCGACTTCCTCCGTGTAAAGGAGGCGCTCTACCAACTGAGCTAATCACCCTTTAAATAATAATCTATTACTTATTATAATGATCAAAAAAAACTAGTCAATGTTTTTATAAATATTATTGTCTTATTTTACAATTTATAATATTTTATTTTATATTTTATATATTATATAAGTTTTATTATTATTGTTTTTGCAGGATAAAAATTATGCAAGTAAAAACACGTTTTGCTCCAAGTTCTACTGGTTATTTACATATAGGGAGTGTTAGAACAGCATTATACTCTTGGTTGTTCGCAAAACATTATGGTGGATCATTTGTTTTACGTATTGAAGATACTGATATGCATCGTTCAAAAAATATTTTTGTAAAAGATATTTTAAAAACATTAAAGTGGTTGGGGATTTTATGGGATGAAGGACCATTTTTTCAAAGTGAACGATTATCTTTATATAATGATAAAATTACTGAGTTATTAGATTTAGGATATGCTTATCGTTGTTATTGTTCTGTAGAAAGGTTAAAAAATATACGTTTAGAACAAATTAAAAATGGGGAAAAACCTTGTTATGATCGTAAATGTAGAAATAAAATAAATGTTAATTGTCGATCTCAAGATTATGTTATTCGTTTTAAAAACCCAGTTTTTGGACAAGTAAAATTTCATGACCAAATTAGAGGAAAAATTGTTTTTAACAATACCGAATTAGATGATTTAGTAATTCAGAGAAAAAATAGAATTCCAACATATAATTTTTGTGTAGTAGTTGATGACGCAGAAATGAATATTACACATGTAATTAGAGGTGAAGATCATATTAATAATACTCCGAGACAAATTAATATTTTAAAAGCATTAAATGCTGTTATACCAAATTATGCGCATGTTTCTATGGTTGTTAATGCTAATAAAAGTAATCTCTCAAAGAGAAAAAATGATTTTAATGTTTTATATTATAAACAAGAAGGTTTTTTAAAAGAAGCAATTTTAAATTATTTGATTAAGTTAGGATGGTCTTATTCTGATCAAGAAATATTTAGTATTACTGAAATGAAAAAATTATTTTCTATTCAAAAAGTTAGTATATCATCTAGTGAGTTGAATTTCGAAAAATTATTGTGGTATAATCGTTATTACTTAAATAATTTACCTATCAATAATTATTTAATTGATGAATTTAAACATCATTTAAATATGATCAATGTTAATTTTAGTTATGGTCCTGATTTATGTAGAATAATTCAATTATTAAGAAATCGATATTCTACTATTAAAGAATTAGCAGTAAATGCAAGATATTTTTTTGAAGAGGTATATGATTTAAATGTTAATTTAATTAAAAAATATGTTTTTAAAAATTGTGCAATCGTTTTCTCTTTGATTTTAAAAAAAATGAAATTAATTAATATTTGGGAAGAAAAAAATATATTAAAAGAACTGAAAGATATTTCTTATAAATATAATGTATCTTTTCAATCTCTTTGTATGTTATTAAGAATTTTAATTATAGGATTAGATCATTCTCCAAGTATTTTTTCTATTATGGAGATTATAGGAAAAGAAAAAATATTATATAGAATTCAAAAAAATTTACATTATATACATCTACAATAATTAATTTACAATATTTTATTGTACTGTATAAATTTTACAGTACAATATTTTATTATATGTTTTATTTTTTTTGTACATACGCAAAAAGATAATTTTTAGTATATTTTTTTTAATAATATAAAATTTCTATTATTTAATTTTCGCTTCATTATATATTACATGTTTTCTTATTTTTGGGTCATATTTTTTAATTTTTATTTTTTTTTGATTTCCTTTTTTGCTTTTTGTAGAAGTATAAAAATGTTTTGTTCCAGAAGAGGATATTAATTTGATTTTCTCTCTTGTACTTTTTGCCATTTATTTTCCTTTTTTAATAATTTTTTCTATAAAAAATTCTATTCCTTTTTTTTCTATTGTACGTATTCCTTTATTTGAAATTTTTATTCTGATAAACCTTTTTTTCTTTTCGCTCCAAAATTTATGATATTGCAAATTTGGTAAAAATTTTTTTTTTGTTGCGTTTAAAGCATGTGACCGATTATTTCCAAACATGGGTTTTTTTTTAGTAATAATACAATTTTTAGACATTTTTTTCTCATATAGGATATTTTTATAATTGTATTTCTTGATATTTTTGAATAGATTGTAATATTTTTAATTTCGCAGTTTGTGCATTATCAAATCCGATGATTTTAACCCACTTATTCTTTTCTAAATCTTTATAATGCTGGAAGAAATGAGTAATTTTTAATTTTATTATTTCTGAAATTTGGTCTATATGTTGAATATTTTTATACTTTTCGCAGATGTTTTTATGAGGCATAGCAATAATTTTATCATCTGCTCCAGCTTCATCGATCATTTTCAGTATTCCAATTGGTTGACATTGAATAATACATGTTGGTTGTAAAGGATATGGTATTGGAATAATTACATCTAACGGATCACCATCTTCAGATAGTGTTTTGTTTATATATCCATAATTACATGGATACAGCATTGATGTAGGAATGAATCGATCTACAAATAATTGTTGTGTTTTTTTATTAATTTCGTATTTTATTGTATTTGTATGGTATGGAATTTCAACAATAACATATATATCGTTTGGTGCGTTTTCCCCTGGTGTGATATTTTTAAAATTCATATTTTTAAAATAATTTAATTATTTTAGTAATATAATAATTATACTATTTTTTCTAAAACATTCTATATGTTTAGAAAATTTTATTTCATTGATATTAAATATGGTTTTATATGACAATCAATATGTATAAATATGATCATGTAATCAATAAATCAAAAGAAATTATTTTGTATGTTTTAAATGTATTAAAAAGAAAAGTTGATGGAGCTTCAATATATATTTTACAAACATCGGGTTTAGAAGTGCAATCTAGAAATTTTAATTTAGAAAATTTATTTTTTAATCGTAATAGTACCATTACTATTACTGCATATAAAGATTATAAAAAGTGTGTAGTCTCTTCAAATAATTTAAGTATTAGTAACATAAAAAAAATTCTTTCTCATGTATTTAATATGATTCAATATACATCACGTGATCGTCATTTTGCATTGCCCCATTTACATTTGTTAAGTTTTCAAAAAAGTGATATTTCTTTATTTTATCCGTATGAGTTAAATGTAAAAAAAAGTATGGATTATGCTAAGGAAATTGAAATGCATGCTGTTGAATATGATAAACAATCAATTTATATAGAAAATATTTATATTAATAGCTATATGCATTTTCATATTATTGGTAATACAGATGGTTTATTACAAAATTATCATAGTACTTTATATTCTATGTCTAGTGTTGCAATTGCAAAATGTGATTCTGTTATGCAACAGGATTATTCATACACAATAGCACGTTCTTTCGATGATTTAAATTCTACAACATGGTTAGGAACAACCAGTGCGAAACGAGCGAAAAATCGTTTATTTGCTAAAAAAATTAAAACTCAAAAATGTCCAGTAATTATATTTTCAGATATAGCAAATATTTTTTTTTCTTATTTTGTTTCTTCCATTAGAGGGCATAATGTATATCAAAAATCTACTGTTTTATTAAATTATATGAATAAAAAAATTTTCCCTCATTGGTTTAATATTTTAGAGAATCCGAATTTAAATAAAGGTTTATCATCTAAACCTTTTGATTCTGAAGGAGTAAAATCAAATACTCGTTTTATAGTGCAGGATGGCATATTATGTAGTTGGTTATTAAATAATTACACAGCTCGGAAATTAGGAATGTGTAGTACTGGACATGCTGATAGCATACATAATTGGTTTATTTTTAGTCAATTGAATGTAACTTTTTCTGATCTATTAAAAAAAGTTTATCGTGGTTTATTAGTTACTGAGTTTATGGGTCAAGGAGTAAATATTGTTACGGGTAATTATTCTCAAGGAATTTTTGGATTTTGGATAGAAAAAGGAGTAATACAATATCCGGTAACAGAAGTCACTATTTCGGGAAACTTGCTAGATATGTGGAAAAATATTGTTGGGATCAGTAATGATATTGATACTAGACATAGTATTCAATGTGGTTCAGTTTTATTACAAAACATGCAGATTTCTGGTTTATAAATATAATCAAGTTAACCGATAAGCCGGATTCTGTATTAAACAGTCATTTATCTAGACCAATAATTACTTATTGGTTCAAGCGGTTTACCCAGATTAATACGAGCAATATTATCAATCTTATTTAACCTTGCTCCGAGTGGAGTTTACATTGCCATATTTATTACTAAATATGCGGTGTGCTCTTAACACTCCTTTTCACCCTTACTTAATCTATATTAATTTTTTGTTCAATATAAATTAGCGGTATTTTTTCTGTTGCACTAGTCGTCAAAAAAAATTGCCCAGATGTTATCTGGCACTCTGCTCTATGGAGTCCGGACTTTCCTCTCATTAATAAAATATCTATTAATCAGCGACTGTCTTGGTTAACTTGTTTTATTATATCACATTTTATTTTATTTTTTATTAAATATTTGTACAATATATTTTTTTTAATTTGACATATTTTAGATGTAATTTGAATAGCAGTTTTTTTTGATAACTTTGTGATTAGAATTGAAAGTACATTTCTTACATGTATAGGAATAGTTTGTTTTTTTATTTTAATTCCCTTTATTAAGATAACGATTTCTCCTTTTTGTCTTTTAATATCTTTTTCTAGCCAAAGTAAAATATTTTTTGCTGTATCATATTTAATTTTTTCCCATTTTTTAGTTATTTCTTTTGCTAATACAATAATTTTTTTTTCTCCTAAAATTTCTATTATTGTTTTTATACTATTGATTATTCTATGACAGGATTCATAAAATATTGTTGTTATGTTTTTATATTTTATTTTTTTTAAGGTTTGGATTTGATGTGTTTTTTTTCTTGGAAAGAATCCTTTGTAATAAAATTCGTGACTTGGTAATCCTGAAGCGCTTATTGCAGAAATTAATGCACATGGACCAGGTATAGGGGTAACTGTGATATTATTTTGATGGCATAATTTAATGAGCTTATAACCTGGATCATTAATATTTGGTGTACCCGCATCTGAGACTAACGCAATATTTATATATTTTAATTTGTTAAAAATTTTTGTAGTTAATTTATTTTCATTAAATTTATTAAAGGAAGATACATAAGTAGTAATATTAAAGTTTTTTAATAAATTTCTTGTATGTTGAGTATTTTCAGTAATAATTAATTTTACTTGTTTTAATATATCGATTGCTCTAAAACTAATATCTTGCATATTACCGATTGGAGTTGCAACAATATATAATTTATTTTTAATTGTCATTTTTATGGAAATTATTTTATTAAATATTTTAATATATAATATATAAATTATTTTTTCTATAAATTCATAAGGAATTTTTATTGAAACGTGTAGTTATTACTGGTTTAGGAATTATTTCAAGTATTGGAAATAATAAAAGACAAGTGTTATCATCTTTAAAAAAATTGCGATCAGGAATTATTTTTTCAGAAGAAATGCGTAATTTTGGAGTAAATAGTCAAGTATGGGGAAAAATTAAATTAGATAAAAGAAATATTGATCGTAGTAAATTAAAGTTTATGAATACTGCTTCTTTATATGCGTATATAGCAATGGAACAAGCTATTCAAGATGCTGGTTTAAAAAAATCTATGTATCAAAAAAGTTATCGTGCTGGTGTTATTGCTGGAACTGGTTGTAATTTTTTTTCTAATGATATTTATAATAAAAATAATGATATATATTTGTTAATTAAAACAATGCCGTCAAATATTTCAGCTTGTTTATCTACTTTCTATCATATTTATGGTATTTCTGACTCTATGAGTGCTGCTTGTGCGACATCACTGAGTTGTATTAATCATGCTGTTGAATTAATCCGTTTTGGAAAACAAGATATTGTGTTTGCTGGAGGAGCTGAAGCGATAAACTGTGAATTAGCATATAAATTTGATCAGATGAAAGTTTTATCAATAAAATATAATAAATCTCCAAAGACATCTTCTCGTCCTTATGACATATGTAGAGATGGATTTGTAATTTCTGAAGGATCAGGGATAGTTGTTTTAGAAGAATTGGAACATGCCTGTGCAAGAAATTCTAAAATTTATGCAGAAGTTATTGGTATAGGTATGACTTCTCATGGTAAGAATATGGTTCAACCTTCAAAAAGCGGGTTATCTCAATCTATGAGTATGGCAATACATGATGCTGGAAATGTAGTCATTGATTATATTAATACACATGCCACATCTACTATGATAGGAGATATAACAGAATTACAAGCAATAAAAAGTATTTTTAGTCGTTATTCCCCATATTTTTCTTCTACTAAATCAATTACTGGACATGCCTTAGGTGCTTCCGGTGTACATGAAGTTATTTATTCTATTCTAATGATGCAGAACAATTTTGTTTTTCCAAATATTAATATTAGTAATTTAGAACCATTAGCTAAAAATATGAATGTTGTGTTAAAAATGAAGTATGTAAAATTAAATTATATTTTATCTAATAGTTGTGGTTTTGGCGGTTTTAATTCTTCTATTATATTAAAGAAATATAATTTTGTTTTTAAAGAATAATATAATAAGATTTTTGTTGAATTTTTTTTCTAAATGTATTATCTTGTATAAATAGTATTATTGAAATACTTTGAGGGATAAATGAATCAGTTGATTGGGTTACAAAAATTTACGAAAATTGTTGCAGATAGTGGTGATGTATATCAAATTAAAAAATATAAACCGTTGGATGCAACAACCAATCCTTCTTTAATTTTAAAAACAATGTCTCTACCTGAGTATAAAAAATTAATAGAAAATGCTGTTTCATATGGAAAAAAAAAAAGTTATCTTAAAAAAGAACAATTAATACATGCTAGTGATAAAATTTTGGTAAATATTGGAAAAGAAATTCTAAACTATATACCTGGAAAAGTTTCTACAGAAGTTGATGCGAGACTTTCTTTTGATAAGTTTGCATCTATTAAAAAAGCAAAAAAAATAATTAATATGTATGAAGAAGATGGAATTCATAGATCAAAGATATTAATTAAATTAGCTGCTACTTGGGAGTGTATTCAGGCAGCAAAAGAACTTCTCAAAGAAAATATTAATTGTAATTTAACATTATTGTTCTCGTTTGCTCAAGCTATAGCTTGTGCTGAAGCTAATGTTTTTTTGATTTCTCCTTTTGTTGGAAGAATTTATGATTGGTATTTTGAAAAAAATTTAATTCATGTTTATAATGTTAACAATGATCCTGGTGTATTGTCTGTAAAAAAAATATATCAATATTATAAAAAATATAACTATAATACTATTATTATGGGGGCAAGTTTTCGTAATGTTGATCAAATATTAGCGTTAGCTGGTTGTGATTATTTAACTATTTCTCCAGATTTATTAAATAAATTATCAAATACCGTAGGTTTTGTGGAAAGAAAATTATTTCCTTTAGAAAAACCTATTTCTAAGCCAAAAAGTGTATTACATGAATCGGAATTTCGATGGTTACATAATCAAGATAAGATGGCTGTAGAAAAATTATCAGATGGAATTCGTCAGTTTAGTGTTGATCAAGAAAAAATAGAAGAAATTTTAAACCCATTATTTTAATCACTTTTAATTACTAGGAACTAGATATGCGTTCTAGACAAGAATTGTCTAATGCAATTCGAGTGTTAAGCATTGACTCGGTTCAGGCGGCAAATTCTGGACATCCTGGAGCACCAATGAGTATGGCAGATATTGCCGAAGTATTATGGAGAAGTTTCTTAAAACATAATCCAAATAATCCTTATTGGGATAATAGAGACCGTTTTATTTTATCTAACGGTCACGCTTCCGCATTATTATATAGCGTACTACATTTAACAGGTTATGATATTTCAATAGATGATTTAAAGAATTTTAGAAAATTAAATTCGAAGACTCCAGGTCATCCTGAGGCAGGATGTACTCCAGGAGTTGAAATGACTACTGGTCCATTAGGTCAAGGATTAGCTGCTGGAGTTGGTATGGCGATAGCAGAAAAAATACTGTCTTCTTATTTTAATCGTCTAAAATACAATATTGTAGATCATTATACCTGGGTATTTGTTGGTGATGGATGTTTAATGGAAGGTTTGTCGCATGAATCTTGTTCTTTAGCTGGCACTTGGAAATTAGGAAAGTTAATTGTTTTGTATGATAGTAATAAAATTTCTATTGATGGTAAAATAAAAAATTGGTTTAATGATGATACTGAAATGCGTTTTCATTCGTATCATTGGCACGTTATTAATCATGTTGATGGACATGATGCAGAAGAAATTTTAAAAGCTATTCATACTGCTAAAATGGTTACTGATAGGCCAAGCATAATCATTTTTAATACAATTATTGGTTACGGTTCTCCGAATAAATCTGGTACATCAGATGTACATGGCAGTCCGTTAGGTTTAAAAGAAACAGAATTAACAAAAAAACAATTAAATTGGAAATATCCTCCATTTTATATTCCCGATGAAATATATGATTGTTGGGATGCACGAAATATTGGTGATGAAAAAGAAAAAGAATGGAATGATTTATTTTCACAATATAAATTAGACTATCCAGATCTTGCAAATGAATATACTCGTCGTATGTCTGGTTTATTGCCTAAAGATTGGTCTAAAAAGGTTTCTCAATTTGTTCGTACATATAATAATTTTTCCTCTATTGCTACACGTCAGTCCTCGCAAAATGTTTTAGAATATTTTGGTAAATTACTTCCAGAACTTTTAGGGGGATCTGCAGATTTATCACCAAGTAATTTAACTATGTGGTCCGGCTCTTTACCCATTCATAAGAAAGATTCAGGTAATTATATTCATTATGGCGTTCGTGAATTTGGTATGACAGCTATTGCTAATGGTATAGCACAACATGGTGGTTTTATTCCTTATACAGCAACATTTTTAGTATTTTTAGATTATGCTAAAAATGCAGTGCGAATGTCTGCATTACTGAAAACTAGACATATTATGTTATATACGCACGATTCAATTGGTTTAGGAGAAGATGGTCCAACACACCAACCAATTGAGCAATTACTGAGTTTGCGAACTATTCCTGGAATGAGTGTTTGGAGACCTAGCGATACTATTGAAACAATTGTTGCATGGAGATGTGCAATAGAACGATATCAAGGACCTACATCTTTAATATTATCAAGACAACCTTTACAGTCATTAAATCGTAGTAAAGATCAATTAAGTAATATTATTAAAGGCGGTTATGTTTTAAAAGATTTTGGAGAAAAAATTAATATTATTTTTATTTCTACAGGTTCAGAAGTACAATTAGCTTTATGTGCTGCAGAGAAAGTGTATTCTTTAGGATATAGCGTTAGAGTGGTTTCTATGCCATCTACTGATATGTTTGATCGACAAAGTAGTATTTATAAAGAATCTGTTCTACCATCTAAAATTTGTAAAAGATTAGCAATTGAAGCTGGTAAATCTGATTTTTGGTATAAGTATGTTGGAATTAGCGGCGTAGTTATTGGAATTGATCAGTTTGGAGAGTCTGCTTCTGCAGATGATTTATTTAAAAAATTCGGTTTTACGATAGATAATATTGTTAAAATTGTAAAAAATTTTTTTTAATTTTGAGAAAATATATGTACTGTCCTGTTATTTATTTTGCAAAAGAATTAATTTCTATACCATCAATTAGTCCAATAGATAATGGTTGTCAAAAAATAATTGCAAAGAGATTATTTGCAATTGGATTTACTATTTTATATTTTCAACATGGTGAAACAAGTAATTTATTGGCATATAAAGGAAAGGGAATTATTTTATCTTTTGCAGGACATACAGATGTTGTACCTCCAGGAAGTATCGAGAAGTGGAGTTCTCCTCCGTTTATCCCCAAAATTATCAAAGGTTATTTATTTGGTCGTGGTTCCTCGGATATGAAAGGGTCATTAGCAGCTATGGTTATAGCTGCTGAAAGATTTTTCTTATCTTGTAACAAATATATTGGAAAAGTGTTATTTTTAATTACTTCAGATGAAGAATCATGTGCTGAACATGGTACTAAAAGTATTGTGAAATATTTACAATATCAAAATTGTAAAATTCAATATTGTATTATTGGAGAACCTACTAGTAAAAGAATTTTAGGGGATATTGTTAAAATAGGAAGAAGAGGTTCGTTACATGCGAATTTATTAATTTTAGGGAAGCAGGGACATATCGCTTATCCCATGTTTGCTAAAAATCCGATTCATTTAGTTATACCTTTTTTAAATTCTTTAATTAATACATCATGGAGTGATGGAAATAAATATTTTCAAAAAACAAGTATGCAAATTTATAATATAGTATCTAGTATAAATAGTGAAAATGTTATTCCTGGTAATCTATATATTAAATTTAATTTTCGTTTTGGAACAGATACTTCTGTTAATTTATTGAAGAAAAAAGTATATTATTTGTTAAAGTTACATAATTTAAGTTATTCCATTAAATGGAAATTATCTGGAGAACCATTTTTAAATTTAAAAAATAATTTAGTATATTTTATAAAAAAATCAATAAAAAAATATTGTAATATTGATCCAAATCTTTCTACAGATGGTGGTACGTCTGATGGTCGTTTTCTTAAAGATATTGCTATGGAATTATTAGAGATAGGATCAAAAAATGATACTATTCATCAAATTGACGAACGTGTTTTAGTATCAGATTTACAGAATTTATCTTTAATTTATCAGGATGTCATGGAAAACGTATTCCTTAAATATCAAAATATAAAATGAATTTTGCAGAGTACCAAATATGTGATACTCTGTTTAATTCTAATTTATTTTTTATATATTTTTATATTATATTGGATTTTTTTAATGCCTGCATTAACCTTTTTTGTGATTTTTCTGATAGTGTAGTTAACGGTAATCTTAGATTTTGATGATTAATTAATCCTAATTTCCAAGCTGCCCATTTTACTGGTATTGGATTAGATTCCAAAAATAATGATTCATGTATTGGTATCAATTTTTCATTAATTAATCTTGCAGAACGAAATTGTTTTTGTAATGCAAATTTGCACATTTCAGACATTTGTTTTGCTGCAATATTTGCTGTTACTGAGATTACTCCATCTCCTCCTAATTGGATAAAGTCTAAAGCGGTATTATCATCTCCACTAATTAAAAAAAAATTTTTTTTGGTATATTTTTTAATTTTATGTATTCTACTCAAATCTCCTGTCGCTTCCTTTATCCCAATAATATTTTGAAGTTCTGATAATTTTATTATAGTATTGGGATGCATATCACATCCTGTTCTACTCGGAACGTTATATAAAATTTGTGGAATATGAGTGCTTTCTGCAATAGATTGAAAATGTTTATATAAACCATGTTGCGTAGGTTTATTGTAGTAAGGAACAACGCTTAAACAAGCACAAATTCCTGATTTTTCAAATTTTTTAGTTAATGCAATTGCTTCTAATGTTGAGTTTGCCCCAGTACCTGCAATAATTGGTATTTTCCCATTTGAAAATTCTACTGTCAGTAATACAACTTCATAATGTTCTTTTTGATTTAATGTTGAAGATTCTCCTGTCGTTCCTACCGAAACAATAGCTTTGGTATTATTTTTTATATGATACTTTACTAGTTTTTTTAAGCTAGTACGACAAATTTTTCCATTTACATCCATTGGTGTAATTAATGCAACAATACTACCTTTAAACATTTTTTTTCTCCCATAAAAAATTGATATAATGATTTTTTTTATTAATTCAATTTTTTTGGATGATATATTATAAATATAATTAATGAAATTTATATTTTTAACGGTTAAATTACTAAAATATTATATATAATAATATTATAATTAATATTATACTAATAATATATTTTATTAAATATTTATGATAAATAAATAATTTATAAAACTGTATTGTACTTTTAAATATTCAATATATTTTTATAATATTTTTTTATGAATATTGATTTTTATTATACTACTAAGTTCATATTTTAGTAGTATAAATTTTTATAGTAAATGATTATATAGATTGTTTTGATTTCATAGATAATGTAATGTTACCACATTGTGCTTGGAATCGTAATACATGATCCATGATAACAATTGCTGTCATTGCTTCTGCAATTGGAACTGCTCGAATTCCTACACAAGGATCGTGTCTGCCTTTTACTTGAATATTAATGGGTTTTCCTGTATTTGTTATAGTATTGATTGGTATATTAATACTGGAAGTTGGTTTTAATGCAATATTTGTAATAATTGGTTGTCCTGTACTAATTCCTCCTAATATTCCTCCCGCATGATTACTCAAAAATCCATCTTTTGTAATTTCATCTCTATGTTCACTTCCTAATTGTTTTATTACGGAAAATCCATCTCCAATTTCCACTCCTTTCACTGCATTAATACTCATTAATGCATGAGATAAATCAGCACTGAGTCTATCAAAAACTGGTTCTCCTAATCCGGCTGGTACATTTTCAGAAATTATAGTAATTTTTGCTCCTATAGAGTTTCCACTTTTTTGTAAATCTTTCATTTTTTTTTTTAATACAGGTAATATATTTATATTTGGACAAAAGAAATCATTTTGATCAATTTGTTTCCATGAATCAAATTTGCATATTATTTCTCCTAGTTGGGATAAATAACCTTTAATATTTATGTTATATACATTTTTTAAATATTGTTTTGCAAATGCCCCAGCAGCTACTCTCATGACTGTTTCTCTAGCTGAAGACCGTCCTCCTCCTCGATAATCTCGAATACCATATTTTGCATGATATGTATAATCTGCATGTCCTGGTCGAAATACATTTTTAATATTTTTATAATCTTGCGATCTACAATCTGTATTTTTTACTGTTAATCCAATACTTGTTCCGGTCGTTTGACCTTGAAATATCCCTGATAAAATTTCTATTTTGTCCGACTCTTTTCTTTTTGTTGTATATTTAGAATGACCTGGTCGACGTCTATTCAGTTCATTTTGTATATATTGTATTGATATTTTCACTTTAGGTGGCATACCATCAATAATGCATCCTAATTTTTTCCCATGTGATTCTCCAAAAGTATGTACTTTAAATATTTTACCAATTGTATTTCCTGGCATTTTTACCTCTTTTTTTAATTTTATATTTTTATTGTTATATATTTTAAAATTATACACATAATTTATATGAAATATTTAATCTTTATTTTTGAAATATTTTATAAAATATTTTTTATGAAGTATAAATTTTATATACAATATTAATGTTTGCAATAATTATTTAAATTGAAATAAGATTCGATATATAATATGAAATAAATATATGGATAAAATATATGAAATACAAAAAACATATATGTTATGAAGATGTTGATTATTTTTATCAAAAGTATAAAAATATTAAAAAAATTAAACAAGATACTGTTTTTCATGAAAAAAAATATCATTTATATAAAAAAAAAAAAGAAAAACGTTATATTTATAATCAAGAGTTAAATGTACAATATTTTAATTCCAACGATACGAAAAAAATTTGTTCAGAAAGACCGGTAGAATATATTCGAGAAAATGTTGTAAAATATAAATTTAGAAAATTTAAAAATGAAAATTGTAATCCAGAAATTTTTTTGGACGTTCATGGGTTGAATCAAAAACAAACTAAGATAGAATTAAGTAATTTAATTATATTTTGTCAGGTGAAGAAAATATTTTTTGCCGCTATTATACATGGACATGGAAAAAATATATTAAAAAAAAACATTCCTGTTTGGTTATCTCAACATCCAGATATCATTGCTTGTTATCAAGCTCCAAAAAAATTTGGATATGATGCTACATTGTTTGTTTTAATTGATTATGATTGCGAATATACTAAATTGAAGTATTAATTTTGTAGTTAATATGTTTTATATTATATTTTTTAGGAGAGATTTTTAATAAAAATTGTACTTATGTTTATATTATTAATAAGGCAAAATTTATGTTGAATAAGAATCGGTTGCGTATTGCAATGCAGAAATCTGGTCGTTTAAGTCAAGAATCAGCTAATTTATTAATAAAGTGTGGAATTAAAATTAATTTGCAGCAGCAACAATTAATTTCATTTGCTGAAAATATGCCAATCGATGTTGTAAAAGTTAGGGATGACGATATTCCTGGTTTAGTCATGGATCAAGTAGTTGACTTAGGTATTGTTGGTGGAAATGTTTTAGAAGAAGAATCATTAAAAAGAAAAATGGATATAGATCATCCATTATATAATATCATACAAAAGTTAGATTTTGGATCTTGCAGATTATCTTTGTCGATTCCTATTAATCAAGAATATTTAAATATTAGTTCTTTTAATAATTCTCGTATTGCGACTTCATATCCTTTTTTATTAACAAGATATCTTAAAAAGAAGAATATTGAGTTTAGCTTTTTTATATTAAATGGTTCGGTTGAAATTGCTCCTGGAGCAGGATTATCTGATGCTATTTGTGATTTAGTTTCTACTGGAGCAACATTAGAAGCGAATGGTTTAAAAGAAGTGGAAGTAATTTATTCTTCTTCAGCGTGTTTAGTTTCTCGAATTGGAGAGATTTCTGATATCAAAAAAAACTTAATTAATAAATTGATTACACGTATTCAGGGAGTTATTAAAGCCAGAGAATCAAAATATATTATGTTACATGCTCCTTATACAAAAATACAATCAGTGATATCTTTATTGCATGGAGCTGAACATCCTACAATATCTAAATTAGCAGGAGAAACAAAAAAAGTAGCAATTCATATGGTTAGTAGTGAAACACTATTTTGGGAAACAATGGAAAAATTAAAATCTTTAGGAGCTAGTTCAATATTAGTTTTACCAATTGAAAAAATGATGGAATAAATTATATGTTATTAAATAATGAAATTATTATTTGGAATAAATTGAATATTTATCAGAAAAAAAAAATACTACTTAGACCAGCAATATCTCAATCAATTAATATACGTCATTTAGTTTTAAAAATTATTCAACATGTTGAATTACATGGAGATAACGCGCTAATAAAATATACAAAAAAATTTGATAATTTAAATGTTAAGAATTTTCTTGTTGATCATAATAGAATAAATGATTCGGAATTCTTATTAAATAAAGAATTAAAAAATGCTATTTTACATGCAAAAAATAATATTCAATCTTTTCATTCTTTACAATATATGAAAGAAATTGATATAAATACGCAAGTCGGTGTTCGTTGTAAACAAAAAATTCTTCCAATACAATCTGTTGGTTTATATGTTCCTGGAGGGACTGCACCATTATTATCTACTGCTTTAATGTTGGCAATTCCAGCAAAAATAGCAAAATGTAAAAATATTGTGTTATGTTCTCCCCCTCCAATTATGAATGAGATTTTGTATATTGCAAAAATATGTGGTGTACACTCCGTCTTTGAAGTTGGAGGAGCTCAAGCTATTGCAGCTATGGGATTTGGTACCGAAACTATTCCTAAAGTAAATAAAATTTTTGGTCCTGGTAATATGTATGTTACTGAAGCTAAAATACAGTTAAATCAATTAATTCCTGGACTATCAATTGATATGATTGCTGGCCCTTCTGAATTATTAATTATTGCTGATGATACAGCTAATCCTATTTTTCTTGCAGCAGATGTATTATCTCAAGCAGAGCACGGTATAGATTCGCAAATTATTGTACTCACAAATAGTAAATTTATTTTGGAAGAAATTCTTCTTAATATTAATCGTCAACTATGTAATTCTTCAAGATTAGAAATTATGAAAACAGCATTATCAAATAGTCGATTTGTTTTAACATCTACTATAGAAGAATGTATTGATATAGCAAATCAATATGCTTCGGAACATGTGATTATTCAAACAAAATCTCCTAAAAAGATAGAAAAAGATATTGTTAATGCTGGTTCTGTTTTTTTAGGCTTGTGGACTCCAGAATCTGTAGGAGATTATGCATCTGGTACAAATCATGTTTTGCCAACAAATTTTAATTCTACTTCTGTTTCAGGTTTAAGTGTCATAGATTTTCAAAAAAAAATTACTGTGCAAGAATTAACTCCTTTTGGATTAAAAAAATTGTCTTCAACAATAAATATGTTGACAAAGTCGGAAAATATGCATGCGCATAATTTCGCTGTTCAAGTTCGTCTTGGTGTAATTAAGGAGAAATATGAAAAATTGTCTTAAAAAATTATTTCGTAGCGATCTTTTGACATTAGAGCCATACCGATCAGCAAGATTAATTGGTGGAAATGGAAAAATTTGGTTAAATGCAAATGAATGTTTTTCACCTCCTTCCTTTAATTTGAATAATTTTTTTTTTAACCGATATCCTGAATGTCAACCAAAAATTTTATTAGAAAAATATTCTTTTTATTCTGGAATAAAACAAAAAAATATTTTAGTTAGTAGGGGTGCGGATGAGGCAATTGAACTATTAATTCGTGCTTTTTGTATACCAGGGAAAGATTGTATTATGACATTTCCACCTACTTATATGATGTATTCTAAAATATCGGAAATTTATGGTATACAAAATATAAAAATTCCATTAATTAATAACATAAAATTAGATTTTGAAAAAATTAGTTTGTATGTTCAAAATGTAAAATTAATATATCTATGTCGTCCAAATAATCCGACAGGTCATTTATTAAATTTAAAAAATGTAATATCTGTTTTAGATGTAGTAAAAAATGATTCTATTGTTGTAATTGATGAAGCGTATATTGAATTTTGTGAAAAAAATACATTAACTTTTTTATTGAAAAAATATGATAATTTAATTATTTTAAGAACGTTGTCGAAATCTTTTGGTTTAGCTGGTATTCGATGTGGTTTTACATTAGCACATGAAGATATTATACAAATTTTAAACAAGATTATTGCGCCATATCCATTAACTATGCCTAGTATTGACATTGCAATACAAGCTTTGGAAGATACTAATATTTTAGTTATGAAGAATAGAGTATCAGTATGTAATCAGAATAAATTATGGTTATTAAAAAAAATAAAAAAATTAAGTTTAGTAAATTATATTTTTGATAGTCAAGCTAATTATATTTTAGTAAATTTTTTTTATGCAAAAAAAATATTTAATATTTTATGGAATCAAGGAATTATTTTACGTGATCAAAGTCATGAATTAAGTTTAAAAAACTGTCTTAGAATTACAATTGGCACCAAAAAAGAATGTGAACTTTTATATTTTGCATTAAAAAATATATCATTAGAACAATGTAAATAGTTTATGGGAAGAGCTATTATGCAAAATAAAATATTATTTATTGATCGTGATGGAACTTTAATTCATGAACCAACGGATAATTTTCAAGTTGATAAAATTGAAAAATTGATGTTTGAGCCATTTGTTATTGTAGTATTGAAAAAGTTGATTGATCACGGTTTTAAACTAGTTATGGTAAGTAATCAAGATGGTTTGTATACAGAGAATTTTCCTTACTGTGATTTTATTTCGTCTCATAAAATTATGGTAGATACTTTTTTATCACAAGGTGTGTATTTTGATTATATTCTTATCTGTCCTCACATGCCTTATGAAAATTGTAATTGTCGTAAACCTAATACTGAGTTAGTTGCTCCTTGGATTATTAATAATAATTTGTTAGATAAAAAAAATAGTTATTTTATTGGAGATAGAGTAACAGATATAGAATTAGCTAATAAAATGGGTATTAAAGGAATTTTATATAATAAAAATTGTACGAATTGGAAGGATATTTATAATATTATTTGTAAAAAAGATAGAAAATGTACAATTGTTCGTAATACAAAAGAAACAAGAATTAATGTAAAATTATGGCTGGATAAAGAAGGAACAAGTTTAATTGATACTGGGATTCATTTTTTCGATCATATGTTAGATCAAATTGCTGTACATGGAAATATTGTAATGAATATTTCTGTTGTTGGTGATTTAGAGATTGATGATCATCATACAATTGAGGATACAGGTATTGTTTTAGGTAAAGCAATTAAAAAATGTTTAGGTAATAAATTAGGAATTGAGAGATTTGGTTTTTATGTACCTATGGATGAAAGTTCTACTTATTGTTTGTTAGATTTTTCTGGAAGACCATATTTAAAATTTATTGGGAATTTTAAGAATCAATATGTTGGAGATTTTAGTACGAATATGGTAGAACATTTTTTTAGATCGTTGTCTTACTCTATGTGTAGTACTATTCATATAGTGAGTATGGGTGGATTAAATGATCATCATCGTATTGAAAGTATATTTAAGGCGTTTGGTCGTTCTTTAAAGCAAGCTATTCGTATTTCTGGAAAAAAAATTCCTACTTCTAAAGGAATATTATAATGAAAATAGTAATTTTAGATACAAATTGTGCTAATCTTTTATCTGTAAAATGTGCTATTGAGAAATTAGGTTATCATCCAATTATTACAAATGATGCAAGTACGATCTCTAATGCTAATAAATTATTAATTCCTGGAGTAGGTAGTGCTATAGGAATTATGAAACAGTTGTCTCAAAAAAAACTTATTCAAGTTATTCAAGATATCACCTGTCCTGTTTTAGGAATATGTTTAGGTATGCAGGTTTTATCTTCTTTTAGCGAAGAATCAAATGGCATAAATATGCTAAATATTATTGATACGCCGGTAAAACTACTAGATACAAAACATTTTCCTTTGCCACATACAGGATGGAATCAAGTTATATTTGATAATTGTAATCATCCATTATTTAAAAATATTTTATCTGGTTCATGGTTTTATTTTATTCATAGTTATGCTTTTCCTATACATCACTATACAATAGCAAAATCTTTTTACCAAGAATATTTTAGTTCTGTTATACAAAAAAATAATTTTTTTGGAGTACAATTTCATCCAGAAAAATCTGGTTCTAACGGTAAAAAACTATTATTAAACTTTTTAGAGATGTGAATTTATGATTATTCCTGCAATAGATATATTAAATAATAAAATAGTTCGATTATATCAAGGAAATTATGATTTAGTGAAGTATTATTCAGAAGATATATATAATTTAATAGAAAAGTATGTTTTTTATGGCGCAAAAGTTATTCATATAGTCGATTTAAATTCTGCTGGTGATAAGACTTATCAACGTAGCACAATATTTAATGATATAATTTTTAATTTTAAAAATATTGTACAAATTGCGGGAGGGATTACTTCGGAAAAAGATATAGATTATTTTTTATCTAATGGAGCAAAAAGGGTTGTTCTTGGTACTATTGTGATGAATAATATTCGTCAGGTAAAAAAATGGATTCAATATTATGGTAATGAATATATTGTTGTTGCATTGGATGTTCATGTTATTAGTGAAAATATAAATATTGTTTTTACTAATGGATGGAAAAATAATACTCATATTAAATTAGAAGATGTTTTATATGAATTATATGAATCGAATATTAAATATGTATTATCTACTGATATTTCTAAAGATGGAACATTGAATGGACCAAATTTTTTATTATATAAAAATCTTGTTCAGAAATTTCCTGGTATTTGTTTTCAGGCATCCGGAGGTATTCATAAATTACATGATATTGTAAAATTAAAAAAAATTGGTGTTTCTGATGTTATACTTGGGAAAAGTTTATTAGAAAAAAAATTCACTGTTCTGGAGGCTATGCAATGTTGGCGAAACGGATTATTCCCTGTTTAGATGTTCGAGATGGGTATGTTGTTAAAGGTATTCAATTTAAAAATCATACTATAATAGGAGATATGGTTCAGCTTGCAAAAAAATATGTCTTAGATGGTGCAGATGAATTAGTTTTTTATGATATTCATGCTTCTTCTAATAATTCTACTGTTGATAAGAAATGGATATATCAAATTGCTAAAGTAATTGACATACCATTTTGTGTAGCTGGAGGTATTCGTAATATTCAAGATGTACGAACAATTTTATCATATGGGGCAGATAAAATTTCTATTAATTCTCCTGCAATTCATGATCCTAATTTAATTACTCGTATTGCTGATCAATTCGGTTCACAATGTGTTGTTGTTGGTGTAGATTCGTGGTTTGATATCGTTACTAAAAATTATTATGTTTATCAGTATACTGGTCGACCAGAATTAATGAAAAAAACATCTTGGAAAACAATCGATTGGATTAAGGAAGTACAAAAAAGGGGATCGGGAGAAATTGTATTAAATGTTATGAATCAAGATGGTGTAAAAAATGGGTATGATTTACATCAATTAAAAAAAATTAGAAAGATTTGTAATATTCCATTAATTGCTTCTGGCGGAGCTGGAAAAATGGATCATTTTTATGAGGTATTTAAATATGTTAATGTTGAAGGAGCATTAGCAGCATCAGTATTTCATCATGATATTTTTAGTATTCAAAATTTAAAAAATTTTTTGATAAAAAAAGGGATAAAAATTAGAATATGTTAAATAATGAACAATTTTTAAAAATTAATTGGGATAAAGTGCATGGTTTAATTCCTTGTATTATACAAAATATATTGTCATCAGAAGTTTTGATGCATGGATATATGAATCAAAAAGCACTGGAAAAAACTCAAAGAAAAAAAATTGTAACATTCTATTCACGTACTAAAAATAGATTATGGACTAAAGGTGAATCTTCAGGAAATTTTTTAAAAGTAATAAAGATTGTTTTAGATTGTGATGCAGATACTTTATTATTATTAGTTAAACCGATTGGGAAAACATGTCATTTGAATAATAATAGTTGTTTTCAAGGTAATAAATCATACTATACGAATTTTTTTTATTTAGAAGAAAAAATTAAAAAAAAAAAAAAAAAAATGTATGATTCTTCTTATACTGCTTATTTACATCAAGAAGGTATTAATAAAATTGCGCAAAAGTTAGGAGAAGAAGCGGTAGAAACTGTGATTGCTGCTTTAAATAATAATAAAAAAGACATAATTAATGAATCCTCAGATTTAATTTATCATTTTTTAGTTTTATTACATAATTGTAATTTGAATTTTTCTGATATTATTTATAATTTATATTTACGTGGATTAAAGGATAATATTCATGATTAATTGTCTTTTAAAAAATTTTTATATAATATATTAATGAGATATTTGAAGGAATGAAAAATATGCGTAAAAATGATATTGGTGTAATTGGGCTTGCTGTTATGGGAAGCAATTTAGCTACAAATATTGCAAATCATGGTTATTTTGTTTCAGTTTTTAATCGAACTGCTCAAAAAACAAAAGATTTTTTGAAAAATCATCCGAATAAAAATATTATTCCTTATTTTTCTATTAATGATTTTGTAAATTCTTTATCATCTCCAAGATGTATAATTTTAATGGTACAATCAGGTATTGCAACCGATAATACTATTCAATCTATTATTCCTCATTTACATTCTAATGACATTATTGTTGATGGTGGAAATTCGTTTTATCAAGATACAATACAACGACATCAAAATTTATTAAAAAAAAAGATTAATTTTATTGGAATGGGAATTTCTGGAGGAGAATATGGTGCTTTAACAGGACCTGCAATTATGCCTGGAGGGGATAAAAAAATATATGATATTATTTCTCCTATTTTCACCTCAATAGCAGCTAAATATAATGATGAATCATGTATCAATTATATTGGACCTGATGGTTCTGGTCATTATGTAAAAATGGTACATAATGGTATTGAATATGCAGATATGCAAATTATTGCAGAAACATATACTATCTTAAAAAATATTCTTTTTTTAAGTAATCAAGAAATTTCAGAAATTTTTAATACCTGGAATCAAGGAGAATTAAAAAGTTATTTGCTTGATATTACGAAAAATATACTTTTAAAAAAAGAAGGGAAATATGATTTGATAGATTTAATTTTAGATGAAGCATGTAGTAAAGGTACTGGAATATGGACATGTCAAGATGCTTTAAATCTTCATGAGTCGTTAACTATGATTACTAGTTCTGTATTTTCTAGATTTTTATCTTCTTTAAAATCGCAAAGAATGCTAGCTTCTAAAATTTTATCCTCACCTAAAATCATTCCAGTATTATGTAATCAAGTAGAATTTATAGAACAATTAAGGCAAGCTTTATATTTAAGTAAAATTATTTCATACGCACAAGGATTTTCACAATTATCAATTGCTTCTAAAAAATATAATTGGAATTTAAAATTTTATAATATTGCTAAAATATTTCGTTCAGGATGTATTATTCAGGCAGATATTTTGAATCATATCGTTAAAGTATACAAATATGATAATAATATTATTAATTTATTATTATCTCCATATTTTCAAAGTATTGCTAATAGCTATCATATATCATTACGATCAGTAATTTCATATACTATACAGCAAGGTATTTCTATACCAACATTTTCTTCTGCAATTTCTTATTACGACGGTTATCGTACAGCACAATCTTCGGCTAATTTAATTCAAGCACAGAGAGATTATTTTGGGTCTCATACGTATAAACGATGTGACAAGTCTGGAATATATCATACAAATTGGTTACAATAATTTTTTTATTTTTTTAGAATTTACAATCTTATATTAAATAGATTAATAAAATTTATTTGATTAATATATTAATCTATTTAAATAATTACATTTTTATAATAATATTTACTTTCATCAAATAGTATAATGGAAATTGAAATAAATATATGAAAATATTAAAAAAAAAATTTTAGTTACTTGCGCTTTACCGTATGCAAATGGTCCTATACATATAGGACATATGTTGGAACATATTCAAGCTGATATTTGGGTAAGATATAAAAAATTGATAGGGTATAATAATATATGGTTTATTTGTGCAGATGATTCGCATGGTACAGCTATTATGTTAAATGCAAAAGAGTTAAATATTTCTCCAAACGTTTTGATATCTGATATTTTTTATGATCATCTAGGTGATTTTAGTGCTTTTAATATTTCTTATGATTACTTTTCTTCTACTCATCATATTGAAAATATGTATTTTTTACATAAGGTATATTATCAATTAAAATTAAAAAAACTTATTAAAGTAAAAAGTATTTTACAATTATATGATACAAAAGAAAATATTTTTCTTCCTGATCGATTTGTTAGAGGTACATGTCCAAATTGTTTTTCTAAAAATCAATATGGAGATAATTGTAGTTCTTGTGGAGCTATATACCAAGCTGAAGATTTAATTAATCCTATTTCTAGTATTTCTTATACTATTCCCGTTATGCGTAGTTCTGCTCATATTTTTTTAGATTTAAAAAAATTGCAAACTGTTTTATTTCAATGGATTCAATCTGGTGTTATGTATGATCAAATTGTTAATCATATGAAAACATGGTTTAAAAAAGATTTAAAAAACTGGAATATCTCTAGAGATTTACCATATTTTGGTTTTCAAGTTCCAGATATGTTAAATAAATATTTTTACGTGTGGTTGGATGCAACAATTGCATATATTAGTACATTCAAACAATTTTGTCGTCAAAACAATTCTCTAAATTTTCATGAATTTTGGAAAGAAGATTCTAAAACGGAATTATACCATTTTATCGGGAAAGATATTATTTATTTTCATGCTTTATTTTGGCCAGCGATTTTAGAAGGTATGAACTTTAGAAAACCTACCAAAATATTTGTACATGGACATGTAACACTGAAGGGTATAAAATTTTCAAAATCTAAAAATAATAGTATTACTATAAAAAATTGGTTGAAATATTTTGATTCTGATAGTTTGCGATATTACTATGCATCTAAGTTATCTGCTAATATTGAGGATATTGAATTTGATATACAGGATTTTGTGTATAAGATTAATTCGGATATTGTTAATAAAATTGTTAATTTAGCAGCACGAAGTGCCAGTTTTTTAAATAAATATTTTGATAGTGTATTATCAAAAGAAATTGAAAATCATGATTTATATAATCATTTTGTTAGTTTAAATTATCAGATTAATAATTTTTTTCATAACGGAGAATTTCATTTAGTAATCAAACATGTTATACAGCTAGCAGATTTAGCTAATCAATATATAAATGATAAAAAACCGTGGAATATTGTAATTAAAAAAGGAAACCGTGATTTGCAAAATATTTGTTCAATGGGTATTAATTTATTTCGTATTATTATGATTTATTTAAAACCAATTATACCTGATATATCTAAAAAGTCAGAGTTATTTTTATTAAATGAATTATCTTGGAATAATTTACATATTCCATTAATTAATCATCGTATTGCTATTTTTAAACCGTTATATACAAGAATTAATATTATTGATATTAATGATTTAATGATTTAATATTTTATCTCATTTATCCAAGATATGTTCCATGTTTTGATAATTTTTTTTTTATTTTTTTTGTATGCAAGATTTACTATTCCAATAATAGCAATTGGTTGGTTATTGTAAAATAAAATTGGTATTCGGTTCCTATTCCATGGAGTGATTTGATTTTCCTGTAAAATTGTTTTCGTTCTTTTTTTGTAATATTGATTAATATAAATAGTTTTATTTAACTGAAATCTTATATTTATTAAATCTGTTTTTTTTGGTTTAGGTAATTTTATACCTAATCTATTTTTTGTTAAATATCCCAAATTTTGGGGTAGTGTTAACGATTTATTGTGGTTATGCCAAAATAAAATTTTATTTTTTATTGATTTTTTTTTTTTGATATAATAGATTTTGTTTTTGTATCTAGTAATTATATTCTTTTTTATAGCAATTGTATTATTTTTATTCTGTTCTTTGTTGACAACTAAATTAGTATAAATATTTTGAGTGTTGATATAATTTATAGTATTTTTAGTTTTTAAAAATAACCATCTTCGTATCAGTAATGTTTGTATAATATTACTATAATTTTGGAAAAAATATATATTAAATATATTTTTAAATGTTTTTTGTTTTTTTATTTCTTGATCTAAAAAATAATTTAATGCATGTTCTTGATTGTATAAAATTTTCATACTTTTAATACAATTGTTAATAAAATATGGCCATTTATTTTGCATTTTGATTATTATTTTATTTCTAATAAAATTTCTATCGTATTTATTGGATAAATTACTTTCGTCATTAATCCAATTTATTTTATTTTTTTTTGCCCAATTTTCTAATTGTAATTTAGTATATTTTAATAATGGTCTTATTATAATTTTGTTTGAATGTAAGTACCGTAGATGTGGTATACCAGATAAACCAGGTATACCTCTTCCTTTTATAAGAGATAAAAATAGTGTTTCACACTGATCATTTGCATGATGTCCAGTGACTAATATTTCATTAGGTAACATGTTTTTTTCAAAAATTTTGTAACGTAGTTTTCTTGCATTGTTTTGAAAATTATTTTTAGTTGTAATTTTTATATTTTTTTGAATAAATTGAATTTTATACGTTTGACATGTTTTTTTACAGTGTTGAGAGAAAGTTTTTGTTTTTTTACTTGTGTTATGATTAATATAAATTGCTCTAATTTGTATAAATGGTTTTTTTTTTTGAAATGGTATTAGTTGGTTTAGCAAAACTGTTGAATCCAAACCGCCACTGTAAGCGATTAAAATTTTTTGATTTTTTTTTATTTTTTTAATAAATTTTTGTATTAAATTGATTTTATTCATTTTTTGATAAATATTTTCAATTTTTTAAATATCACATTTATGCGTTCGAGTGGATTCGAACCACTGACTTCCACCATGTCATGATGGCACTCTAACCAACTGAGTTACGAACGCTTATGTAAATAAAAAAGTAAGATTTATATTTTAAAATGATTGGTGTTATAATAAATTATAAATATTATTATATATGTTATAATTTTATAATCAATATTTATTTTTAATAGGTAAATATGTTTACTGGTATTATCAGTGGTTTAGCTAATATAGTTATGGTATGTCACAAAGAAAAATTTAGCACGATCACAGTTCATTTTCCAACAAATTTGTTGTATAATTTAAAAATTGGTGATTCTGTTGCAAATAATGGATGTTGTTTAACAGTGACTCGAATAAAGAATGATTTTGTTGATTTTGATATCATGCAAGAAACTTTAAAAATTACTAATTTGGGTTTATTGAAAGAAAATGATAAAATTAATATTGAACGATCTTTAAAATTTGGTGATGAAATTGGAGGTCATTTAGTTTCTGGTCATATTTTAGGAATAGCAAAAATATTAGATATTATTGATAAATATCAAAATAAAAAAATTTTTTTTCAAGTATGTGATGCATCTATTATGAAATATATTTTTTTAAAAGGTTTTATCTCTATTGATGGTATTAGTTTAACTATTGGAAATATATATAAAAATAAATTTTTTGTATCTTTTATTCCTGAAACGATATTTTCAACCAATATTTCTTTTAGAAAAATTGGTGATATAGTAAATATTGAAGTAGATTATTATACTAAAGTTTTTTTTGATTATATGGATCGTATTCGTATTCATGAAAGATAATTTTTCTTTATTACCCTTTTATTTTTCTTTTGGATGATGATTATATGAGTATTGTAAATATTTTAGATGAATTAAAGGAAAGGGGTTTTGTTTTTTATGTTAGTAATTTTGATCATTTAAAAAAAAATATTTTAAGTACCCCAATTACTGTATACTGTGGGTTTGATCCTACAGCAGATAGTTTACATGTTGGTCATCTTTTACCATTATTATGTCTCATGTGGTTTCAAAAATACGGTCATAAAATCATTATTGTTATTGGAAATGCAACAAGTTTAATTGGTGACCCTAGTTTTAAATTAGAAGAGAGAAAATTTCAAGAACCGCGTAATATAATAAAGTGGAGTAAAGAGATTAAAAAGCAGATTTATAATATTTTTTCAATCAATAATTGTCAAAAACCAATCATCTTAAATAATTATGATTGGTTTAAAAATATGACAATGATTACATTTTTAAGAGATATTGGAAAATTTTTTTCTGTGAATAAAATGATTAGTAGAAAATCAGTTCGTAAACGTATTAATAGAACTGATCATGGTATATCTTTTACAGAATTTTCTTATAATCTTTTACAATCATATGATTTTTTACAATTACATAAAAATTATAAAGTGGTGTTACAAATTGGCGGATCAGATCAATGGGGGAATATATCTTCAGGAATTGAGTTGATACAACGAATATATAAAAAACAAGTTTTTGGATTAACAGTACCATTGTTATTAAAAAAAAATGGTGATAAATTTGGGAAAAGTGATCATCAGTCTATGGTTTGGTTAAATATTACAAAAACTAGTCCGTATAAATTTTATCAATTCTGGTTAAATATTCATGATGATTTAGTATATAGTTTTTTAAATCTTTTTACTTTTTTAAGTCGTTTTGAAATTAAATCTATTCAAGATAATTCTTATGATATAAATAAAATTAAAGTAATTTTAGCAAGTAAGATTACGGAAATTGTACATGGTAAGCACGCATTACAGTCTGCAGAAAGAATTACGAGTAATTTGTTTTTTGGAAATGTAAAAGATTTAAAAGAATCTGATTTTTTACAATTGCAGCAAGATGGTATATTTTGTATTGATATTTTAAGTAATATAGATTTTAAGCAAATATTAGTAGATTCTAAATTATCTGTTTCACGCAGTCATGCGCATCAATTAATTATAGCAGGTGCAATTAAAATTAATTCTAGAAAAGAAATTGATCCTGGTTATAAATTTGTTGATTCTGATCGTATTTTTTCAAAATATACTATTCTTTCGAAAGGAAAGAAAAATCATTGCTTATTATGTTGGTAATTTTTTCCTAAACTGGAAACTTTCTCCACATCCACATAATGACTTTACTTTTGGATTATTAAATGTAATATGCATATTTATTCCGTCTATATTCTTCAGTTCTATTTTTGTCTCATCAATAAGTGACATATATTGAATTGGAATATATATTTTGATATTATTTTGTATATGTAAGTAAAAATCTTTTTTGTTTATTTTTTTTTCCTCATGCATTAAAGATATTTGATATTTGTATCCAGCACATCCGGATTTTTTCATGCTAATCTGAATTCCATGTATATGGTAATTTTTTTTTATTATATTTTTGAAATATTGTATTGCATCTTCTGTTATAATGATTCCATTCCAATTTTTTTTTTTTTTCATATTATATTTTTAAATTTTTAATAGTAATACATTAGTTGATATTTTATCACAAAATATTGTAATGTTTTTGAAAATAATAAATTTTAAATTTAATTTATAATTTAATATATTTGATTAATTTTATATTATATTTTTATTTTTATGATTTTTTTTTGATAAAATTGTTTATTTCATATGTATATTTATTATTTTTATTCGGTTTATTTAGTTATATTATTATTAATATAATAAAAATATTATAAAAATAATTAATTCAGAGAATAATATGAAAAAAACAGACGAATTGCGTACAATACGAATTGATCCATTAATTACTCCTTCAGAATTAGCTCAACGTTATTCTTTGACAGCGGAAATTATAGATAATGTCATTATTGCAAGAAAAAATATTGCAAATATCATGACAGGAAAAGACAAACGATTATTAGTAATTATTGGACCCTGTTCTGTTCATGATCCTGTAGCTGCTGTAGAATATGCAAAAAAATTAAATGTATTGCGTAAAAAATATTCTTCTCGTCTTGAAATTATTATGCGTACGTATTTTGAGAAACCACGAACAGTGGTAGGTTGGAAAGGATTAATTTCAGATCCTTATCTTGATAATACTTTTAAAGTAAATCATGGATTGTCCGTGGCTCGTAAGTTACTTTTAGATATCAATAAAATAGGAATGCCTGCTGCTACAGAATTTTTAGATATGGTTATTGGTCAATTTATTGCAGATCTAATTAGTTGGGGGGCGATTGGTGCTCGAACTACTGAAAGTCAAATTCATCGGGAGATGGCTTCTGCTTTATCATGTCCTGTTGGTTTTAAAAATGGAACAGATGGAAATATTAATATTGCTATTGATGCAATACGTGCTGCTCAAGTACGGCACTTATTTTTTGCTCCCAATAAAGATGGACAAATGACTATTAATCATACCAGTGGTAATCCTTTTGCTCATATTATTATGAGGGGAGGAAAAAATCCTAATTATCATACACAGGATATTGCATTAGCTGTAAAAAAATTACGAAATTTTCAATTATCTGAATATTTAATGGTTGATTTCAGTCATGGGAATTGTTTAAAACAACATCATAAACAGATGGATGTATCAGAAGATATTTGTAAACAAATCGTTGATGGAACAATAAATATTGCTGGTGTTATGATTGAAAGTTTTTTAAAAGAAGGTTCTCAAAATATTTCTATTGCACAAAAATTATCATATGGACAATCTATTACAGATCCTTGTTTAGGTTGGGAAGATAGTGAATTCATTATTAAACAGTTGGCAAAAGCTATTGATTATCGTTTTTAAATGACAATGCCAGTCGTAATGACTGGTATTGTATATTGTCTAAAAAATGAAATTTATTTATTTTATATCATAATAGTTTTTTTTGAAATATTTTTTTCTAAATATTTTATAATATTAATACAATCGTTTAGCACGTTAGTATATATATATTAGGATAAAACGCAAGGTTAAGAAATTTTTATATTTTTGACTTAGATGATGATTTATTTATATAATTAATCATTTAGAATATTACATATTTTAAAAAAATATGAAATGAATTAATTGTATTATAAATAAAATAAACTTTTATTATTAAAATAACTTAAATATGATAAAACATAAGGATCACAGAATAATTAATAAAAATATGCATTTATATCATAAACAATCAGAATCTCCTGGAATGATATTTTGGCATAGTAATGGATTAATTGTTTTTCGAGAATTAGAAAATTTTATTCGTACACAATTAATAAAATGGAAATATGAAGAAGTAAAAACTCCTATTATTTTACATGAAAATTTTTGGGAAAAAAGTGGACATCTTGATTATTTTAAAGAATCGATGTTTTTTACTGCTATGGAAAATAAAAAATATTACCTAAAGCCAATGAATTGTCCTGCTCATATACAAGTTTTTAATAAATATCTAAAATCGTATCGTGATTTGCCAGTTCGTATTGCAGAATTCGGTATTTGTCATCGTAATGAGCCCTCTGGATCTTTATATGGTTTACTTCGTTTAAAGAGTTTCACGCAAGATGATGCACATATATTTTGTACGGAAGATCAGATACAAAGTGAAATTATTAATTGTATTAAGATGATTTTTGATTGTTATAGTGTATTTGGTTTTAAGAATATTAGAGTAAAATTTTCTACTCGTCCAAATAAGAGTATTGGTACTGATGATATTTGGAATAGAGCTGAAATTAGTTTAAAAAATGCTTTATTACAGACAAAAACAAAATTTGACCATCAAGATGGAGAAGGAGCATTTTATGGTCCGAAAATTGAGTTTATTTTAGAGGATTGTTTTAAAAGGTTGTGGCAATGTGGAACAATTCAACTTGATTTTTATCTACCTAGTCGTTTTAATTCGTGTTATATTGATTGTAATAATACACGTCAAATACCAATTGTGATTCATAGAGCAATACTTGGTTCAATAGAACGATTTATAGGAATTTTATTGGAAGAATATTCAGGATTTTTTCCTATTTGGTTATCTCCAGTACAAGTTGTGGTAATTAATGTAAATCATGATCATATTTTTTATGTTAAGAGTGTTTTTTCTCAATTGTTATCAGAAAATATTCGAGTAAAGTATGATGTTAAACCTGAAAAAATAAATTTTAAAATTAGAAAATACACATTAGCTTGTGTACCATATATTTTGATATGTGGAGATAAAGAAGTATATCATAAAAAGATTAGTGTTCGTTATAAAAATAGAATAATGAAATTGATTGACATAGATGTTTTTATTAAAAATATAAAACATAAAATTGAAAATCGTATTTTATAAATTGAAAGGAGATGAAGTATTAAATCTAGTAAACGTATGCAATTAGTTAAAAATAATCGTATTAATCATGAAATCAAGGTATATGAAGTTCGTTTAATTGGCGTGAAAAATGAATTGATTGGTATTGTTACTATTAAAGAAGCTTTAGAATACGCAAAAAAATTAAATTTAGATTTAGTAGAAATTAGCCCTACTGCTGTTCCAGTAGTATGTCGAATCATGGATTATGGGAAATTCTTATACCAAAAAAGTAAAAGTTTGAAAGAACAAAAGAAAAAACAAAAAGTTTTTCAGATAAAAGAAGTAAAATTTCGACCAAATACAGATAAAGGTGATTATGAAGTCAAGTTAAAAAATTTAACTCGGTTTTTAAAGCAAGGTCATAAAGTAAAAATTACAATAAGATTTCGTGGTCGAGAAATGGCTTATCAAAATATTGGTATTTCGGTATTAAAAAAAATTACATTAGACTTGAATAAAATTTCTATTATTGAATTTTTCCCTAACAGAGTGGAAGGTCGACAAATGGTGATGATTTTATCTCCTAAAAAAAATATTCACTGATTATTTTGATTACTATATAAATTCAGGTAATAATTATGCCTAAAGTAAAAACGTTGAAAAGTGCAAAAAAAAGATTTAGAATAACCGCTTCAGGAAAATTTAAACGTAAAAAATCTAATCTACGACACATTTTAACTAAAAAATCTACTCATAAGAAGAGACATCTGCGATCCAAAGTGATTCTTTCGCACGTGGAGAGAAAAACTGTTCGATTATTTTTTCCATATATGTAGTAAATTATTGATGTTGAATTTTAACTATATTGATTATTTATAATATTTAATAAAGAGGTATAAATGGTTCGTGTGAAGCGAGGTGTAACAGCCCATGCAAAACATAAAAAAATATTGAAGCAAGCTAAAGGGTATTATGGTGCTCGTTCTCGGATATATCGAGTTGCAAAACAAGCTGTGATTAAATCTGAACAGTACGCGTATCGTGATAGACGTCAAAAAAAGAGACAATTTAGAAAATTATGGATTACGAGAATTAATGCTGCTGTACGATTACATTCTTTATCATATAGTAATTTTTTATTTGGTTTAAAGAAAATGAATATTAACATTAATCGTAAAATTTTATCTAATATTGCTATTACTGATAATAGTGCTTTTACTATTTTAGTCAATCGTGTTAAAAAAAATTTAAAATAAATTTATTATTTATATAATATTGATAATATTTTAATATTAGCTTCCTTTTTTTTTTTGGAAGCTTTTATAAATAAAAATGTTATTAGGTGAAATCTTGAATAAATCGAATAAGTTTTTTGATGAATTAAATTTTTTAAATATATTTAAATTAGAATTGGAAAAGATTAATACACTAAAAGAATTAAATTTATTAAGAGTGAAGTATTTTGGAAAAAAAGGGATAATATCTAAAAAAATTACACGTCTTCAATATTTAGATTTACATGATCGTAAAAATTTTGGGAAAATTATTAATAATATAAAATGTTCTATGTATATTTTTTTTCAACAAAAAAAAGAAATTTTAGATAAAAAAGAGAGTAATAAAAAAGAAATATTGCAAGATATAGATATTTCTTTACCTGGTCGTAGAAAAAATATAGGTTCTATGCATCCGATTACTAATATAATTTACTATATTGAATCTATTTTTCGTTCTTTTGGTTTTTGTGTAATTAATAAAAGTTTTGAGATAGAAAATCAATATTATAATTTTGATGCTTTAAATATTCCTGTTTACCATCCTGCTAGAAATACTCAAGATACATTTTGGTTTGATAGTGATCGTTTGTTAAGAACACAAACTTCTAATATGCAAATTCATGAAATTAAAAAAAAACACTTACCAATTCAGATTATTGTTCCTGGGAAAGTATATCGAAAGGATAATGATTATACACATAGTCCTATTTTTCATCAAGTGGAAGGTTTGGTAATTGATAAAGGAGCAAATTTCTCTAATTTAATATGGGTAATTAAAAATTTTTTGAAATGTTTTTTTAATAAAAGTATGAAAATTCGATTTCGATCTTCTTATTTTCCATTTACTGTATTATCCACTGAAGTAGATATTATGACCGATCAAGATCATTGGTTAGAAGTATTGGGTTGTGGTATGGTTCATCCTAATATTTTAGATCGTTTTGATATTGATAAAAAAATATATTCTGGTTTTGCATTTGGAATGGGAGTGGAAAGAATGATTATGTTATATTATGGAATTAATGATTTACGTTTATTTTTTAAAAATGATATAAAATTTTTAAAACAATTTGATAGAAGCAGGTATTACTAATGAAAGTAAGTGAACAATGTATACGAAATTGGATTTCTGTACCATTAAGTATCGAACATATTTGCCAGCAACTTACATATTCTGGTCTTGAAGTTGAAGAAATTAAATATCCGAAATTTGATTTTTCTAAATTTATTATTGGAAAAATTATTCATTGCATGCAACATCCTAATAAAAGTGATTTTTTTATTTTTATGGTAAATATCGGAATGAATAAAAATATTAGGATTGTACATAATCATAAAATAAAAAAAAATAAAAAAGTCGTAATTGCTTTGCCTGAATCAAAATTATTGAACCATAAGTTTGTAAAATTGGTAAATATTTTTGGAGTATTATCAGAAGGAATATTTTGTAAATTTTTACATGTAAATATTTTTATTGGCGATGATAATATTATACAATTACCAGATGATGCTCCTATAGGAATAGATTTTCGAAAATATTATTTTTGTCAAAATATTATTCTTAAAGTAAATGTTACTCCAAATAGATTAGATGCTTTAGGAGCATTAGGTATTGCAAGAGAAGTATCTATTTTAAATAATTTACCTTTACCTCAAATAAAGAAAACAGATATTTTAAATAATTCTTTTGATGAATTTAATATAAATATGAAAAATATTAATATTATTTTTAGTTTATTAGGAGTAGTGGTAAATAAAATTAATTTAAAATTTTCTACTCCAGATTGGATTCAGTTATATTTAAGAAGGTTCAATATTTCTCCAGTAAATATTATTATTGATATTTTTAATTATGTTTTTTTAAAATTTGGTCATTCTTTATACATTTTTAGTAGTTCTGAAGATATAAATAATATTTCTATATGTTATGCAAATAATGGAGACTTTCTTGAGTATAATAAAAAAAAGATTTTTTTAAATAGTAAAATGTTAATTATTAAAAGTGATAAAAAAATTATTTCTTATTTAGGAAATATTGATTACGATTTTCTTCCATGTAATACGAATCATGAAAATTTATTTATTGGATCATTTTTTATTGAACCTGAAGTATTAAATAATTCTATTTATCATTTCAAGAAAAAAAAATCAATTTTTTTTAATGAATATTTTGTTAATCCGTATGATCAAGAATTTGTAATCAATTATGTTGCAAATTTATTTATAAAGATTTGTCATGGAAATATAAAAAGTCCTGTTAAGATTGTTCAATCAAAACGATATAATAATTTTATTAATAGAAAAATAAAATTGTTTTACGAAGATATCAATAGTATTGTAGGGTATAATATAGATATTAATATTATTCATAGTATTTTGAAACAATTACACTATCATGTTGTTTATAAGAATCGTTTTTGGATATTAACTCCTCCAGTATGGAGAATTGATATTTTTATTAAAGAAGATATTATTTCAGATATTTTAAGAATATATAACTATAATAATATACCGGAAAAAATATTGACATCTAAATTTTTTATATCAGAAGATAACATTTTACATTCTTCTTTAAAAAGAGTGAAATATACATTAATTGATTCTGGTTATCATGAAGTAATTAATTATAGTTTTGTTGATCCAGGTATACAAAATATAATTTATAAACATGTAGATTGTATATCGTTGATTAATCCTATATCAAAAGAATTATCATGTATGAGATTTTCTTTAATACCTGGTTTATTAAAAATGTTACTGTATCATCAAAATCGTCAATATGAAGAAGTGAGATTTTTTGAAAGTGGTTTATGTTTTATAAAAAATAATCATTATCATTTAGGGGTAGAACAAAATTTATATTTATCTGGGATTATTGGAAATATTAATTATAAAAATCATTGGGATGGAAATGAAAAACGGTTTGATTTTTATGATATAAAAGGAGATGTAGAATCTATATTTTCTTCAATAGGTTATTTACAAGATATTTCTTTTAAAAAAAAGAATATGTCTTATTTAAAAAAAGGAAGTAGTGCAGAAATTATTTTTCATAATTGTGTTATTGGTTACGTTGGTGCTTTAAATCCATATTTATTACAACAATTTGATTTAACCTATTCGGTTTTTTTATTTGAATTATATTGGCATAAAATAAATTTTCAAAATATACAATGTATAAAAAAAATCTCTGATTTTCCATCTAGTAAACGAGATTTGTCCATTATTGTTAGTAATAATATTTTAGTAGGTGATTTAATAGCTGCTTGTAAAAAAGAATTTGTTGAATATATTTCGGAAATTTATATATATGATATATATCGGGGCAATAATATTCCAACTGGAAAAAAAAGTGTAACATTTACAATAATATTTCAAAGTGTGAATAAAACTCTGGAAGAAAAAGAAATTAATTTTATGATAGATGTTTGTATGAAATTATTAAAAAAAAAATTTTCAGCAATTTTAAGAAATTGATTTTTTTTATTTTTTAAAGTTGCGAAATATGTATATAAATTATTTTTATCTTATTATTTATAATTTATTAAAATCGGTCATCATTAAGAATAATTTTTTTGCTTTTTTTAATACGTTTATTCGATTAATTTTAATTTCTTTATTTGTATATTTAATTGAATTTTGGTCTAAAAAATCTTTCACTGGATTGTTTAATTGTATTAAATATTTTAAAAATTTTTTATATTTTTGAGTATATAAAATATTTTTTGATAGGTAATAAATATTATGTATTTGTATAAATAATTTTTTTTCACTTTCATTTTGTATTAATTGATAATTTATTTGGTTATTTATACTATTACTTTTATTTATTTTTAATAAATTATGAATTCTTTTATATGTAGAAATTAGTGTTTGAAATTCTGTTTTTTGTATTACTTGATGTAGTAAATTAATTTTTTTATCAATTTTTAATATATTATTATGATTGTTAGAAAACACTGATTGAAGAATTTCATTTTTATATTTTTTATTTTTATACCATATATATAATCTATTTAAAATAAATTTAGTAATGGGTTCTAATACTGTATTTTTTTTTTTTATTAAGTTGTATGATTGAATTGATTTTATAATTAAATTTTTTAAATTTAAGTTAATTTTTTTTTCAATGATTATTCTTATAATGCCAATCGATAATCTTCTTAAACCAAATGGATCTTTATCTTGTGTAGGTATTCTATTTATTAAAAATAATCCAGTAATGGTATCAATTTTATCAATAATGGATAATAAACAGCCAGTAAAACTTGATGGTAATATATCTCCTGAAAATTTTGGTTGATAATGTTCTTTAATTGCAAGAGAGGTATTTTTTGTTTCTCCATCATATAAGGAATAATTCATTCCGATTATTCCAGCAAGTTCTGGAAATTCATATACCATTTTTGTTTTTAAATCACATTTAGATAAATAAGTTGATCGAATATTTTCTTCTAAATTAGAAGTTGTGTATTTTGTAATATATTTCATTATTGTCACTAATCTATTAGTTTTATCAAATATAGTACCTAATTGTTCATGAAAAATAATTTTTTGTAATAATGGAAAATATTCTTTTAATTTGATATTTCGATCATGGTTAAAGAAGAAATTTACATCAGATAATTTAGCATTTAATACACGTTCATTTCCTATAATAATGTTTGCGATATCTTTAGAATTGGTATTAGAAATAATAATGAAATATGATGTTAATTGATTGTTATGATTATATATTGGTAAATATTTTTGAATATGTTGCATAATATGTACTAAAATATTTTCTGGTAGTTTTAAAAATTTATTTTTGAATTGACCATATAAAACTTTCGGAAATTCTATTAGACAAGATATTTCTTGTATTAAATTACAGTTTTTTTTTATTTTACTTTTTAGTTTATTGAGAATTTTTTTTATTTGATATTCTATTTTTTTTATTCTAAGATCAAATTTTGTTATTACCTTACCTTTTTTATATAGTATATGTTCATATTCTTTAGCGTTGTTGATTTTAATTTTTTTAAAATTTGTTATTATATTACCATATACTATTTTTTTAGAAGATAAACCAAAATGATTAAATGGAATCATTTTATTATTTAATAAAATTAAAATATGTCGAATGGGTCTAATGAATTTTATATCATGATTATTCCATTTCATTGGTTTTTTAAAATATATTTTTTTTATTTTATCTAATATTATTTTATATAAAATATTTTCTAATTTTATTTTTTTATTATTTTCATAAAATAGCCATTCATTGTTATATTGTTTTAATATTTTAGTTTGATTTATTTTTATATTATATTTTTTTAGCCATTTTATAGTTGGTTCTGTAATATTTTTTTTTTCGTCAAATGCATTTTTTATAGATGGTCCTTTTATAGTGATTTTTTTTTTAATGATTTTTGTTTGAATATTATTAATTTTTATTGCTATTCTTCTCGGTGTATAAAATAAATTTATACTATAAAATTTGATTTGATTTGTATTTAATTCTTGTATAATATTTTGATAAAAATATTTTGCTACTTTTCTGATTTGATTTGCTGGAATATCTTCAATATTAATTTCAATTAAACAAGTTTTATAATTCATATTATGGTATTTCTCTCTTAATTAAAGGAAATCCTTCAGTGACATAATATTTATAATAATTTTGTGCAATTTCTGCTGATAAAGATCGTATTTGAAAAATATATTTTTGTCGTTCTGTATTAGAGATCACTTGTTTAGCATCAATGACATTAAAATTATGAATAGCATGTAAAATATGTTCATAGGATGGAATAATTAATGGTTTTTTTAATGATATTAATCTTTTTGCTTCTTTTATGTGTTCGTTAAATAATATTATTAATGATTTTATGTTTGATTGCTGGAAATTGTACATTGATTGTTCAATTTCATTATTTTTGAATAATTCTTTGTAGTATATTTTAAAGTATTTATTTTCATCCCACAAAATGTCATAAACATTATTAATATTTTGAATATTCATTGCAATTCTTTCTATTCCATATGTAATTTCTACTGTTATAGGATTACAAATTATTGATCCCATTTTTTGAAAATATGTAAATTGTGTAACTTCCATTCCATTAATCCAAATTTCCCATCCAATACCCCACGCCCCTAGTGTAGTATTTTCCCAATTATCTTCTATGAATCGTATATCGTTTTTTTTTGTACTAATATTAATTTCTTGCAAAGATTTTAAATATAATTGTTGAATATTATTTGGAGCGGGTTTAATTATGACTTGTAACTGATAATATTGTTGTAGTCTGTTTGGATTATTACTATATCTTCCATCTGTTGGTCGTCTTGAGTTTTGTATATACGCTACTCTTAGTGGTTTAGGTCCGATAGATTTAAAAAAAGTATATTGGTGAAATGTTCCGGCTCCTACCTCAATGTCTATTGGTTGTAAAATTATACAACCATTTTTTGACCAAAAATTTTTTAATTTAGAAATTATTTCACAACATGTAATTTTTTTTTTTTTTTTCATTTTTTTTAATATTTCGTTATTTGAATATATATGATATTATTTGTTTTATATAATGAATATTTTATTATTTAATGTTTTATATTATATATTTTATTTAGAAAAATTTTTTAAATTAAAAATTTTTGATTTTATATATTTTACAATATTTCATATAACTGAATTGTTTTTATATTTATTTTTTATTTTAAGGTATAATGCATGACTATTATTTTTGGAGAGAAAAGGATTAAATTTGGAAAAAGTATTAGTAAAAGACTAAGGAATATTGATAATAAAATTCCAGGAATAATTTATGGAAATAATCATCCAACATTATATATATCTTTAAATCATGAAATTATTTTAAATTTACTAGATAAAAAAAATTTTTTTTCTGATGATATTACGATTATTGTTTTACAAAAAAAATATTTAGTTCGTTTACAATCAATTCAAAAACATTGTTTTAAAAAAAAAATTTTACATATTGATTTTTTATATAAATAAAATTGTGTTTAATTTTCGGTACGTAATTATTTAATTACATTGTAATAATTTTTTATTTGATTCGTACCGATTGATTAAATTATTTTTTTCTCTTATTAAACAATATAATAAAATAGTATATTTTTTTTAAGTATTTTTTGATATTTTTTATTTTTAATGTGTACAAAAAGTTATAATTTTTGATATTTTTAAAATATATAGATGTGATCCATATTAGTATACTAATGCATAATAGGATGAGGAATATTAACCATATAGCTGTTTTTTTGAGAGTATAATGAGGATTTTTTATCATTAATCCTGTGCAAATACCTGGAATAAAATACAATATAGGCCATATTATACATCCTATAAAACTTGGAAAAATAAATTTTTTTATTGGTATTTCCATCATTCCTGCCATCATGGGAATTAATGGTCTTGTTGGACCAAAAAATTTTCCAAATAATATTGTTATTAGACTGTAATTATGTAAAAAGTTTTTTATTTTATTAAATAAAATGATATTTTTTTTAAATATATAAATTCGATATATCCAGTTTTTAAACTTCCATCCTATATAATAGGATATGTAATCTCCTACAGAACAAGTGATAATACTAATTATCCAAGTAGTATAAAATGATAATTTTCCACTTCCAATCAGTGTTCCTATTGCAGACATTAAGATCATTCCCGGAAAAACTAATCCGATTATTGCCAATGATTCTAAAAAAGTTATTGTCATGACTAATATAATTGGATGCGATGTAAACTTTTTTATCAAATGTAGTATAAAAACTTTCATAGTATCTCGTATTTTAAATTTTTATCAGTAATTTTTTATCTTAATGTATAGTTTTTATAGAAATTATTATCGTTGATATGAAATAAATTAATGTCTTTTTTTTATTTTATTGAAATGTTATAATTATTTTATTTTACGATATCAATAGTTTATGTTGTATATTCCATTTTCTTCATATATTCCAAAAAAATCTTTAGGTCAGAATTTTTTACAAGATACAAAAATTATAAATAAAATTATTCATTTTATCAAACCAAATCATGATCACTTGTTAGTTGAAATTGGACCAGGTTTGGCAGCTTTGACTCATTTAATTTGTAATTATGTTGATTATTTAGTTGTAATTGAAATAGATAAAAAATTATCTGATTTTTTAAAAAAATACTCATTTTCTTGTAAAGTTCTTATATATGAAAGAAATGTTTTATTTTTTGATTTTAAGAAATTATTCTTTCAGGAAAATCAATTATTGCGGGTTTTTGGTAATATACCATATAACATTTCAGTGCAGTTGATTTTTCATTTGATAAAATTTCGACATTTTATTTTTGACATTAATTTTATGGTGCAAAAGGAAGTGGCGGATCGTTTAATGGCATTACCTGGTAATAAATGTTATGGACGATTGAGCATTATTGCTCAGTGTTATTATAATATATATTTTGGTTTTGATATTTCTCCAAATTCTTTTTTTCCAAAACCGAAGGTATATTCTAGTTTTATAAAAATGATACCTAAATTAAATCCGTTACTTCCATTTAACAAAATGAATATTTTACAGTACATAACATCTTTTGCATTTAAAAAAAGGAGAAAAATGATAAGAAATAGTTTAAAAGGTATTTTTGATGAAAATACCTTATTTTTATTAAACATTAATCCTGATTTACGAGCAGAAGATTTGTCCGTTCAAGAATATTGTAAGTTATCTGATTTTTATTTTAGTAAACTACATAATTTAAATCCAAAGTTTTATAAATTTATTGATAATAGTTAATAAACGTAATAATTTTATTTTATTAAAAAAAGTATAAATTCTAATTTTTATTAGATATATATATATATATATATTTATATAAAAATTTTATTAATTTAAAATTTACATTTTCATAATATATGATTTATATTGTTAAATTTTTTTATTAATATTTTGTAATTTAAAAATTTTTATATTATTATTGTTATTATGTAGTGACATGATTGTTGCAAATGCTGCATTAATTGTAGTATCGCAATGTATATGATATTCTAAAGCAAGTGATCTAATATGTGAAATATATTTGTTTTTTTGATTTGTAGGAGTGGTATCGATAATATAAGAATATTCCCCATTTTTTATATGATCTTGAATATTTGGCCTTCCTTCATTTATTTTGTTGACAATTCTGGATTGTATACCTGATTTTTTTAAAATACAATTAATAAATTCTGTTGTATCAATTTTAAATCCTATTTTAATTAATAATATTGATAAATTAATTATATGTTTTTCTTCTGTTTTTTTTAATTTTAATAGTACACGTTTAATTTTTTTTATATTTGTATTTGCTCCTAACATTGCTTTAGAAAAAGCTTGGTGAAATGTTTTCCCGATTCCCATAACTTCTCCGGTGGATCGCATTTCTGGTCCTAATATAGGATCTACTCCAATAAATTTATTAAATGGAAGAACAGATTCTTTTACAGAAAAATGTGATAAATTAATTTTTTTGTTTTTGTATCCTTGCTTCTCTAGTGTTTTTCCAATCATAACTTTTGCTGCTATTTTTGCTAATGGGAATCCTGTTGCTTTGGACACAAAAGGTATAGATCTTGATGCTCGAGGATTGACTTCTAGTATGTATATTATATTTTTTTGAATAGCGATTTGTACATTCATTAATCCCTGTACTGATAATGCAAAAGCTAGTTTGGTTACTTGTTGCTTAATTTTTTGTTTGGTTTTTTTATCTAATGTATATGTTGGGAGAGAACAACAAGAATCTCCGGAATGTATTCCAGCTTGTTCAATATGTTCCATAATACCTCCAATTAATATATCTTTTTTGTCACAAATAATATCAACATCAATTTCAATAGCATTTTCTAAATATTGATCTAGTAATATAGGATTATTTTTATTTGGTTTTAATATTTCAATGAAATATTTTTTTAATTCTATTTCATTGTATACTATTCTCATAAATTTACCTCCTAGTACATAGGATGGTCTAACCATAATAGGATAATTTATTAATTTAGCCTGTTCTATTCCTTCTTGTATACTATGTATAGTTGCATTTTTTGGTTGTTGTAAATTTAATTTCGATACAATTTTTTGAAATTTATTTCTATCTTCTGCGATATCGATTTGATCTGGTTGTGTTCCAATAATTGGTATATTAAAATTTTTTAATTTTTTTGCTAATTTTAGTGGTGTTTGTCCTCCGTATTGAATTAATAAACCTGTTGGTTTTTCTATACGAACGACCTCTAATATATTTTCTAAAGTAATTGGTTCAAAATATAATCTATCAGAAATATCGTAATCTGTAGAAACAGTTTCAGGATTACAATTTATCATAATAGTTTCATAACCTTCTTCTTTCAACGACTGTGCAGCATGTACGCAACAATAGTCAAATTCTATTCCCTGTCCTATTCGATTTGGTCCACTTCCTAGAATAATAATTTTTTTGTTTGTATCATGAATATTAGATTCACACTCTTCTTCCCATGTTGAATACATATAGGCTGTTTCAGTATGAAATTCTGCCGCGCAAGTATCAATTCTTTTATATACAGGATGTAAATTTAAATTATAACGCATAGTTCGAATATCTTTTTCATTCATGTGCATCAATTTTGCAATTCTTAAATCTGAAAAACCTTTACTTTTAATTTTTTTTAAAAAATTATAATTAATTTCATAAAAATTTTTTGTTTTAATAATTTCTTCATGATCAATAATATCTTTTATTTCTGTTAAAAACCAAGTATCAATAGAAGTTAATTTATATATTTTTTTAATAGTAAAACCCATTCTAAATGCATCCGCAATATACCATAATCTTCCAGATCCTGGATTTTTAAGTTCATATGTAATTTTTTTTTCTGTTTTTTTATCTCGATTATTAATTTGTGAATCAAATCCACTAAATTCAATTTCTAACCCCTGTATAGCTTTTTGAATAGATTCTTGAAATGTTCTGCCAATAGCCATAACTTCACCAACAGATTTCATTTGTGTTGTTAATCTATCATTACAGCCTATAAATTTTTCAAAATTAAATCGGGGTATTTTAGTAACAACATAATCAATTGTAGGCTCAAAAGAGGATGGAATATTAGAATAAGTAATATCATTTTTTAATTCATTTAAAGTATATCCTACTGCTAATTTTGCAGCTATTTTTGCGATTGGAAATCCTGTTGCTTTTGAAGCTAATGCGGAAGAACGAGAAACTCTAGGATTCATTTCGATTACTAACATACGACCATTTTGTGGATTGATTGCAAATTGTACATTTGAACCACCTGTTTCTACTCCAATTTCTTGTAAGATTTTAATAGATGCATTACGCATTAATTGATATTCTTTATCAGTTAGAGTCTGAGCAGGAGCTACAGTAATAGAATCTCCGGTATGTATTCCCATAGGATCAATATTTTCTATACTGCATACTATAATGCAATTATTATTACTGTCGCGAACTACTTCCATTTCATACTCTTTCCAACCTAAGAGAGATTCATCAATTAATAATTCTTTTGTCGGAGATAAGTTCAATCCTTTTTCACAAATACTTTTGTATTCTTCGTAATTATATGCAATACCTCCTCCTGTTCCACCCATAGTAAAAGAAGGACGAATAATACAAGGAAAACCAATTAATTCTGATACCTTATTCGCTTCTTCCATATTATGTACAATTTCACATTTTGCAGTTTTTAATCCAATTTTTTCTATTGCTTTTTTAAATAGATTTCTATTTTCTGCTTTTTTTATTGCTTGAATACTTGCTCCAATAATTTTTACATTATAGTCTGATAAAATATTTTTTTTATGTAATTGTAATGTACAGTTTAATGCAACTTGTCCTCCCATAGTTGGTAATATAGCATCTGGTTTTTCTTGTTGGATAATTTTTTTTATAGTTTTCCAATTAATTGGTTCAATATATGTAGCATCTGCAATTTCAGGATCTGTCATAATAGTTGCTGGATTTGAATTAATTAAAATAATTCTGTATCCTTCTTCTTTTAATGCTTTACATGCTTGCGTTCCTGAATAATCAAATTCACATGCTTGTCCTATAATAATAGGTCCTGCTCCAATAATCAAAATAGACTTAATATCAGTACGTTTTGGCATTTTTATTCCTATATTAATTTTTTTTAAATTTTTTTATATTTTTTATAAATTCACCAAATAGTATTTCTGTATCTTCTGGTCCAGGACTTGCCTCCGGATGCCCTTGAAATCCGAAAATTTTTTTATTAATATATTTTACTCCCTGTATCGTTTTGTCAAATAAAGATTTATGTGTTATAGTTACGTGTGTTGGTAAAAAATCTTTATCAATAGTAAAATTATGATTTTGTGTTGTAATCATTACTTTTTTATCTTTTAAGTTTTGAACAGGATGATTACTTCCATGATGACCAAACTTCATTTTAATAATTTTTAAATTATTTGCTAAAGCTAATAATTGATGTCCTAAACAAATTCCGAATATTGGTATTTCAGTTATAAATAGTTTTTTAATGTTTTCGATTGCTTGAAGATATGATCTAGGATCTCCTGGACCATTTGATAATAATATTCCATCTGGTTTTAAAGATATAATATATTCTGCAGATGTATTTTCAGGAACAACAGTAACGGAGCAACCGTAGTCCACGAGCATTCGTAATATATTTTTTTTTACCCCAAAATCATATACTATCACGTGAAATAATAATTTTTGTTTTTTTTTATTATGGATATTTTTTTTTTTTCCTTCTGTCCAATGATAAGTATTTTTTGTACTTGTGTTATAAAGAATATGATTTTTTTTTTTATTAATTTTATATTTTATATATTCATTTATTGAATCAATATCATGATTTGTATCACTCAATATACAACCGTACTGTGTTCCTTTGTTTCTGATAATTTTAGTTAATTTTCTTGTATCAATATTTTCAATTCCTACAATTCTGTTTCTTTTTAAGTAGTTTGATAAACTCATTTTACTTCTATAATTACTATGTGTGCGAGATAAACTTTTAACAATTATTCCCTTTGCTTGAATTTGGTTAGATTCAATATCTATTTCATTTATACCAGTATTTCCAATATGTGGGTATGTAAATGTAATAATTTGATTGTTATATGAAGGATCTGTCAATATTTCTTGGTATCCAGTCATTGCTGTATTGAATACAATTTCACCAATAGCAATACCCTGTATTCCAATTTTTATTCCTTGAAATACAGTGCCATCTTCTAATATTAGAAATGCTGATTTACTCAATGGTTAACTCCAAAATTCGTTATATTAATTATTATTGATTTTATTATATATTTAAAACATGATTCATGTTAAATAAACCGGATTTTTTATTTTTTATCCATATTGCTGCATCAATTGCACCTTTTGAAAATGTATTTCTATTATTTGCATGATGTGATAATGTTATTTTTTCTCCATTTCCTAAAAACATTACTTGATGTTCACCAATGGTATCTCCTCCACGGATAATTGCAAATCCAATTTTATTGTTTTTTCTGATATTAGTAATCTCTTTTTTTCGGTATATGCTGCATTTTTCTAAATCCCATTGCTTATTTTTTGCAATAATATCTCCAATTTGTAGTGCAGTTCCTGATGGAGAATCAATTTTATTTCTATGGTGTGATTCTAAAATTTCAACGTCATATGTTTGGTCAAGAATTTTTGCAGTATCTTGGATTAGTTTAAAAAGTAAATTGATTCCAACACTAAAATTTGCTGAAATTATAATACCAATATCATTTGAGTATTTTTTTATTTTTTTAATTTCTATCTCATTAAAACCAGTTGTTCCAATAACTATATTTTTATTATATTTTTTGCAAATATTTAAATTATTTAACGTATTTTGTGGTGTACTGAAATCAATGAGTACATCAAATGTATCGATTTTTTCTACTATTTTTTTGCTTTCTATTACTTTTACATTTTGTAAATGAATTTTTTTTTTTTCTTTTACGAATGCGCATGTTAATAATGCTTCTTGGTATTTTTGAATTGTCTTTACAAGACTAGAGCCCATTCTTCCGTATGCTCCTGAAATTGCAATTTTCGTAATATTTTTCATATACATTTTATTCTTAGAATATATTTTATATTAATTTATCTTTATTATATTTTTTATAAATATATATTATTTAATATTTATAATTTTATAGCATTGTGAAATATTTTTTTATTTTATTTTTATTTATTCATTTTATTTAATTGATATAGTTTGATAACTATACCGAATAGAATCATGATATCTGCAAAGTTAAAAATTATGTAGTGTAAATGATTATTATTAATATCTATAAAATCGACTACAAATCCATAATATAGTTTATCAAATATATTACTTATCGATCCTCCAATAATGATTTGATATATTTTTTCATTTTTTTGAAGCATTTGAATTATTAAAAAAGATATTATAAAAAAATTTAAAAAAATAAAGTCATTTTTTTTGTATTGTGTTAAAAAATTAAATGCTATTCCGTAATTTCTTACATATAATATATTTAATATATAAAATATTTTTTTGTATTCATTTTCCTTGAAGTTCATTATTATGAATAGTTTACTTATATAATCTATTAAAAATATTACAAAAATTATGTAAAAATTTTTATACAAATTGACGATTTTCTCCTTTTGAATGAATATTTTCATTGCATCGATCACAGATATTTTTATCTGTATTGTAAGTTTTTACTTGGTTGAAATAATTCCAACATCTTGGACATTTGACGCCTATATATTTTTGTATTAATATTTTTAGTTCTTTTATATTTTTACTTTTATCAGTGTTCATTGGAGATTTTTCATATTTTTTGATTTTAATTTCAGATACCAGGAATATAAATTTCAATTCTTTTTTAAGTATCATTAGTATTTTATATATAGTATTTTTTGCATAAAATATGATTTTCATTTCTAATGAGTTATGTATTTTTTTTTCTTTCTTTTGATACTCTATGATTTTATTAACTTCTGATTTAATTAGAAATAACTTCTCCCAATCTTGACTTTTAATAATTTCATCGGTAGAATAAAAATATTTTATTTCTTTCCATGTTGTAGAAAAAATAGATTGTTTGTTTGTATTTGGAACATAGTTGAAAATTTCATATGCTGTAAATGGTAAAATGGGAGTAATCCATTGCAATAGTAATTTGATAATATAATACATGGCAGTTTGCCCACTTCGTCTCGCAATACTATTTTTTTTGTTTGTATATTGTCTATCTTTCACAATATCAAGATAATATGATCCTAACTGTATTGAACAAAATGTAATTATTTTTTTTATTATTTTGTAAAACTTATATTTTTTATATAGTAAAATTATTTTTTCATGTAAAATATTTGTTTGTTCAATTATCCATTTATCTAATAAAATCATATTTTCAAAATTTATTTTATTAATGCGATTGTCAAAATCGTAAATATTACTTAATAGAAATCTACTAGTATTACGAATTCTTCGATATTGTTCTGAAATTTGTTTAAATGTTTCAGAAGAAACTATAATATCAGTAGTGTAATTAGTAGATGCTACCCACAACCTCAATATATCAGCTCCATATATTTTGATAATTTCATTTGGAGTAATAGTATTTCCTAACGATTTAGACATTTTTTTTCCTGAATTATCTATTACAAAGCTATGTGTTAAAATTTCTTGATATGGTGCTTTTTGATTAATAATAGTAGAAATAATTAATGAGGACATAAACCATCCTCTATATTGATCTATTCCTTCTGCATACATATTACTATTTTTTTTTAAAAATTTATTTTTATATAATTTTATATTATGTATACATCCTGACTCAAACCATACATCTAATACATCTGTAGATTTTTTATATTCTTGATGGTCTTGACCTAATAATTTTTTTTTATCAATATTCCACCATATTTCAGATCCTTGTTTTTCAAATATTTTTGCTATTTTTTCAATAATTTCAATGGTTTTTGGATGCATTTTCTTTGTTTTTTTATGTATGAATATTGTTATAGGTATACCCCATATTCTTTGTCTCGAAATACACCAATCCGGTCTCTCTTTTAACATGTCATACATTCTTTGATAACCCCATTTTGGAGTCCATTTTACTTTTTGAATGGATTGTATAGCATCTTTTTTTATTTTTGTATTGTTAATCTTAATAAACCATTGTTTTGTTGTTCGGTATATTATAGGATATTTATGTCTCCAACAATGAGGATATTCGTGTTCAAATAAATCATTATCTAATAATAATTTTTTTTTTTCGAGTATATGAATAATATTTTTATTACTTTTAAAGATATTTTTTTTATTGATTGTTGGATGTATATTATCTTGATATATTCCTTTATCATTAATCATTTTTGTTAATTTGATATGATATTTTTGACTAACTAAGTAATCTTCTTCGCCGTAATCTGGTGCAATATGTACGGCACCTGTTCCTGTTTTGTTTGTTACATGGGTAGATAAAATAATAGGAACATTAAAATGAAGGAATGGATGTTGAAGTTGAATATTTTCGAGAGTTTTTCCTTTTTTTGTTTGAATAATTGTCCATTTTGGAATATTTATTTTTTTCATAATTTCTGATGTTAGATTTTTTGCAACTAAAATGGAATATTGATCTAGTTGTATTAAATTATATTCTATTTCAGGATGTAGAGCGACGGCACGATTTGCAGGTAAAGTCCATGGAGTAGTAGTCCAGACAATAATATAAGCTTGATTATGGACAGTATGTAACGTAAATATTTTTTTAAAATGATTAATATCAATAATTTTAAACATTACAATAATTGAATGGTCTTTAGTTTTAATGTATTCTACTTCCGCTTCTGCTAAAGCTGATTGACATTTTATACACCAGTGTACAGGTTTTAACCCTTGATATAGATATTTTTTTTTAATGATTTGACCTAATATTCGAATTACATTGGATTCTAATAATTTATTCATTGTTGATTGATAATTTTCCCAATCTCCAAATACTCCCAATCTTATGAAGTCTGCTTTTTGTTTTGCAATTTGTTGATTAGCATATTGATAGCATTTTTTTCGAAAATCTTGTTTTGTAATTTCACAATTGGAATGTTTGATTTTTTTTTCAATTTGGTGTTCAATGGGTAATCCATGACAATCCCATATTGGAATATATGGTGTATTAAATCCAGATAATGTTTTTGATTTAATTATCATATCTTTAATTATTTTGTTAACAGCATGTCCGATATGAATATTTCCATTAGCATATGGAGGTCCATCATGTAGTAAAAATATTTCTTTATTTTTTTGAAAATTTTGGATATGATGATATATGTTTTCTTGTTTCCATTTTTTTAAAATTTCTGGTTCTTTTGTTTTTAAATTTCCTTTCATAGGAAATTTTGTTTTAGGTAAATTTAAGGTATTTTTATAGGATTCCATATAATTTCCTAATTATTTACGATCTATAATGTATTTTATTGCATTATATTATATTGTAAGTATAATGTATTAATTTTATATATATTCATATATTTATATATATAAAAAAAATTAAAATATTGTGAAAATAGTATTTATTTTATATAATATAATTATTTTTAAAAAAAAAAGGAATAATTAATTGTCTAATATTAAATCAGCAAAAAAGCAATCTATAAAATCCAAAAAGTTAAAAAAAAATAATTCTATTTGTAAAACAATTTTAAAAACATTAATTAAAAAAATGTCTTATTCAATAATTAATAAAGATAAATTACTTGCTTTACAAATTTGGCCAATATTACAATCTAAATTGGATAGATTTTCTCGTAAAAGAATTATTCATCGTAATAAAGCAGCTCGATATAAATCAAGATTTTTTTTACGTTTAAAATCTTTGTAAAAAATTTATTATATATTTTAAAATTATCATGTACTGCTTCAATTTTTATGAAGCAATACCCGATATTTATTTTGTTAAATCATCAAAAAACTTTTTTATTCCGTCGAAAAATCTTTTAGATTTTGGATTGTTTTGTACTTTGTTATTGTTATTTAAACTTTTTTCTAGATCTTGTAAGATTTTCTTTTGTGTATTATTTAAATTAATTGGTGTTTCGATTATTATTTTACACAATAGATCTCCTGTTTGATATGTTCGAATAGAATTTACCCCTCTGCCTCTAATACGAAATAATTTACCTGATTGTGTTTCAGGTGGAATGGTAATTTTTATTTTATTATCTATAGTTGGGACCTCTATTTTTCCTCCTAACGCTGCCATACAAAAATTGATTGGAATTTCACAATATAAATCATTTCCTTTTCTTTTAAAAATTTGGTGTTTTTTAACTAAAATTTGTATGTATAGGTCTCCTGATGGAGCTCCATTTTTTCCGGCTTCTCCTTCATTGTTTAATTTAATTTTATCTTTGTTATCCACTCCAGCAGGTATTGTGACTATTATTTTTTTTGTTTTTTTAATTCTTCCAGATCCATTGCATGATATGCATGGGTTGGATATAATTTCTCCTGATCCATGACAATGAGTACAAGTTTGTTGTACTGAAAAAAATCCTTGTCTAATGTGTATTTGACCGTTTCCTTTACACATTTTACATTTTTCTGGGTTTTCTCCATTTTTTGTTCCGCTACCATGACAAGAATTACATTTTTTTAAGGTAGGAATGAGTATTTTTTTCTTTATTCCTTTGACTGCTTCTTCTAAATTTAATTCCAAATCGTATTGTAAATCAGATCCTTTTTGTGCTCTTCTTTTTCGACTATTGCTTCCAAAAATATCTCCAAATACATCTCCAAAAATATCGCTAAAGTCAGAATTAGTTGAAAAATTTTCATCAAAAGAAGAATGATTTGAGTATCCTTGTTCAAATGCTGTGTGTCCATGTTGGTCATACATTGTTCTTTTTTTTGGATCAATTAATATTTCATATGCTTCTTTAATCTCTTTAAATTTTTTTTCAGAATTTTTATCTCCTTGATTTCGATCTGGATGGTATTTCATAGCTAATTTTTTATATGATTTTTTTATTTCTGTATGACTTGCAGATTTTGTAATACCTAAAATTTTATAATAATCTTTTTTTATCATACTAACTTCCTAAATCTCACTTGTTTTCACGGACGTATTTTATACGTCCGCATGATCGGTTATTGTTTTAATGATTCTTATTTTTTTTCTTTTTTTTCTTTTACTTCTTCGTATTCTGCATCTACTACATTATCATCTTTTTCTTTTTTTGGATTATCATTTGTTTGTTTATTATTTGTATTTTTTTGTATTATTTCCATTAATTTAGATGATAACTGTATTAGTTCTTGTATTTTTTTTTCTATTACTTCTTTATTATCTTGTTTTAAAACTACATTGAGCTCATTAATTTTATCATTAATATTTTTGTATTCTGCTGCACTCAGTTTGTTTTTTACTTCTTCTAATTGTTTTTTTGTACTATGTGAAATTTGATCACCTTGGTTTTTTACTTTAATTAATTCTTCAAATTGTTGATCTGATTCAGCATTCATTTCTGCATCTGAAATCATTTTTTTTATTTCCTCTTCCTTTAATCCAGAAGATGCTTGAATCGTTATTTTTTGTTCTTTTCCTGTTTTTTTATCTTTTGCTGAAACATGTAAAATTCCGTCAGAATCAATATCAAATGTTACTTCAATTTGCGGCATACCTCTTGGTGCAGGCTGTATGCCATCTAAGTTGAATTGACCTAATGATTTATTATCAATTGATCTTTTTCTTTCTCCTTGTAAAACGTGTATAGTGACTGCAGATTGATTATCTTCTGCGGTAGAGAAAATTTGACTGTGTTTAGTTGGAATAGTAGTATTTTTTTTAATTAGAGGAGTCATGATTCCTCCCATCGTTTCAATTCCTAATGACAATGGTGTTACATCAAGCAATAATACATCTTTTACATCACCAGAAAGTACGCCACCTTGTACGGCTGCTCCGATTGCAACAGCTTCATCAGGATTAACATCTTTTCTAGGTTGTTTTCCAAAAAACTTTTCTACTTTTTCTTGTACTAATGGCATTCTTGTTTGTCCGCCAACAAGTATAACATCATCAATATCTGTAACAGATAAATTAGCATCTTTAAGAGCAATTTTTAATGGAGTAATAGATTTTGTAATTAAATCTTCTACTAATAGTTCTAATTTTGATCTAGTAATTTTAATATTTAAATGTTTTGGTCCATTGGCATCTGCAGTAATATATGGAAGATTAACATCACTTTGTTGTGTAGATGACAATTCAATTTTAGTTTTTTCTGCTGCTTCTTTTAATCTTTGCATGGCAAGGGGGTCATTTCTTAAATCTATTCCTTGCTCTTTTTTAAATTCTTTTACTAAATAATTGATTAATCGATTATCAAAATCTTCTCCACCGAGATGAGTATCTCCATTAGTTGATAACACCTCAAATGTTTTTTCTTGATCTACATTATCTATTTCAATAATTGAAATATCAAATGTTCCTCCTCCTAAATCATATACTGCAATTGTTTTACTTCCTGTGCTTTTATCTAATCCATAAGCTAAAGCGGCTGCTGTTGGTTCATTAATAATTCTTTTTACTTCTAATCCAGCAATTTTACCTGCATCTTTAGTTGCTTGTCTCTGCGCATCGTTGAAATATGCTGGAACAGTAATGACTGCTGCTGTTACTTTTTCTCCTAAATAGTTTTCGGCTGTTTTTTTCATTTTTTTTAGAATTTCAGCAGAAATTTGCGGAGGGGCCATACTTTTCCCTTTAACATTAATCCAGGCATCTCCATTTCCTGAATTAATAATTTCATATGGCATGATTTTTATATCTTTTTGTACTTCTTCATCTTGAAATTTTCTACCAATTAATCTTTTTATTGCAAAAAGAGTATTTTTTGGATTAGTAATGGACTGACGTTTTGCTGGTTGTCCTACTAATATTTCTCCATTGTTGGTGTATGCAATTACTGATGGAGTGGTACGTTCTCCTTCTGCATTTTCTAACACCTTTGCTTGTTTCCCATCGATAATGGCAATACAAGAATTTGTAGTTCCTAAATCAATTCCTATAATTCTTCCCATCTATATTGTCTCCATAAAAATTGTGCTTGATGTTTTATATACTTTTTCATACATAAAAAATTTTGTGTATACAGAAATAGATAAGGTCTTTTTTATGTATCATCAAGTGTTATTGGAAAATATTTATTAAAATGGTTCATATTTTACTTGTTATATTGATACTATACCATAATTTATAAAAATCACTTGTTTTCATAATGTTTTTAAAGATTTATAATATATAATTTTCTATATTATATATTATAATTATAGATTATTAATTTGATAGATAGGTGGAAAATTGAATATACAAATTTATAGGTCGATTTTTTTTTATTTTTTTTCTTTAGTGATGTGTTTTTTAATGTTATTCGGAGGATGGTTGTTAGGACAAAGAACAGTGTCTCGTTCTAAAAATATTCCTTTTGAATCTGGAGTTATATCATATGGTAATATTAATTTGAATTTTGCAATAAAATTTTATTTACTGTCTATATTTTTTGTTATTTTTGACATAGAATCACTGTATTTATACACTTGGTCAATTGATGTAAGAAATATTGGATGGATTGGTTTTTTTGAAGTTGTATTTTTTGTTTTTTTACTATTTTTATCTTTGATGTATTTAATTCAAGAAAAAGTTTTTCAATGGGTACCAAAAAAATCAGGATGTACTTTTAATTTTTAATGTATATTATTTTATATAATTTTAATTTTAGGAAGTATTATGAAATATACTTTAACAAAAGTAAATATTAATAATGAAAAATATCCTTCTCAGAATATTAGTATTGTTGATGATCCATTAAATAATTTAAGTAAAACAAATATTTTTACAGGGAAATTGAAATACTTATTACATAAATTAGTCAATTGGAGTAGAAAAAATTCTTTATGGCCGTATAATTTTGGTTTATCTTGTTGTTATGTAGAAATGGTCACTTCCTTTACTGCAGTTCATGATGTTTCTAGATTTGGAGCAGAGGTATTGAGAGCTTCTCCGAGACAATCTGATGTGATGGTTATATCTGGTACTCCATTTATTAAAATGGTTCCAATTATTCAAAGGTTATATGACCAAATGTTAGAACCAAAATGGGTGATATCAATGGGTTCTTGTGCTAATTCTGGTGGTATGTATGATATTTATTCTGTTGTACAAGGAGTAGATAAATTTTTACCAGTAGACTTGTATATTCCTGGATGTCCTCCAAGACCGGAAGCATATATACAAGGATTGATGTTATTACAAGATATAATTACTTATGAACGTCGTCCATTGTCATGGATCTTAAATGAAAAAGGTATTTATAAAGCTAAATTTCAATCTGAAAAATTGAAAAAAAAATATAATCGTAAGCACATGTATTCTTTACGTACTATAGAAAGTGTGTAAGTTATTTTTTTTTAAAATATTGTAAAAAACAAGAACAATTTTTATAGGAATTATTTTTTATATTTAATATGAGACTTTAATTTTTTGATATAATCACTTGAGTTATTTAACTATGAATATTGTACAAGAATTATGTAATCATTTTCAGGGAACTGATTTTTTTGTGCAAGATACTTTAATTAATTGTCCAGTCATTTGGGTTAATCGAAATATTTTATTAAAAGTATTATATTTTTTGAAATGCTCTGCTAACAAATATACCATGTTGTTGGATTTACACGGTATTGATGAACGTTTAAGAAAAAATAGAATAAATTTGCCTAATTCTGATTTTACTGTATTTTATCATTTACTTGCAATAGAAAATAATTTTGATATTTTTATTAAAGTTCCATTGTTACAAAGTGAATTGATCGTTCCTACAATTACCAATATTTTTCCAAATGCAAATTGGTATGAACGGGAAACATGGGAGATGTTTGGAATAGTTTTTGATCGACATCCACATTTAACGAGAATTATTATGCCTAAATCATGGGTTGGTTATCCATTAAGAAAGGATTATCCTGCAAGAGCAACAGAATTAAGTCCATTTTTTTTAAATCCAGATAAAGAATTTAAATTTATGCAAGATCTTGCATTTGATCCTTCTGAATGGGGCATGTCAATTCAATCTGATAAATCAGATTTTATGTTTCTTAATCTTGGACCAAATCATCCTTCCGCTCATGGAGCTTTTCGAATTATTTTACAATTAGATGGTGAAGAAATAGTAGATTGTGTTCCAGATATTGGTTATCACCACCGTGGTGCTGAAAAAATGGCAGAACGTCAATCTTGGCATAGTTATATTCCATATACAGATCGTATTGAATATCTTGGTGGATGTGTGAATGAAATGCCGTATATTTTGGCAGTAGAACGTTTAGCTAATATTATTGTTCCAGAACGAGTAAAAGTTATTCGAGTTATGTTGTCAGAATTATTTCGCATCAATAGTCATTTATTGTATATTTCTACTTTTATTCAAGATGTAGGGGGAATGACTCCTGTATTTTTGGCTTTTACTGATCGTCAAAAAATATATAATTTGATAGAAGCAATTACTGGAGCAAGGATGCATCCTGCTTGGTTTAGAATAGGTGGTGTTGCTCATGATTTGCCTATCGGTTGGGAAAAGTTATTGTTAGAATTTTTAGAATGGATGCCAAAAAGGTTAAATTCTTATATTACTGGATCAGTGAATAATAGTATTTTAATACAACGTTCGAAAGGTGTTGCGTGTTATGAAAAGCAAGAAGCATTGGATTGGGGAATTACTGGTGCTGGATTACGAGCAACAGGTATAGATTTTGATGTAAGAAAAAAAAGACCATATTCAGGATATGAAAATTTTGAATTTTCTGTTCCCTTAGGGGATGGTATTAGTGATTGTTATACTAGATTAACTTTAAAAATAGAAGAAATTCAACAAAGCTTAATTATTTTAAGACAGTGTTTAAATTATATGCCTTCTGGTCCATATAAAGCAGATCATCCATTAACTACTCCTCCATTTAAGGAAAATACTTTACAAAATATTGAAACTTTAATCACACATTTTTTACAAGTTTCTTGGGGTCCTGTAATTCCTGCAAATGAAAGTTTACAAATGATTGAAGCAACGAAAGGAATTAATAGTTATTATTTAATTAGTGATGGTAATACCATGAGTTATCGTACAAGAATTCGTACTCCTAGCTTCCCTCATTTACAACAAATTCCTGCAGTAATTCGTGGGAGTTTAATATCTGATTTGATTGTTTATTTGGGTAGTATTGATTTTGTTATGTCTGATGTAGACCGATAATTTTATTATACAATTAATATTTAAAAAAATCATATGATAAATAATAAATTAACTGATATAGAATTATCTTATATTAGTGAAGAAAAAAGAAAATATAAACATACAAGAGCGATTATTATAGAAGTTTTAAAAATGGTACAACGGACGCGAGGGTGGATATCTGATGAAATTATTCAAGAAATATCTCAGGTATTATGCATTCCTATTTGTGATATTGAGGAATTATCGACATTTTATAGTCAAATATATCGTCAACCCGTTGGTCGACATATAATTAAATTTTGTGATAGTGTTGTATGTTATATGTTAGGTTCAAGTAATATAAAAAAATGTTTAACAAAATCGTTGTATATTCAACCAGGAGAAACTACAAAAAATAATAGGTTTACTTTATTACCTATTTCTTGTTTAGGAAATTGTGATAAAGCACCAACAATTATGATAGATAATGACACTTATTCTAATGTTCAAGTAAAAAATATCTTAATTTTATTAGAGAAATATAAATGAATACAATCATTCGAACTGCAGAAACTCATCCATTAACATGGAGATTAAATAATCTTTCTTGTCCGATATGGATTGATGAATATTGTAAAAAAGACGGATATTCTGCGTTGAAAAAGTCTTTAAAAAATATGTTGCCAAAAGATGTTGTTAATGTAATTAAAGATTCTGAATTGAGAGGAAGAGGAGGTGCTGGATTTTATACTGGTATTAAATGGAGTTTAATGCCAAAAAAAAAAGATCATATTGTTCGTTATTTATTATGTAATGCTGATGAGATGGAACCTGCTACTTATAAAGATAGATTTTTATTAGAAAAAAATCCTCATCAGGTGATTGAAGGAATAATTATTGCAGGTTTTGCTATTGAAGCATCTATTGCATATATTTTTTTGAGAGGTGAATATATATCTGCAGAACGTAATTTACATCGTGCAATTACAGAATCTAGAAGATCTGGTTGTTTAGGAAATAATATTTTTAATAGCGGATTTAATTTTAATATTTTTATTCATACTGGTGCAGGGAGATATATTTGCGGAGAAGAAACTGCATTAATTAATTCTTTAGAAGGTCGTAGAGCTAATCCTCGTGTTAAACCTCCATTTCCAGCTTTAGTTGGTTTATGGGGCAGTCCAACTTGTGTAAATAATGTTGAGACATTATCAAATATTCCAGCAATTATTGCAAATGGTGTCAGTTGGTATAAGCAATTATCAAAAAGTAATGATAGAGGAACTAAATTAATGGGTTTTTCAGGTCGTGTAAAAAATCCTGGATTATGGGAAGTTCCATTTGGAATATCTGCTCGTGAATTATTAGAAGAATATGCTGGAGGAATGCAAGAAGGTTTTAAAGTCAAAGCTTGGCAACCAGGTGGTGCAAGTACAGACTTTTTAACTGCAGAACATCTTGATGTAAAAATGGATTTTGAAAATATTGCGCGTATTGGAAGTAGGTTAGGTACTGGCATTGCTATGGTTGTGGATCATACTGTAGATATGGTTTCTTTGTTGTTAAATGTGGAACAGTTTTTTGCACGTGAATCATGTGGTTTATGCACTCCATGTCGGGAAGGTTTACCCTGGATTGTAGAGATTTTAAAATCTTTTAAAAATAAAATGGCTAAACACAGTGATTTAAAAATTTTACATGATTTGTGTATTCAATTAGGTCCGGGGAAAACTGTTTGTGCTCATGCCCCTGGAGCAATAGAGCCGTTACAAAGTGCATTAAAATTATTTAAATTAGATTTTGTTAATAAAATAAAAAAAAATAATTTTATTCATCAAATTCACAATAGTTACTTTAAAATTGATCTTTAATTCCTTTTTTTTTTTTTTTTGCAATAAAATTGCTTAAAAATTAAAAAAATAATTTTATATTATTTTGGAACGTGATTATTATGATTATACTTCATATAAATAATAATAAATATGAAACGAACAAATCAAATAACTTATTGCAAACATGCTTGTCATTAGATATTGATATTCCTTATTTTTGTTGGCATCCGGCTTTAGGAAGTGCCGGTGTTTGTAGACTATGTGCTGTAAAACAATATAATAATTTTCAAGATAATGCTGGAAGAATAGTGATGTCTTGTATGACTTCTGTAGAAAATAATATGATTATTTCTACAATAGATAAAGAAGCAAAGATTTTTCGTAAAGGAATTATAGAACTTTTGATGATTCATCATCCACATGATTGTCCTATTTGTGAAGAGGGAGGAAATTGTCATTTACAAGATATGACAGTGATGAATCGTCATTACAAACGTCGTTTTATATTTCCAAAACGTGTACATTATAATCAAAATTTAGGACATTTTATATCACACAATATGAATCGTTGTATTGGTTGTTATCGTTGTGTTCGATATTATAAAGATTATTCCGGGGGAACTGATTTTGGTGTATATGGTATCAGCAATAAGATTTATTTTGGTAGATTTCAGGATGGTCAATTAGAAAATGAGTGTTCGGGAAATTTAATTGAAGTATGTCCTACTGGTGTATTTACAGATAAATTATCTTTAGATAATTATAATCGAAAATGGGATTTACAGTATGCTCCAAGCGTTTGTCAACATTGTTGTATAGGATGTAATATTATTGTTGGAGAAAAATATGGAAAAGTTAGTAAAATAGAAAATCGATATCATAAAAATATTAACCAATATTTTTTATGTGACTTAGGTCGTTTTGGTTATACTTATACAACTTCAGAAAATCGAATTACACAACCTATGTATGTTACACGTTTAAAAAATACTCCGTTACATGAAAGATATGCTATAAAAAAAATTACTAGTATATTAAAAAAAACAAATAGGGTAATTGGAATAGGATCAATCCGATCTAGTATAGAAAATAATTTTGCGCTTCTTAAATTAGTTGGAAAAGATAATTTTTGTAGTGGTATGTCATTAATATATCATAAATGTGTAAGATTAATTATTGATATTTTGAAAAATAGTGGTATTTATACTCCTACTTTACGTGAAATAGAAAATTACGATATGGTTTTAATTATTGGAGAAGATATTACACAAACATCTCCAAGATTAGCTTTATCAATTCGTCAATTAAATAATAATAAAAGAACTACAGACCATTCTGATTTTTGTATACCAAAATGGCATAGTACAGCATTATTTAATATCTCTAATAATAAAAATTATATATATATATTGCATACTCATGAAACTAAATTAGATGAAATTTCTGCATTAAATTATCATTCTACAGTACGTGATCAAGAAATTTTATCTTCTATTATTTTAAATAAAATAAATAATATTCATTCTGTTATACATGAAAAAAAATCTTATTTAAAAAAAATTGCTTCTGCTATTACAACGGCATTATTATCATGTAAAAAACCATTAATTATTTCTGGTTTGCATTCTGGTAGTTTAAACCTTATCCGATATGCAGCAAATATTGCTAAAGGATTACAAAATATAAAAAAACATGTTGGATTAGTTTTATTAACTTCTGCAGTTAATAGTATTGGTGTTGGTTTAATGACAGATATGTCTTTAAATCATGCATGTGATATAATTTTAAAAGAAAAAATTGATACAGTAGTTGTTTTAGAAAATGATTTATATCGTCATGTTTTACGGGATAAAATACATTTGGTTTTAAAAAAAGTAAAAAATATTATTGTTTTTGACCATCGATTTACTCAAACTGCTTATAATAGTAATTTATTTTTTCCAACAACTAATTTTTCTGAAAGTACAGGCACTGTTGTTAATTATGAGGGTCGTGCACAGAGATTTTTTGCGGTATTTGATCCATTAACTTATGATAGTAAAATATGTATTTTAGAAGGATGGAAATGGTTATATAAAATATATAATAATTTAAATAATATTACGAATTATAAAAATGAATTTGATACTGTTGTGCAAGATTATACTAAAGATATAACGTTTTTTAAAAAAATTAAATTTCTTGCACCAAATGCTAAGTTTCGTTTATTTAATCAAAAAATTGCTCGATATCCTCATAGAGCTAGTAGTAGAACAGCAATATTTTCCATGTTAAATATTCATGAACCTGGACAAAAAAAAGATAGTAATACTATGTTTAATTTTTCTATGGAAGGCATTCAACAACCTGATCAAAAATCATCTTCATATATTCCATTTTATTGGTCTCCCGGATGGAATTCTTTACATTCTTGGAATAAATATATATTTCAGGGTAAAGAGTATAATTCTGGAATTCGATTGTTTAAATCGTATAATTTTCGTAAAGAATATTTTCTGCACAATATGCAGTATAATGATAAAAATAACATTTCTAATAAAAAATGGATTGTTGTACCTTATTATTTAATTTTTTGTAACGAAGAGCTAATTCATAATACTGATTATTTTAAAAAAAAATATTCTATAGGGCCTGCTTTATTGAATACTAAATATCAAAATTTATTGAATTTAAAATATAATTCAGTTATTAAATTTAGTTATTTAGGAAATATATTTACATTTGTTGTACATTTTTCAAAATCATTACCTTTACAACATATAGGTTTGCCAGTGGGATTTCCTAATATTCCTCTTGATTTAATAGGATGTGGAATAGAACACATAAGAGGTGTATAAAATATTATGCTTATATTTTATTTAAATTTTTTTTATTTTGGAAAATTGTTAATACAATCTTTTCTTTTTGTTTTCATAATAATTTTTTTTAGCGCTATGTTAAGTTTTTTAGAACGTAGAATATTAGCGTTATTTCAAAATCGATACGGTCCTAATCGTGTTGGGTGGTTTGGTATATTACAGTTATTTGCTGATATGATTAAGATGTTGTTTAAAGAGGATTGTATACCATCGTTTAGTAGAAAAATTTTTTTTATTTTTTCTCCTATTATTTCTTTTTTATCATTTTTATTCATTATTCCTATTATTCCTATAAATGAAAATATTGTTATTATGAATTTAAATATAGGGATTTTATTTTTTTTGATGATTTCTGCAGTTTCAATATATGCCATTTTATTTGCTGGTTGGTCTAGTAATAATAAATATGCTTTATTAGGAGCAATTCGTGCTGTTGCTCAAACTTTAACTTATGAAATTTTTTTAGGACTATCCTTAATGGGAGTTGTTGTCCAGTCTCATTCATTTAATTTAATTGATGTTGTGCACGATCAGAAACATCTTTGGAATATTATTCCACAATTTTTTGGTTTTTTTTCTTTTTTTATTGCTGGATTAGCTTTATGTCATCGACATCCTTTTGATCAACCGGAATCTGAACAAGAATTGGCGGATGGTTATCATATTGAATATTCTGGTATGAAATTTGGAATGTTTTTTATTGGTCAATATATTTCTATGATTGTGGTTTCTGCTTTAATTGTTGTATTTTTTTTCGGTGGATGGTACGGCCCATTATTTTCAGGAATGACTTGGTTTTTTTTGAAAGTTTTATTTTTTTTAATTTTTTTCATTTTGTTAAGAGCTGCGTTACCTAGACCGCGTTATGATAAAATTTTGTATTTTGGTTGGGTGATATGTTTACCGTTAACATTATTAAATTTAATAGTTACTGCTTTTATTGTATTAATCACTTAATTTTTGGATATATTATGAATTTTAAATATTTTTTTTATTTTGTTTTCACGCAAATATATAGTGTTTTTATTACTTTGAAACATATGTTTGAAGCTCGTGAAACATTATTGTATCCAGAGCATCAAATATATCTATCTCCTAGATATCGTGGAAGAATTGTTTTAACCAAAGATCCTGATGGAAAAGATCGTTGTGTTGCTTGTAATTTATGTTCTGTGGTATGTCCCGTTAGTTGTATATCTGTTAAGAAATCACAAGATAATTCAGGTCGTTGGTTTGCCAAAGAATTTTATATTAATTTTTCTCGTTGTATTTTTTGCGGTTTGTGTGAAGAGGCATGTCCAACTAATGCTATTCAATTAACTCCTGATTTTGAGTTAGGTGATTTTAATCGACAAGATTTAATATATAAAAAAAATGAATTAACTATTTCTGGAGTAGGAAAATATCCTAATTATAATTTTTATAAAAAATGTGGTGTGAAATTATCAAAAAACGATTTTTTAAATGTTATACCGGTTAATGTAAAAGATTTATTACCTTAAGGAATTTTATGATATGTATTTAATTTTTTATTTTTTATCTTTTTTTACTATTTTATTTACAATATTGTCTGTTGTACAAGATAACTTAATGCACGCTTTGTTTTATTTTTTTTTTTCAATTTTAACTACTGCTTGTATTTTTTTTTTATTAGGAAATTTTTTTATAGCTGCTTTACAAGTTATTGTGTATGCTGGAGCAATTTTAGTATTATTTGTTTTTATTATTATGATGTTAAATTATAGTTTGAAAAAAAAGATGTATAATTTTAAAAATTATATTTTTTTTATATTTTTTATCTTGTTTCTTTTATTGTTGTTTTTATTAAAAATATTTTTTTGTTTACATACGAAACATGTTATTTTTAAGATAGAAAATTTGCAAGCATTGGGTTTATATCTTTTTAAACCATATATTTTATTTATTGAATTAATTTCAATTTTATTATTGTCTGTATTAATTGTGATATCTTTGATATATAAAGGGAAAAATAATACGATTTTTTCTTTCTTGATATATGAGAAACAGGATAAATAATGCATGATTACTTTATTTCATATTTTTTTTTTATCAATATTTTTGTTTTTATTAGGAATAGCATCAATTATTTTACATAAAAATTTATTATTTTTATTTCTTGGGTTAGAGATTATGATGAATTCTATTATGTTATTTAGTGTATTTGTGAGTAAATTTTGGAACAATTGTGATGGACAAATGATATATATATTTTCAATTACTATTGCTGCTATAGAAGCCAGCATTAGTTTAATGTTACTAGTAAAAATTATTCAAGAAAAACATACTTTAAATGTTAATAAATTACGTGAGATTTATGAATGAATATACTTTATTTAATCTTTTTTTTTCCATTTTTTAGTTCTTTATTTTTATTTTTTTTTAAAGAACAAATTGGTGTTAAATTAATTTATATTTTTGGCATTGGTTCTATATTTTTTTCTACATGTATAGTTTTTTTTTTAAAATATTTATTTTTTTCTCATATATATTATATTTTTTCAGAAAAATTATGGACGTGGTTGAAAATAAAAAATTTTAGTATAGATATTTGTTTTTTATTAGATAATTTATCTCATATATTTTTATTAATGATTTCATGTATTTCATTACTAATATGTATATTTTCTATTTGGTATATGAAAAAAAGATATGATTCTGTTGTTTTTTTTTCATTAGTAAATTTTTTTGTAGCAAATATGTTTTTTTTAGTTTTATCTGATAATTTTATTAGTATGTATGCAGGATGGGAAGGAGTAAGTTTTTGTTCTTATGCACTAATTAATTTTTATTATTTAAAATCATATGTTAATAATGCTGCTTTTCGAGTTTTTGTTATTACTAAAATTGGAGATCTATTTCTTATTACTGCAATATTATTACTATATAAAAATTTTAATACTGTAAATTTTTATGAAATACAATTTTTAATTAAAATACATCTTATAAAATATAATTATTTTTTAAATTTTATTAATTTATTTTTATTTTTTGGTGCATTAGGAAAATCTGCTCAAGTCCCGTTACAAATTTGGTTATCAGAAGCTATGGTAGGACCAACACCTGTATCTGCTTTAATCCATGCAGCTACTATGGTCACTGCAGGAATATATTTGATTTTAAGAAATCATGATTTATTTTGTTTAACTCCGCATATTTTATATTTATGTGGTGTTGTAGGTAGTATAACCATGTTATTATCTAGTTTATCTGCTGTTTTTCAATTTGATATTAAACGTATACTTGCATATTCTACAATGAGTCAGTTAGGATATATTTTTTTGGCATTAAGCGTAAAAGCCTGGAATGCATCTTTATTACATTTGTTATCACATGCTGTTTTTAAAGCATTATTATTTTTATCTTCCGGTGTATTAATTAAGAATTGTAATAATCAAAAAAATATTTTTTATATGGGAAATATGTTGTATAAAGAAATGCCATTTATATACGTATGTTTTTTAATTTCTGGTTCTGCATTATCTGCTTTTCCTATTTTAACGTCTGGTTTCTATAGTAAAGGTGCTATTTTATTAGCTTTATATGAACAAAATAATATTTTTTTATTTATTATTTCTATCGTTTCTGCTTTTTTAACAACAATTTATATTTTTCGTTTGATTTTTATAGTATTTCATACAAAGTCTGATATTTTTTTAAAAAATTTTTCAATTTCTTTTGTACAATATTTTCCATTAAGTATTTTAGCAATATTATCTACTTACCTTAATACTTATCTAATTTCAAAATTTTTATTATTTTCTTCTTGCGTTACTGTGATATATAATCATGATAAATTTTATATAGAATTTTTTTCCAGTATCTTTACTATTTTAGGAATTTATTTTACATATTATTTATATTATATTAATACAAATTTCATAAGAAAAACTTTTCTAAAAAAATGTTTTCATGTTTTAAAGAACATTTTTTTAAATCATTTCTATTTTTTAAAACTATATAATTTATTATTTTTAGAATTTTATTTAATGATTGTGAAAATTTTTTCATATAGTTATTTTTCTTTTATACCAAAATATTTAATTTTAATTTTTGAAAAATTTTACTCTTATTTGTTATATTTTGAAGATTGTATAATTAGTGTTTATATTATTTTTTTAACTATTATTATTTTATTTTTTTGTATAGTAATACATTAAAAAATTTATATTAAATTGATATTTTTATTTTTTAAGAAATTATATACAATATTTTATTTTATAATAAATGATTTTTTTTGAAAATAGGATACTTGCATTATGAATTTGTGTTTATTTATTTTAATTCCATTTTTTGGTGGTATATTTTGCTGGTTATTTGATAATAAAAAATACCAACTAGCAAAATTGTATGCATTATTTTCTATGTTTTTAACATTTTTATTATCAATCTTTTTTTGTTATAAAGATTTTTTCTGTACTTCCTCTTTGTATTATTTTAAAGAGGAATTTATTGTTGCATGGATACCATTTTTAGGTATTCATTTTCATCTTATGTTAGATGGATTATCATTAATCATGATTATTTTATCTACTTTATTAGGTGTGGTAGCTATATTCTTTTCAAAATATTCTTCTAAAAAAAATCCAGGATTATTTTATTTAAATTTTTTGTTTATTTTTTTAGGAGCTATTGGTATTTTTTTATCAGCTGATTTGTTTTTGTTTTTTTGTTTTTGGGAAATGATGTTAATACCGATCTATTTTTGTGTTATTTTTTGGGGTAATAGTGAATATAATAAACAAGAAAAAATTGATACTGTGAATCAATTTTTAATTTATACACAAATTTCTAGTATGTGCATGCTGTTTTCTATTTTAATTTTAGTTTTCAATGGTTATAATTATATCAATTATTTAACTTTTGATTATAATCAATTAATTACTATTCCTATTTCTATTTTTTATGAATATTTGGTAATGCTTGGTTTTTTTATTGCTTTTGCAGTGAAAATGCCAATTTTTCCTTTTCAAAATTGGGTTCCAAATTTACATAGTAAATTGCCAATTGATGGTTCTATAGATATCTGTGGAATGATGATTAAGGTTGCTTTGTACGGATTTTTGCGATTTCACATGATTTTTTTTCGTCATGAATTACACTTTTTTTTCCCAGTTGCAGTTCTTTTAGGTATAATAACTATTTTTTATAGTTCTGTTATGGCTTTTTCTGAAAAAAATGTTAAAAAAATTATTTCTTATAGTTCAATATCTCATATGGGTTTTTTATTAGTGGCTTTGTATTGTGGGAACATTTTTTCTTTTTATGGTGTAGTAATTCAGATTTTATGCTATTCTTTATCAACTTCAATGTTGTTTATACTTTTTAGTAAAATTTATTTTAATTTTAGAACGACAAATATTAACCGTTTTGGTGGTATTTATTCGCATATAAAGTGGATTCCTAGTTTATTTTTGTTTTTTTTATTTGTAAACTTAAATTTTCCAGGAACTTTAAGTTTTGTGGGAGAACTAATAATTTTATTAAGTATATTTTCTAATTCTCCTCCTATAGCATATATATTGATTTTCAGTTTACTATTTTCAGTGATTTATTCATTAAATATTTTGCATAAGATATTTTATGGGAAATATAAAAATATGAAAATTAATACAATAACACAAATAAATCACTGTGAAGTTTTTTTAATATTTTCCTTATCTATTATAATTATATACTTTGGGTTATTTCCAAAATATATTATAAAAATGATACATATTTTTAATACCTAACTTTATTTATAGGATTTATATTGATATGTTAATTTCTGTCAAAAAAATATTTTCCTTATCTCCATTCTTGATTTTATTATTAAGTATTTTTTCAGTTTTTATTTCAATAATCGTAAATAGAAATTGTTTTTTTGTTTTTTATATTACTATTTTATTTTTGATTTCTATGATTTCTACATTACCGTTAGTGTGTAACGTGATTCCAGTTTATATTACTTCTTTATTATATATTGATTTTTATTCTGTGATTTATATTTTTTTAATTCTTTTTTCTACAATTTTTATGTTATGTGTATCATACTTTTATTTAAAAAAATATTTTTTTTACCAGGAGGAGTTTTTTTTATTAATTTTATGTTCTATTTTTGGATCTATGATTTTAGTTGTTTCGAATCATTTTTTTTCTGTTCTAATTGGAATGGAATTAATGTCAGTGCCTTTTTTTGGATTAATGGTGTATTCTATATCGAGCAATAAAATATCAACTATGTTAAAATATATTATATTATCTAGTTTCATGACTTTATTAATGTTATCTGGGATAGTAATTATATATTTAATATGTGGTAATTTAAGTTTTTATAGTATTAAAATTTTTCTATTAATAAATAATGTGTGTGATAGAAATATTCTATTTTTAGGTTTGATATTTTTTCTGATTCCATTATTTTTTAAATTATCCGCATTTCCTTTTCATTTTTGGATGCCGAATGTTTATAAACATATTGATCCTATATTATTGATATATTCTACTACTGTAATGAAAATTTCTTCTTTTTTTGTATTATTAAAAATATTTTCGTTTTTTCCATATCATCAGTCACATATATTATATTTTTTAATAAAGATGATGATTATATTATCTATTATTTTTGGTAGTATAATGGCATGTTTTCAAGATAATATAAAGAAATTTTTTGGATATACTTCTATAGTACATATGGGGTATTTGTTAGTGACGTTGTTAATTGTTAAAAAATATAATTTATCTATTTTTATTTCTTTTGTTTATTTAATGAATTATTCTATGAGCAATATTGGTATATTTAGTATTCTAAGTGTAATTAAATTAATGAATCCTAATTTTAATTATCAATTTAAAGACTTTTATTTATACCAATCTTCTATATTGAATAAATATTTTTTAAATATTTCGATGATAATTTTTATATTATCTTTTTTATCATTTCCATTTACATTAGGTTTTATTGCGAAAATATTAGTTATATTAATAGGAATGAATAAAAATTTTTATTTTTTTAATTTTATTGTATTAATACAATCTGCTGTAAGTGTATGTTATTATTTGAAAACGATTTGTATTTATTTTAATTATAAAAAGCGTTTTCTGACAAAAAGAGGTCATGTATCTTATTCATTATTAGAATTTTTTGTTTTTTTGATAAGTATTGTCATTTTGGTTCTTGGAATATTTCCACAAATTTTATTTAAAATTATACAGTTTAATTATATATAATGATTATTTAAATATTTATAGGTATTTTATTTTGAATGCTATTATTTCTTTTATTCCATGGGTGATGTTTTTTTTAATTATTATATTTACAATAATAATTTATAATTTTTTATATAAGAGATATTTTTTTAAATTTAATTTATTTAAAAGATCTGTTATATTATTTTTTGTTTGGTTAATATCAAGTATTTTATTTAGTTTAATGATATGGATTTATGATTTATTTTTTTTTAATATTACTGTTGCCAATGTTCGTTTTACAAATTTTTTTTTTGCATATGGGATTGAACAAATATTATCATTAGATAATATTTTGATATGGTTTATTATATTTGAACATTTTTCAATTCCTATTCAGTATCAAAAAAGAATATTAATGTATGGTACTTTTATGGCATTTTTTTTACGAATGATTGTAATGATATTATGTTCTTATTTTATTTTTCGGTGGCATTGGTTGGTTTTGATTTTTGGAATTATATTATTTTTTTCTGGTTTTGAAGTTTTAGTATTGAAAAATGATCATCATCATTCAGTAAAAAAAAGTTTTTTGTTATTTTTAATTATGAAATTAATCAAAGTGACTGATTCTGTTTCTTCAAATCAATTTTTTATTTTTAAAAAAAATGTATTATATTTTACTCCATTATTTGTTGCATTATTAATGATTGAAATGAGTGATATTATTTTTTCTATTGACAGTATACCAATTATTTTTTCTTTTGTTCGTAATTTTTATGTTGTTTTTACATCAAATATTTTTTCTATTTTAGTTTTGCGTTCTATGTATTTTATTTTATCAAATTTATTATATAAAAATAATTTTGTTAAACGTTTTTTTTCTTTAATAATTATGTATCTTTCTATGAAAATTATTATGTTAAATTATATTTATGTATTAAAAAATATATATTTAATTGTAGTTGTATTAATTTTGGTTTTATTTTTAATGTATAATGTAGTTATTACGAAATTGTTACAATTATTTTGATAATAATTTTTTTAATAGAAAAATTTTATATGAAAAAAAATATTTTTAATGAAAGTAATTTATTAAAAAAGTGGTTTAATTTTATTAAAAAAAATTGTTTAAATGATTTTGATGATTCTATTGATCGAGTATTTTTAATTGCAAAAAGATTAAATTTATTTCCATTTTCATCGTTTGTAATTACTGTTGCAGGAACAAATGGGAAAGGTAGTACCTGTAAAATTTTAGAACAATATTTTTTAAGATTAGGTTATACTGTTGGATTATATACTTCTCCGCATTTTTTTTATCATTACGAAAGAGTTCGTATTAATGGAAAATATATTACTAATGATAATATTTATATTCATGTTTTTTATTTAGTGAGTATAATATGCGGTGATACCCTTTTGACATATTTTGAGTTTATTACTTTATCCATATTATTGATTTTTAAAAATTACTATCTAGATATCGTAATTTTAGAAGTAGGTCTTGGAGGAAGATTAGATGCTACTAATGTTATTAATCCTGATATGGCAATAATTACAAATATTGCTTTAGATCACGTTAGTATATTAGGGAAGACGAGAAATATGATAGGGTATGAAAAATCAGGAATTTTTAGAAAAAAAATTCCGGTGATTATTGGAGACTGTAATATACCTTACTCTGTATATCAACAATCTTATAAATTTGAAGTATATTTGTATAGATTTCAGTATGAATGGAATTGGATTAAGTATAAAAATTTTTGGAACTTTTATGATCATTTAGGAGTAATTAGTCACTTACCTATTGATAGTAAAATATCAATATTTAATATTGCCCTTGCAATAGCAGCTATAAGAGTATCTCCATTTCAAATGAATGACCGAGCTTTACAAAAAACAATTCGTTTCTCTTACTTATTGGGTAGGTTTGATGTGATTCATAAAAGACCATATATTATTTTAGATGTAGCGCATAATCCTCATTCTGCTATTTTTTTGTATAATAAATTAAAACAGTTTTTAATAAATCATTCTTGTAAGAAAGTATATGGGGTAATTGGAATGTTATCAACTAAAGATGTTAAAAATACTATTTTTACTTTTAAAGATATCATTGATTGCTGGTATTATAAAACTTTATTACATGAAAAAACTGCAAGTTATTATAATTTAAAAAAATATTTGCCATATAATGCAAACTATATTCCTAATATGCAACATATTTTATGTAAATTATTGAATCACGCACATCAAAAAGATGTGATTTTAATTTTTGGATCATTTCATATAGTTTCTGAAGCTATGATATTTTTTAAAAAATTTATTACATAAAAATTTATATTTTTTATATTTTTTTCTTATACATGTTCGTGTATTTTTTATATTCAAACATTGCAGAAATTGATTCTTCATTACTAATTCTTCTAATAGCTTCTGCAAGCATAGCGGACAATGTTAATATTCTTACTTTTTTTTGTATTTTCATAACTTGAGATAAAGGAATTGTGTCACAAACAATAATTTCATCAATATAATCTTTTTTTATATTTTTTAAAATATTTCCTGAAAAAACAGGATGCGTTGCATATGCTAATACTTGATTGGCTCCTTTTTTTTTCAGTGCTTTTGCTGCTTTGCATAGAGTATCTCCTGTATCAATCATATCATCTACTAAAATACAATCTCTATTTGACACATCTCCTATAATATTCATTACTTGTGCTACATTTTTTTTTGGTCTTCTTTTATCTATGATTGCCATATCAGTGTCATGTAATAACTTTGCTATAGCTCTTGCTCTTACTACTCCCCCGATATCTGGAGAAACAATAATTGGATCTACAAGTTTTAATTTTAACATGTCTTCTAATAAAATAAAACTACCAAATACATTATCTACAGGAACATCAAAAAATCCTTGTATCTGTTCGGCATGTAAATCAACAGTTAAAATACGATCGATACCGACATTAGATAAAAAATCTGCAACAATTTTTGCTGTTATTGGTACTCTAGTAGATCGTACTCTACGGTCTTGCCTAGCATATCCAAAATAAGGTATCACTGCCGTGATTCTTCCTGCTGATGCTCTTCTTAACGCGTCTGTAATTACCGCCAATTCCATGATGTTATCGTTTGTGGGGTAACATGTTGATTGTATAATAAATATATCATCTCCTCTAACGTTTTCATTGATTTTTACACTAATTTCTCCATCACTAAATTTACTGACAGTTGCATTTCCTAAATTGCTATATAATTTTTTTGCGACTAATTTTGCTAATTCTGGTATAGAATTTCCAGAAAATATCTTCATATTTGACATAAATCTCTCTTTGTAATGTATTTAAAAATTTTTTAATCTTTTGAATGATATATTATTTGTGTTTGTATAGTTTTTTATTATTTTGTGATATATTTTAACTATTGTATCGTTTTATTAATAATATTATAAAAAAAAAATAATTTTATATTTTATTTTATTACTTTTTTGAAGGAACATATGAATTTGAAGAATAAAATTATTGACAAATTAGAAATATTGTATAAAAAATTTAAAAAAATTGAAATATTATTATCAAATAAAAAAATTATTTTGCATCAAAAGAGATTTCAGTGGTTGTCAAAAAAATATTTGGAATTATCATATTTAATAAATTTATATTTAAAATGGAAAAAAAATCAACAAGATATTATATCAACTAAATCGTTGTTATGTGATGTTGAAATGGTAGAAATTGCTCACGAGGAATTAATTTTTTTAAAAAAAAAATCTTTATCATTTGAGAATCAAATTAAAAAAATGTTAATTCCTATTGATCCTAATGATATGAAAGATGTTTTTATTGAAATACGAGCAGCAACTGGTGGTGATGAAGCTGCAATTTTTGCTGGAAATTTGTTTAAAATGTATGGTCGATATGCTGAAATGAAAAATTGGAAAGTAGAAATTATGAGTTTTCAAGAAGGTGAAAAAGGTGGATTTAAAGAAATAATTATGAAAATTACAAGTTTTGGAGTATTTGGGAGACTAAAATTTGAATCTGGAGGGCATCGAGTACAACGTGTTCCAAAAACTGAATCTCAAGGCAGGATCCATACTTCTACTTGTACTGTTGCGGTCATTCCAGTTTCTAAAGATTTTAAAAATACTGTTATTAGTCATAACGATTTAAAAATCGATACTTTTCGTTCTTCTGGAGCTGGTGGACAACATGTCAATACTACTGATTCTGCAATTCGAATTACGCATATTCCTACAGGAACTGTGGTAGAATGTCAAGATGAACGGTCACAACATAAAAATAAAGCACGAGCATTATCAATTCTATCTTCTAGAATTCAAGCTAATGAACTTGCAAAAAAACAACAAAAGGAGTCTATTATTCGACGTAATTTATTAGGAACAGGTGATCGTTCAGATAGAAATCGTACATATAACTTTCCAAAAAATAGAATAACTGATCATCGTATTAATTTAACATTATATTGTTTACATGATATACTAAATGGTAATTTAGATGTTCTTATTGAACCAATTATTCAAGAATATAACACTAATAAATATCTTAAATTATAAAAAAATAATAATGTATATTTCTGATTGTTTAAAACATGCAAGAAGGTTGTTATCTGGATGTAAAGTAGCACAATTAGAAGCAGAAATATTGTTAAGTTTTGTTATAAAAAAATCACTTGTTTGGATAAAGTTATTTGATAATTATCAATTAAATGAAATGCATATAAATCTTTTTAATAAGCTTTTAAATCGTCGAATTTATGGTGAACCTATTGCTTATATTATTAAAAATAAAGAATTTTGGTCATTATCTTTTTATATATCAAGTTTGGTTTTTATTCCAAGACCGGAAACAGAATTATTAGTTGAAAAAGTTATAGATTTTTCTTGTAAAAAAAATTGTATATTAGATTTGGGTTCAGGTTGTGGAACTATATCTTTATCTTTAGCGCATGATTTACCAAATTGTAATATTTTAGGAGTAGATAATAATGATCAAGCAATCTTTGTATCAAGAAAAAATTTAAATCGTTTTAAATTAAAAAATGTTATTTTTAAGAAAAGTAATTGGTTTTCTAAAATTAAAAAAAAATTTCATTTAATAGTTAGTAATCCTCCATATTTAAGTAAAATAGAGTATTATACATTATACCAGGGAAAATTTTTTGAACCGTATACTGCTTTTGTTTCTGGGAAAAATGGTATTAGTGATATTGAACATATTATTTTTTATGCAAGAAAATATTTGTTTAATACAGGATGGTTATTTATAGAACATGGTTGGCAGCAAAAAAATATTGTTCAACAATTATTTAAAATAAATAATTATTATAATATTCAAACGTATCAAGATTATTTTCAGTATGATCGATTTACTATAGGTCAGTATATTTGTGAAAATTATAAAACTAATAAATATTGGTAAAATACAATATTAATCATTTAACTGTATAATTTATTAAGAGACTTATATTATGTTACATCAAGGTGTGCTAGTGTTAAATTGTGGAAGTTCTTCTATTAAGTTTTCTGTCATTAATGTTGAAAATAATAAAAGGTATTTTTTTGGTTTTATTGAACGTTTGTATTTACCAAATTCATGTATTGTTTGGCATGATCAAAATAAGAAAAAAAATATCGTTTTTAGAGACTATATTACACATAATAAAGCTTTGAAAAATATTATGGAAATATTATCCATATATGAAAATAATATTATTAAAAAAATTACATGTATTGGTCATCGTGTTGTACATGGAGGTATGAAGTTGAATAAATCAATTATTATTAATCAATCTGTTTTGGAAGAAATTCAAAAGAATATTATATTTTCTCCGTTACATAATCCGATGAATTTTTTAGGAATTCAATTTTCTTTACAATATTTTCCTAATTTAATTAATAAAAATGTTGCTGTTTTTGATACTGCTTTTTATCATACTCTTCCAGAACATGCGTTTTTATATGCTATACCATATTATTTTTATAAAAAATATAATATTCGACGTTATGGAGCACATGGTATTAGTCATTCGTATGTTACACATCAAACATCAAAAATTTTGAAAATTAATTTAAACTGTTTAAATATTATTACATGTCATTTAGGAAGTGGTTCTTCTATTACCGCTATTTGTAATGGTCAAGCTGTAGATACTTCTATGGGTTTAACACCATTAGAAGGGTTAGCGATGGGTACAAGAAGCGGTGATTTAGATCCATCGATTATATTTTTTATGTATAATATTTTAAAAATGAATATGAAAGAAATTGAAATAATATTAAATAAAAAATCTGGTTTTTTAGGATTAATGGATAATATAACGAGTGATTTTCGTTATATTGAGAAAAAATATCTTTTAGAACAATCTTCATATAGAACAGTGAATTTATTTTGTCACCGATTATCAAAATATATTAGTGCGTACACTACTCTTTTGGATGGAAAATTAGATGCTTTAGTTTTTACAGGTGGTATAGGGGAAAATTCTTCTTTGGTAAGAGAATTAACAGTTAAACGATTAAAATTATTAAATTTAAAATTAGATGATCAATTAAATAATATGAAATTTTCAGGTTCATGGAGATTTATTCATTTCAAAAATTCTATTCCTATTATAGTAATTCCTACAAATGAAGAATTAGTTATTGCGAATGAGACAATTAATTTATTAAAAGAAAATATTGTATAGAAAATTATATTAGGTATAATGTCATTATTTAATATTTATTTTTAGGATTTTTGTGACTCGTACTATTATGTTAGTTCCGGTAGGTGATAGTTTTGGATTGACTACTATCAGTATTAGTTTGATCAATATCTTAAATAAGAAAAAAAAAAAGATTGTTTTTTTAAAATTATATTCTAAATATTTACAGAAATATATTTCGAGAACAGATACTGCGTCTTTTTTAAAAAAATATTTTTTTATTCCCAGTATTTCTTTAATTCATAAAGATTTTGATTTATTTTTTTCAGAAAAAGTACTTCAAAAATTAATTTTAGAAGAGTATTTTCAATTATATTTAATGTATAAAAAAAAGTACGATATTATATTTATTGAAGGAATGAAAGTAATTAATAATAATTTTTTTATACATGAAATGAATATAAAGTTTGCACAAATTATACATGCAGAATTAGTTTTTTATTCTTTAGATACATATTATGATATCTTTTTAAGAATTTTTTCTGAAAATTTAAATAAATTTTCTGATTTAAATATTTTAGGAGTAATTAATAATTTTTGTCATTTTCCTATAAAAGATTATTTTCAAGATATTGCACAAAAAAAATTTTTATTTAAAAAATATAAAAAAAAAAATTATGCGAATAAAAAATTAATTACTAAAGTAATTCATTTAAATTGGAAAAGAGATTTAATATATTATCCTGTTTCTATTATTTTAAAATCTATTCAGGCAAAAGTTTTTTTTAAAAATCACGATATTAATATTATTAAAACATTTGTGTTACATAATTCGTTTTTATTAAATAAAAAAAATTTCTATCAAGATTCTTGTTGTATTATTTCATTTAATCAATTTATTGAAATCTGTCATAATGAGCTTTTACGTAAGTTATTTTTATTAAATTTTAATTTTTTTTTATTAACGGAATGTAATTATTGCAATTTATACAAATTAAAAATTTTAATTCAATCTTTAAAATTATTACATACAATTTTTTATACATTATTATCTATTAAAACAGTAGTATCACAAATTAGTAATGTTCGTTCTATCCTTTATTTAAAGAATTCGAAACATGTTGATTCTGTATTAAAATATATTACATCATATCGAAATATTCATGATATTTTAAAAAAAGATACTTCATACCGTGAATTTAGCGTCACGAATTACTATTCAGAAAATTTTAAAAATTATTTAATGAATGAATCTATCAAGCTGCGTAAACGTATTTTATTACCTGAAGGTGATCATCCTAAAATTATTCAATCAGCAAATATGGTGTCTAACTTAGGAATGGCGCAATGTATATTGTTAGGTGATAAAAATAAAATAGAAGAAATTGCTCAACAATATAAAATTCATTTATCGAAAAAAATTATTATTATTAATCCTAATGAAATATATCAAAATTACATTGAAAAATTATTTATTTTACGTTGCAAAAGAGGTATGACAAGAGAAAAATCTGCAATATGTGTTAAGGATCGTATGATATTAGGATCTTTAATGTTACTTGATAATGAAGTGGATGGTGTTGTTTGTGGAATACAATATAATACTTCTGATGTTTTACGTACTGCGTTGCAAATTATTGGAGTAAAAAAAAGTCACAAAGATGGTTTACAGTTAGCCTCTTCTATATTTTTTATGTTATTTCGTCATCGAGTATTAATATATGGAGATTGCGCAATTAATATCAATCCTAACGCAGAACAATTGTGTCAAATTGCTATTTCTACTGCTGATTTTGTTCGTTTGTTTAATATTCAACCAAAGATTGCTATGCTTTCTTACTCTACTGGCAACTCTGGTTCTGGAGAACCAGTGGAAAAGGTTTTGCAAGCAACGAAATTAGTTAAATTATATCGTCCTGATTTAACTATAGATGGTCCAATACAATATGATGCTGCTGTTAATCAAATTGTTTCAAGTGTTAAGTCTCCTCATTCTCCTTTGCATGGTGAATCAAATATATTAATTTTCCCAGATTTAAATTCTGGAAATATTACCTATAAAGCAGTACAACAATCTTCAAAAATTATTTCTATTGGTCCTATTTTACAAGGTTTTTTAAAACCCGTAAATGATTTGTCTAGAGGAGCTACAATATATGATATTATTTATACAATTGCAATTACAGCGATGCAATCTAAAAGTAAATGATATCAGTAATGATAATAATTTTAAATTATGATACTAATATCGTACATTGGAGTGCAACAACATGGAAAAATATATTTTTGTTGATGAAAAGAAAATATATTTTTTTTAAAATATTTGATTTTACCATGTATAAGTCGAATTTTACAAGTTCCACAAAATCCATTTTGACATTGGTAGGGTATATTAATGTTTTTTGAAACTAATATTTCTAATAATGAACGATTTACATTTTTTGTTATTAATATTATGTTTTTATTTATTAAATTTATAGAATATTTTTTTTTCTTATAATTTAAAGTTTTTGAATTCATCTTTAGAAATTTCACAGTCAATTTGATTTGTTAAATATGAGCTTATTTCTACTTCTTGTGGTGCTGGTTGTATATGATCTGAAGTTAACCAATTATTTATCCATGGAATAGGATTGGAAATATTTGAAAATATTTGAGGCAAATCGATAGCTTTCATTCTAATATTTGTAATATATTCTATATATTGGCACAATATTTTTTCATTTAAACCTACAATTTGTCCATTTTTGAATAAATATTTAGCCCATTTTTTTTCCTGTTCTGCAGATTTTTTAAATAAATCAATAGCTTTTTTTTCACATTTTTTTATTATTTTAAACATTTCAGGATCATTTTCATGGTTTTTTAGGATATCAATCATACTTTGTGTACCTGTTAAATGCAATGCTTCATCTCGAGCAATGAGTCGAATAATTTTTGCGTTTCCTTCCATAATTTTTTGTTCTGCAAAAGCAAAAGCGCAAGCAAAGCTGACATAAAAACGAATTGCTTCAAGTACATTGACATTAATTAAACATAAATATAATGCTTCTTTTATTTTTTTTAATTTTAAATTTTTTTCATATTTTTTATTAATATTTTTATTACATTTTGATATATTCCAATCATGAGTCATATTAATTAATTTGTCATAATATTGAGATATATTTTTTGATCTTTCATAAATATTTTTATTTGGTATAATGTTGTTAAATATTTTTGCTGGATCGTTTGTAATATTTCGAATAATATGAGTATATGACCTAGAATGTATAGTTTCTGAAAAAGACCAAGTTTCAACCCAGGTTTCTAATTCTGGTAATGATATAATTGGTAAAAATGCTATATTTGGACTTCTTCCTTGAATAGAATCTAATAATATTTGATATTTTAAATTACTAATAAAAATATGTTTTTCATTTTCTTTTAATTTATTAAAATCAATGCGATCTTTGGACAAATCAATTTCTTCTGGTCTCCAAAAGAAAGATAATTGTTTTTCTATTAAATGTTCAAATATTTTATATTTTTGTTGGTCGTATCGAACAATATTTACTGGTTGTCCAAAAAACATTGGTTCTGTAAGTTGATTATTTTGTTTTTTAGAGAATATTGTATATGACATATTTTCCTTAATAAATTCATAAAACATTTATGAAATATTTAATTTATAATGTGCATGCTCCATTATCACATGAAACAATGCTGGATATTTGTTGTATACCATGATCGATATTTTTTATTCCATCTCTTGTATTTTGATAATATAATGTTTTAATTCCAAGAGCATATGTAGTAAGTAGGTCTTTTAATAATATTTTCATTGGAATTTTGTTGTTTGGAAATTTTTTTGGATCATAATTGATATTTGTTGAAATTGATTGGTCGATAAATTTTTGCATAATTGATACTAAATGTAAATATCCTGTATTATCTGGAATATTCCATAATAATTCATATTTTTTTTTTAGTTTTTTATATTCCGGAACAACTTGTTTGAGCATTCCATCTTTTGATGCTTTTACTGTAATATATCCTCTTGGAGGTTCGATTCCATTTGTTGCATTAGTAATTTGTGAAGAAGTTTCTGTGGGCATAATTGCTGATAATGATGAGTTTCTTAGTCCGTATTTTTTAATTTTTTTTCTTAATTTTGTCCAATTTAATTTTAGTGTTTGGTTACATATAATATCTATTTTTTTATAATATGTATCAATTGGCAATATTCCATCGGCATATTTTGTTTGATGAAATAATGGACATTTTCCTTTTTCTTTTGCTAGTTTACATGAAGCTGTTAACAAATAATACTGTATATGTTCAAATAATTGATGTGTTATATTCTTTGCAGTTCCATCCGAGTAACGTACATTGTTTTTTGCTAAAAAATATGCAAAGTTAATTACTCCTATACCTAATGGTCTTCTATTTTTTACACTGTTTTTTGCAGCTAATATTGGATATTTTTGATAATCAATGATTTCATCTAGTGCTCTTACGAGTAAATTAGATAGTTCTTTTAGTTCGGTAAATTTTTTTATTTTTCCTAAATTGAAAGCAGATAGAATACATAGTGCAATTTCTGCATTAGGATCATGTATATCAGTAATTGCTGTTGTAGGTAATGTAATTTCTAAACATAAGTTTGACTGTTTAATAGTTGCATATTTTTCTTTAAATGGTCCATGCATGTTACAATGATCTACATGTTGTATGTAAATTCTACCAGTAGAAGTTCGTTCTTGCATAATTAATGAAAATAAATCAGTTGCTTTAATTTTTTTTTTTCTAATATTTTTATTTTTTTCGTATTTTTTGTACAGTTTTTTAAATTTTTGTTGGTCAGAAAAAAACGAATTATATAATAATGGTGTATCAGATGGACTAAATAATGTAATGTATTGTTGTTGAATTAGTCTATTATACATAAATTTATTAATTTGTACACAATAATCAACATGTCGAACACGATTTTCTTCAATTCCTCGATTGTTTTTTAATACGATTAAACTCTCAATTTCAAAATGCCAAATAGGGTAAAATAATGTTGCTGCTCCTCCTCTTACTCCTCCTTGTGAACATGATTTGACTGCTGTTTGAAAATGTTTGTAAAATGGAATGCATCCGGTATGAAAATTTTCTCCGTTTCTTATTGGACTGCCAATTGCTCTGATTTGCCCAACATTAATTCCAACTCCTGCTCTTTGCGAAATATATTTTACTACAGAACTTGCGGTAGCATTTATTGAATTTAGACTATCTGCACATTCAATTAAAACACATGAACTAAATTGACGCATTGGAGTACGTACGCCAGACATAATTGGAGTAGGTAATGAAATTTTAAATTTTGAAACAGCATTGTAGAATTTTTTAATATATTGCATTTGATTAGTTTTTGGATATTTTCTAAATAAACATGCTGCTATTAAAATATATAAAAATTGTGCACTTTCATAAATTTTTCCACTAATTCTGTCTTTTATTAAATATTTTCCTTCTAATTGTTTTACTCCTGCATATGAAAAATTCATATCTCTTTCATGTTTAATAAATTTGTTCATTTCTTGATATTCTTTTTTAGAAAAATATTTTAATAATTTTTTGTCGTACTTTTTTAATTTAACCATTTTTTTTACATGCGTATATAATGCAGGAGGGTGAAATTTTCCATACGCCTGTTTTCTTAAATGAAAAATTAATAGTCTTGCTGATATATATTGATAATCTGGATGTTTAGTGGAAATAAGATCGGATGCTATTTTTATTATAATTTCATGAATTCGAATAGTTGTAATATTGTCATAAAATTGTATTTTTGCTTTTAATACAATTTTTGATGTAGAAATATTTTCTAACTTTTCTGATGCCCATTCTAGAATTTTATAAATTTTTTGAATGTTCATTTTTTCTTTTTTATTATTTCTTTTAATAACTGAGTATTTTTTGTACATTATATTTTACCTACAAATTACATATTTTATTTCTACTAATTTATATATATATATATATTTTTGATATTTATATGTTAAATTTATTAGAGATTTTTTGTAATGCTACTACCTTTTCTTTTTTTACAGTACGGATTAGAATTACTCCTTGTGTATTTCTATCTAATATTCTAATTTCCGAAACACGAATACGTACTAGCGTTCCGGCATTAGTAATCATGATGATTTGATCATTTTCTCTAACCTGTATTGCGCTAATTAATACCCCATTTTTTTTTGTGATTTTAATTGATCTAACACCTTTATTTCCTCTTGATTTAATAGGAAATTTATTTATCTTTGTTCGTTTTCCATATCCATTTTCTGTTACTGTTAAAATTTCTCCATTTTTATCTGGCACTAATAAAGATACAACTTGGTCATCTTCTTCTATATTAATTCCTCTAATACCGTATGCTGTTCTTCCCATTTTACGTACTTCTTTTTCTGAAAAATGTACTATTTTTCCATGTTTACTGAATATCATAATATTATTTGTTCCATTTGTAATCGCTGCTCCAATCAACTCATCTTTTTCTTTTAAATGTATTGCCATAATACCTGTTGATCTTGGTTTTTTAAATGTATTTAATGTAGTTTTTTTTACAATACCTCTAGCAGTTAACATAAATACATTTTTATTTCCAGTAGTATTATTTAAATTTAATATAGCTGTAATACGTTCTTGACGTTGTAAAGGTATTAAATTAATGATTGGTCTTCCTCTAGCATGACGGCTAGCTTCAGGTAATTGGTATACTTTTATTCTATATAAAGTTCCTTTATTCGAAAAACATAATATCGTGTCATGCGTGTTAGTAATTAACAATGTTTCTATACAATCTTCTTCTTTGGTTCGTGCTGCTAAACGTCCCTTACCTCCTCTTCGTTGTGCTTCGTAATCTGATAACGGTTGATATTTTACATATCCTGATTTTGATAAAGTGACTACTACATCTTCTTTGGTAATCATATCTTGAATGTCGACCTCAGTTTCATGTTCTATGATTTCTGTTTTTCTCTGATCTCCGAATATTTTTTGTATATCAATTAGTTCATTTGTAATAATTTTTAACATTTTTTTTGGATTATTTAATGTTTTAGATAAATCATTAATTTTTATAATGAGATTTTCATATTCTTTGATAATATTTTCATGTTCTAAAGTGGTTAATTTATGTAGTTTTAATTCTAAAATAGATTTAATTTGTTTTTCAGTAAATTGATACTTTTCTTTTTTATTTGTATTGTTTATTTCTAAATCTTGATTTTTGATATCATCAGTGTAAATCAATTTTGATTTTTTTCCTATTATCCATGTTTTAGATAATAATTCTATTTTTGCAATTTGTGGTTTTTTAGACTGTTTGATGATTTTAATAATATCATCTATATTATCTAAAGCAATTGTTAATCCTTGTAATATATGTGCTTTTTCCTTTGCCCGTTTTAAATCAAATATACTTCGTTTAGTAACTATATTTTTTCGATGTGACAAAAAATATTTTAATATATTTTTTAAAGACATAACTTTTGGCTGTCCGTGGTGTAAAGCTACCATATTAATTCCAAAAGAAACTTGCATTGGTGTTAATACATATAATTGATTTAATAGTATTTCTTTTATTGTATCTTTCTTTATTTCAATTACAATTCGCATACCATCTTTATCAGATTCATCTCGTAATGCATGTATTCCATCAATTTTTTTTTCCTTAACTAATTCAGCGATTTTTTCAATTAATATGGATTTATTGACTTGATATGGCAATTCATATATTATAAGAGACTCTCTTTTATTTTTTTTTTGTATTTCTATTGTATATCTCGCTCGAATATAAATTTTACCTTTTCCTGTACGGTATGCTTGTTCAATTCCTTCGTATCCACTAATTGTTCCTGCAGTAGGAAAATCAGGACCTGGTATGTAATGCATCAATTCTTTTAAAGAAATATCATTATTATTAATATATGCTAGACAAGCATTAATCACTTCATTTAAGTTGTGTGGTGGAATATTTGTAGCCATACCAACTGCAATTCCAGATGATCCATTGATTAATAAATTAGGTATTTTAGTTGGTAAAACCTCTGGTATTTTCTCTGTTTCATCATAATTTGGTAAAAAATTTACAGTATTTTTTTCCAAATCTATAAGTAATTCATGTGCTATTTTTGACATTTTAATTTCTGTATAACGCATCGCAGCTGCTGCATCACCATCAATAGATCCAAAATTTCCTTGTCCTTCAATTAATGTATATCTTAAAGAAAATTTCTGAGCCATACGTACAATGGCTTCATATACTGCTGAATCGCCATGAGGGTGATATTTTCCTATAACATCACCGACAACTCTTGCAGATTTTTTGTATGGTTTATTCCAATCATTTCCCAATACTTTCATTGCAAACAATATTCTTCTATGTACAGGTTTTAGTCCGTCTCTAACATCAGGTAATGCTCTACCAACAATGACTGACATTGCGTAATCTAAGTAAGATGATTGTAGTTCTTTTTCAATGTCAATTTGTGGGATTTTTGTGATTGTTTTCATATTTCATTCTCTTGTAATCATATGTACTGATTAATATAAATTATATCATAATGAAATGATTTAACTAACATTAAAATGATAGTTTGATTTTATATATTTATTTAAATTTCCAAATTATTGTAGGAGAAATTAATGAATGATACAGAAAAAATATTAATCATAGATTTATTTAAAAAACTGAAAAATATAGAAAATGAAACAAAAAATAAAGACCATGAAGTAGAAAAACTAATTTTACAATTATCTAAATCAACCAATCACGCAATATATTTCATGGTACAAAAAATTTTAGTTCAAGATTTAGTAATACAAGAGCTAAAAAATAAATTAAAAGAATATAAAGATAAATTATATAATCAATCAAAAAATGTAAATTTTTTAAATGAAAATTTAAAAAAAAATGTTTTACATGATTCTGAAATTAAAAATAATAATAATATAAGTCAACCATTGTTTGAAAAATTTCGTAAAACAGGTTTAAGCAATTCAGATAATTTTACTACAGATAAATCGAATATTTTTCATTCTAAAGAAAGTAATAGTTATACTTCTAATTTTCTTAGTAATGCTTTACAAACAGCGTTAGGCGTTGCAGGAGGTATGGTGGCCGGAAATATTATTACAAATTTATTTAATTATAATCATCATATTGATAATACTGGTCATAAAAATGATTTAAATAATGAATATTCTGCAGATGAGAATAGTAATTCTATTAAAAATATTTTTTTAAATTCAGATACTGATAATTCAAATAGTTCAAGTGTTTTAGTAGATGATATAAATTCTGATAGTATGGAGAATTTAGAAGATGATATCAATGATATTGATGATGTAAATGATAATATCGATGATTTTGATTCAAATATTTAGAAATATTATCACTATTTTATAAAATATTTTATTATACAATTTAATAAAATTATCAATATAATACATACCAAGCAGGACTTTATCCTGCTTGTTTTATGTTTTATATTATTTTTTATTGAAATATTTTATTAATCCTTCCTGTGAAGGTTGTATACTTTTTTTTCCAATTTCCCAATTTGCTGGACAGACATCTCCATGTTTTTCATGAAAGTAAATTGCATCAATTATTCTTAAAATTTCTTTTATATTTCTTCCAAATTGTAGATCGTTGATTATTTGGTTTCTAATAATTCCATTTTTGTCAATAATAAATGTTGCGCGTAATGATACTCCAAATTTTGGATGTACAACGTCATACGCTTCTTGTATTTCCCCTTTTATATCTGATATTAAAGGATATTGTATCTTTCCAATACCCCCTTTTTTAATTTCAGTATTTTTCCATGCTTGATGCACAAATACTGAATCTCGAGAGATTCCAATAATTTCAGTATTTTTTTTCTGAAATTCTAAATATGATAAATTAAACTCAATAATTTCAGTTGGACATACGTAAGTAAAATCCATTGGCCAAAAAAATAGAACAACTGATTTATTTTTTGTTTCTTTTTTAAGATTGAACTCTTCCGTTATAGTGCCATCCGCAAGTATTGCAGGGGCAACAAAATTTGGTGCATGTTGAGTAATTAAATTCATATTTTATCTTCTTTTTAATTTATTTAATTATCATATAAGTGTATAATATTTTAAACTTTCTAATATATTATATTTTTATAAAAAAAATGAAAAATTTCTCTTTAGAGTGGAAATCTATTTTCAATAAAGAAAAGTTAATACTATCGAAGATTTTATCTCTTGTTACAGAAGAACGTAAAAAATATAATATTTATCCTCCTAAAAAAGAGGTATTTAATGCGTTTTATTTTACACCTTTTCAATCTATTAAAGTAGTAATCATTGGGCAAGATCCTTATTTTCATGTTAATCAAGCGCATGGATTAGCTTTTTCTGTTCGAATGGGGTGTATGATTCCTCCTACGTTACAGAATATATATAAGGAGGTGATTGCCAATTTTTTTTATCATAATAATTATTATCAACATGGTTGTTTAATAAATTGGGCTAATCAAGGAGTGTTATTATTAAATACAATATTGACTGTACGATCTGGTAAACCAAGATCGCATGTATCGATTGGTTGGATGCAGTTCACGGACCAAATAATACGTTATATTAATCATTATTTAAAAAATATTATCTTTTTATTATGGGGGAATGATGCCAAAAAAAAAGCAATATTAATTGATTCTAATAGACATACTATTCTTTTTGCTTCACATCCTTCTCCATTATCAGCACATATAAGTTTTTTTGGATGTAAACATTTTTTAAAAACAAATAAAAAACTTTTTTTATTAAAAAGAAAACAGATTATTTGGTAGTAATTTTTATATGTATTATATTTATTTGTTTTTTTTATTGAAGTGTTGTACAGTTTTTAATAAAGATTTTTGAATTAATTGAATGCCTTTTGTAACAGCATGATTTGTTAAGTTATTTTCTTGAGATTTTTTGAATATTTTTTCAAAATGGTTGATAATATGAGATATTTTTTTTAAAAATTCCATTAATTGATTATTTTTAATATTTTTTATTGTGTCTATGGATTTCTTTTTTATGTTTTCTATATTTGCTTCTGTTCGTAGTTTTATTTCTTTCTTTTCTTTAATAATTTCTTTTAATTGATTTTTTAATTTTTCTATCTTTTTGATAGTATTGTTTTTTATATCGTTTTGCATATAATTTAATATTTTAAAAATTTAAATTTATGGTTATATTATAGAGATTTTAATTTTTAGTTCAATATAATATATTAATTTATTATCTTTTACTTTTTTTTGTGATTTAGGACGATTTATAATGAAAAGAAAAATTCAGCGGATCGCTATTTTAGGATATCCTCGTGATGTGAATTTATTTCTAACTCATAAAATTTTATATGAGTGGTTAACAAAACAGCAATATAATGTTGTTGTTGAATCTGGGATTGCACGATTTTTAAATTTAAATAGTGTAAATACTGCTACTTTAGAACAAATTGGAGAAAAATGTGATTTGGGTATTGTAATAGGTGGAGATGGAAATATGTTATGTGTTTTGCGTACTTTATCTTATTATCCTATTAATATTATTGGTGTGAATTGTGGAAATTTAGGTTTTTTAACTGATTTAAATCCTGATAACATGATTAATATGTTATCTTGTATTCTTTCTGGAGAATATTTTTTAGAAAAGCGATTTTTATTAGAAGTCAGTATATATCATGAGAAAATTCAAAAAAATAGTTTTGCTGTTAATGAAATTATTTTACATGCAGGAAAGAATGTTCATATGATTGAATTTGCGGTTTATATTGATAAGTTTTTTGCTTTTTCTCAACGTGCAGACGGTATAATTATTTCAACACCAACAGGTTCGACGGGTTATGCATTATCTGCAGGAGGTCCTATTTTATCTACATCTTCTAATGTTGTTGTTATAGTACCTATGTTTCCTCATACTTTGTCTTCTAGGCCTATTGTAGTAAGCAGTAATGATAAAATTATGTTAAAAATATTTGATTGTGATAATAAAGCAAAAATTAGTTGTGATGGACAATGTAAGTTTTCAGTTTTTGAAAAAGATAAAGTTATGATTTATAAGAGTAAAAATTTTATTAATTTAATACATCCAAAAAATTATCATTATTTAAATGTATTACGAAAAAAACTATGTTGGTCAAAAAATTTTTTTTGATTGATGAAATCAATAAAATAGTTTTTTTATTTTTAAGTATTTTTTGTGGAGTTGGCGGGATTCGAACCCGCGTCCAAAATATTAACAATTATAGTAACTACATGTTTATTCTTTTTTTTTTTTTAGTATTTCAGTAAAAAAGAAAATACTATTGAAATACTTATCTCAATTTTTTTATCATACAAATTTTTGAGAAAAATTTATAATGATTTTCTTTTTATTAACCTTGTATTATTCTCTAAAAGAATAAATAAGAATAAGAAGGGCTTTTTTAGTTTTTTAAGCTGCTAAAGCGTATTTTTCTTGTTTTGCGTTTGTTTTTTTCGGTTTTTTAACGAGGCAAACCGTACCTCGACATGTACTATAAATTGTATAGATATTTTGTCGAATCCAATATCAACCCCTATTAAATTTTTATAGAAAATTAAATGAAACTTATTATATCACAATTTTAACATATTTTGTCAACAAAAAATATTTTTAATTAGAGTATTTTTTTATTTTGTTTGTAATTTGTATTACAATATAATTTATCATTTGATGTATAAGGTGAATAATATGAATGTTATTAAAGAGATAAAAAAACAAATTCACGATAATCCAATTTTAATTTATATGAAAGGATCTCCAGATTCTCCAAGTTGTGGTTTTTCTGCAAAAGCAGTAGAAGCAATTTCATCATGTGGCGTATATTTTGCATATGTTGATGTTTTAGAAAATGAACATATTAGATCTGCACTTCCTGAGTATGCGAAGTGGCCTACTTTCCCCCAATTGTGGGTAAAGGGTGAATTAATCGGAGGATGTGATATTATATTAAATATGCATCATAGTGGAGAATTAAAAATTCTGTTAAATAAGTCAATAATTAAGTAATACATTTATAGAAATAATTAGATTAATTTTTTATTAATCTAATTATTTATTTATGAATTTATTTTTTTTAATAGGCCACTTTCCTAATTTTTTCCATAGATTAATTAATTTACAAAATAAGTTTGCAGTTTGTATTGCATCATATAAAGCAGAATGCGCTTTTTTATTATCGAAACATAATCCCATTATTTTACAAGCTTTTGATAATACTGTTTCGCCAACAGCGAATCCACTTAATGTGGCTGTATCAAATGTAACAAACTGATGAAATGGATTATTTTTTATATTACATCTTTTGATTGCTTCTTTAATAAAAGAATAATCAAATTGTGGATTATGTGCAACTAATATACTTTTTTTACATTTATTTGATTGCATTTCTTGATTGATAATATCAAATATAAATGTTAGTGCTTCATGTTCAGAAACTGCTTGTCGTAATGGATTAAATGGATCAATTTTATTAAATAATAAAGATTTAATTTCAATTAATGATCCTGAAAATGGAGTAATATGATAATGTATTGTTTTTGATTTTTTTATCCATCCATTTTTATCCATTTTTAATGTAATCACCGCTATTTCTAATAAAGCATTTATTTTTTTATTAAATCCGGCTGTTTCGATATCAATGACTACTGGAAAAAATTTTCTGAATCTTTCTTGTAAGTTATTATATTGAAAGTGCATGTTATTTTTTTTATTATTTTATACATTAATTCTTTCAAATTAATATATTATTATTTTTATATTTATGGTTCATTTTATGAAATTATATATTATTTTTTTATTTTTATTTTATATAAATTTTTTAGGTATATTATATAATACTTTTTTATATTCTATTTTTTATTATATCATTTATATCATGAAATATATTTATTTGTAATATATCAGTATAAAAATATAAAATTTTTTTTTGAAACACATAAAATATATTGTAATGAATATATTATATTTTGAAATTTTTAGAGAGGTAATTATGGGTTTAAGATGTGGTATTATTGGTCTTCCCAATGTTGGAAAATCGACATTATTTAATATTTTAACAGGATTAAACGTTCCTGCAAAAAATTTTCCATTTTGCACTATTAATCCTAATTATGGATTTTGTTCTGTTTTTGATAATCGATTAAATGAAATTGTTAAAATTACAGAACCAAAATCCATTGTTCCAGCATATATTGAATTTGTAGACATTGCTGGATTAGTCAAAGGAGCTTCAAAAGGTTTAGGGTTGGGTAATTTATTTTTAGATAATATTCGTAAAACTAATGTTATAATACATGTCGTACGATGTTTCCATGATAGTAATGTTATACATGTTAATAATGTTATTCAACCGAAAGATGATATTGAAATTATAAATATGGAACTGATTTTTTCGGATTTAAATCTATGTCAGCAAGAAATATTAAAATTAAAAAAAAATAAAATTACTTTAAACAAAAAAAAAATACAGTTATTAGAATTATGTTGTGATGTTTTAGAGAATGGAAAATTTCTAAATACATTATTTTTTAATGAAATAAAACTAAATTTATTATATGATATTAAATTTATTACCATTAAGCCTGTTATTTATATTGCAAATATATCTGTTAATAATTTAGATAATTTTAATATTAAAAAATTCATAAATTCAGATTTAAAAGAAAATAATATTTTTATTCCCATTTCCATTTTACATGAATACAATTTACTAAATAAAAAAGTTAAAAATAGTAAAAATATTTCAACGTTAAATCATCATACTATATTGATAAATAAAATTGTTCATGCAGGATATAAATTATTAAACTTACATAATTTTTTTACGGTTGGAAAAAAAGAAGTACGATCTTGGCCTATTCCAATTGGAACAAATAATTTTCAAGCTGCTAAAAAAATACATACAGATATTCAAAAAGGTTTTATTCGAGCACAAGTCGTTAATTATATTGATTTTATTAAATTTCGTGGTGTAATAAAAGCAAAACAATTTGGGAAGTTGAGATATGAAGGGAAAAATTATATAATACAAGATGGTGATATTATTAATTTTTTGTTTACATCATAATTTATTTTAGAGAAGAAATATATTTCTCTTCTCTAAAAATAGATGTCATTTTATGAAAGTAAGATTTTTTTAATTTTAGAAAAGTCAGGTTTTATATAATGTGATAGTATTGGCATTTTAGATGATAATTTGAGATTCTTTGGTAAAGAAATTTTTACATTTAGTATATTTTCTACAATATTTTTAAATTTTACAGGATGAGCTGTTCCTAAAAATAGTCCAAATTCATGATTTTGAATCTGCTCTCTCAATAATTTATAAGCTACTGCTGCATGTGGTTCGGAAATATATCCCATATGTTTTAGTTTTAGTAATTCCTCAGTAGTAATTTCATCTGATACACTTCCAAATCCTAACGTTTTTAATTTCCATTTTTTGCGATGAAATAATTCTTCTACTCTAGGCCAATTATTTGGTCTGCTAATATCCATAGCATTAGAGATTGTAGAAATACAATTATATGGTTTCCATAATCCAGTTTTTAGAAATCTTGGAACAGTATCGTTAGCATTCGTTGCTGCTATGAAAGATTTGATAGGTAGTCCCATAGATTTTGCTAATAACCCTGCTGTTAAATTACCAAAATTACCACAAGGAATGGAAATAACTAAATTTCTACGTTGTTCTGGATTAATTAATGCGTATGCTTCAAAATAGTAACAAATTTGTGCTAATAATCTACTAATATTAATTGAATTAGCTGAGTTTAATCCAGTTTTTTTTCTTAATTCATCATCATGAAATGCTGTTTTCACTAGTTCTTGACATTCATCAAAACTTCCATCAATTGCTATAGTAGTAATATTTTCCCCTAATGTACAAAATAGTTTTTCTTGTAATAAACTAATTTTACCTTGTGGATATAGTATAACTACTCTAACATTTTTTGCTTTATAAAATGCATGTGCTACTGCTGCTCCGGTATCTCCTGATGTTGCAGTGAGTATTGTGACAATATTATTTTTTTTATTTAAATGTGATATAATTTGTGCCATAAATCTAGCACCAAAATCTTTAAAAGCTAATGTTGGTCCATGGAATAGTTCACAACATGAAATATTTTTTGTTACAGGAATGATTTTCGGTCCTGGAAATGAAAAAGCATGGTAAACATATTTTTTTAATTTTGAAATTTCAATTTCGTTCCCAATAAACATAGATAAAATTTTTACACTTCTTGTTAAAAAATCCATTTCTATCATTTCTTCTATTTGATTTTTATGTAAAATAGGCAAATCAATTGGAAAAAATAATCCTTGATTTTCTCCTAATCCAATTTTTACTGCTTTTAAAAAGTTCACTTGTTCATAATAATTTTTTAAATTGTATAATTTCATAATATTAAATCCCTATTTTTCTAGCTCCTAATAAATCTAATTGACAAATATGTACAAATCCGTTTTTATTTTTGAGATAATTTTCTGATAACCATTGTTTAATTTTAACAGCTCTACTTTGTTTATTACATACTACAAATATTGTTGGTCCTGATCCAGATATCCCAAAATTTATTGCACCTAAATTTAACACTGTTTTTTTAATTTCTAAAAAATTTGGAATTAATTGTATTCGATAAGGTTCTGCAATAATATCTTTCATGAGCATAATTGCTAAACTTTCTTGTTTAGTATGTGATGCATGAATAAATCCAGATAATAATCGACTATGTTCTACACAAATTTCTTTTTTATATTTTGATGGCAAAATAGAGCGAGAACTAGAAGTGGAAATATTAATTCCAGGCCATGCAACAATCCATATCCATTTTTTAAAATATGGTACAGGTTGACTAATATAATTATTTTCATTAATAATTAATTGTAGTCCACCATAATAGCATGGTGCTACATTATCGTAATGTGGTTCTCCTGATATTTCTCCTTCAATTTTTCCCATGAGAGATAATAATTTTTTTTCATTTAATGGTAATTTGCAAAATTTATTAATTGCTACTAAAGTTGCTACGATAGAACAAGCGCTGGATCCTAGTCCTGAACCAATAGGCATATTCTTTTCTAAAATTATAGAGCATGATATTTTTTTTTTCAGAATAATACAAAAATGATTCCAACATTTCCAAACAATATTTTTTTTAATGTTTTGAGGTAATTGTGAAGAAAATTTACCAACATTTTGTAAATCAAAACTATTATTTGAAGTAATTGTCACACAGTCTCCAAGTAGTGATCCATCTTGAGGGGATATAGCCATGCCTAAAGTATCAAAACCAACATTAATATTACCAATAGATGCAGGTGCATAAATTTTTATCATATTAAATTTCCAACTGTTATGATAATATCTGTAATAAATCAGAAAAAATACCGGCTGCGGTCACATTGTTTCCTGCACCGTATCCTCGTAGTACCAACGGTATAGGATTATAGTATTGACTATATATTGTTAACGCATTTTCTCCATTTTTAACAGTATAAAGTGGATCTGTTTTTTTTACAGAAGTTAATTTTACTTGACATATACCATTTTTTTTAATTGTTCCTATAAGTCTCAATACTTGATTTTTATCTTTTGCTATTTTATATTTTTCATAAAAAAATTTATCTAATTTAGATAATTCTGATAAAAATTCTTCTTTTTTTTTGATATTCATCATTTCTTTTGGAATGATAGGTGTAATTGCAATATCATGTAATTCTAGTTGATATCCGATTTCTCTAGCTAGTATCAGTAATTTTCGAGCTACATCTATTCCTGATAGGTCATCTCTTGGGTTAGGTTCAGTAAAACCTAATTTTTGTGCCATAATAGTTGCTTGAGAAATAGATATTCCTTCTTCCAATTTTCCAAAGATAAATGACAGCGATCCTGATAAAATACCTTTAAATTTAATTAATTTATCTCCTGCATTAATTAAACTTTTTAATGTGTGAATAATTGGAATACCAGCACTAACGTTTGTTTCATATAAGAATTTTTTATTGACTTTATCGGATATTTTTCTAATATTAATATAATTTTTCCAACTTCCTGAATTAAATTTTTTATTTGGAGTAATAATGTGAATTTTATTTTTTAAAATGGTATCATAGCAATCGGCTATAGTTTGACTTGCGGTACAATCTATTATTGTTGGATTATATAATGCTGCAGTTTTTAAATTATAAATAATTTTTTTTATGCAAAATTTTTCTTTTTTTTGATATAGCTGTTCTTTCCAGTTATTTAATTGAATTTTATGAGTATTAAATAACATATATTTTGAATTTGCTATGCCATAAATTTTAAATTGAATATTTTTTTGTTCAAGTATATTTTTTTGTTTTTGCACTTGTTGTATTAAAGCTGTTCCAACACCACCTATTCCGATTAAAAATATTTCAATAATTTTTTTTTTATGAAATATTTGATCATGTATAATTTTTATATTTTCTTGAATATTATTATTATCAGTAACAATTGAAATTGCATATTGGGAAAATTCGTTATGAATATTTAATATATTTAAATTGGTATATTTTAATATAGAAAAAATTTTGTTTTTACACTTTATGTTACTTTTGATTGTATTGCCAATTATTGAAATAATTTTTATTTTTTTTTTAATAGTAATATTTTTTATTTTATTATTTTTTTTTTTTAACTGATCGTGTAACAATGTAATTTGTTGATTTTTTTTTATTGTAATATAAAAAAATATTGTTTCTTTTATTTTGGAATAACTTTGAAACAAGATGTGTACACTGTTATTTAGAAATACTGAAAATATTTGGTTTGTTATTTCATGAATAGTCGTAGGTGTAACTACTTTAATTTTTATCATTATAATATTTTCAAGATATGTTATTCCCTTTATTGTTTTTTTTTTCGGATGATTATTATTGATTATTGTTCCTGATTCATTTGGATATTTTGTATTTTTGATAATACATGGAATATTATTTTTTGATAATGGAGAAATAGTATTTGGGTGTAAGACTTTTGCTCCAAAAAAAGATAACGCCTTTGCTTCATTATAAGATAAGTGTTTTAATACCCTTGCGGTAGAGATAACATTTGGATCTGTTGTGTAAATTCCATTTACATCAGTCCATATTTGACATACCTTTGCATTTAAAAGTACGGATAGTATTGCTGCAGAATAATCTGAGCCATTTCTACCTAATGTTACTAGTTCTTGTTGTTCATTACCTGCAATGAATCCTGGCATGAAAATCAGATGTTTTTTTGGAATATTTACTTTTTCTATATTTAACTTTGATTTTTCAATGTTAACTTGAGCGTTTAATATGTCTCCTTTGGCTATAATTATTTTTTTTGGGTCAATCAGGAAAGTAGGAATGTTTTTAGTAATAAAAATATTTTGCATAATTTTTATAGAAAAAATTTCTCCCATTGAGATAATTTTTGCATACAATTGATCACATTTATTATGTTTTTTTGTTTTTTTAATATTTTTCTGAATGTAATCAAATTTGTTTATGATATATGTAGTAATTGTTTTGTCGGGAAAGTTTTTTTTTTGATTTTTAATTCCACAAATTATTTCAGAAAAAATTTTTTTTAATTTATGAAAAATTTCATCTGATGGGGAATTACATTTTATATTTTGTATTATTTGTTCTAAATAGTTTGTAACTTTTGCTGGAGCAGATAAGACAATTGCTAAATCTTCTTTTTGAAATTCTTGTTCAATGATTTTTGATACTTCTAAAAATTTGGTTGAATTTGCTACAGATGTTCCACCGAATTTAAGTATTTTCATTTATTTAATATCTCCGAACTACATGTAGTTATGCTATTTATTGTATAACATTTTTTTTAAATTGATCTTTAATAAAAATATTTAATAAAAAAATGATACTTATATTCTAAATTATGTTAAAATAAATTATTACCTTATATGATTTTATTTAATTTTAGAAAATATTTTTCAAAAAAATTTTTGAAAATATTTTTAATAATTTTATTTTTTATTTTTTATTTTAATATATATTATGATGTATAAATTATCATAATGACTAAAAATACATTTTATTATATATTATAGGTCAAGTATTATGATTGAAAATACTAAAATTAAAAAATTTGCTTTAAGAGTGGAATATAATGGTAGTTATTATCATGGTTGGCAGAACCAAAAATCTGATATATTAAGTATTCAAAAAATAGTTGAAAAGGCTATATCAAATGTTGCAAATCACAAAGTTAGTGTAATATGTTCCGGTCGAACTGATGCTAAAGTACATAGTATAGGACAAATAATACATTTTACAACTGTTTCAGTTCGTAGAGATATTTCTTGGATTTTGGGTATCAATAGTTATTTACCCTCCGATATTGCTGTACAGTGGATTGGCAGAGTGTCTAATAAATTTCATGCTCGTTATAGTGCAGTTTCACGTTGTTATAGATATATTATTTATAATAGTAATTACAGGTCTCCTTTTTTACATAATTATGCTAATCATATTTATAATAAACTAGATGTATATGCAATGTATCAAGCTAGTCAATATTTAATTGGAGAGTATGATTTTAGCTCATTTCGTTCTAGTACCTGTCAATCATATACAGCGTACAGAAAAATTATTTATACTAATGTTTTTAGTTTTAAAAATTTTATTTTTATTGATATTCAAGCGAATTCTTTTTTGCAATATATGGTAAGAAATATTGTTGGATGTTTGATTGAAGTTGGTAAAATGCACAAAAGATCTTATTGGATGCAATATGTTTTAAAAAAAAGAAATCGTAAATTTTGTTCGTTTACTGCTAAACCAAATGGTTTATATTTGCTGTCAGTTAAATATCCAAAGATATTTAACGTACCATGTAATATATAAATAATATGTGTTAATTTTTGTATTGATTGTTATAATTTTATTTACTTAAATTAATATATTTTATACATTTATTAATGTATCTATTTGTATTAATTTTATGAAGCGAGAGTAATTTTATGTTTTTAGAAATATTTAATTTTTTATTTGGTGATACAAATAGTAGAAAGATTAATAGTATGAAAAAAATTGTTGATAAAATTAATATTTTGGAAGCATATATTAGTAAGTTATCAGATAATCAATTAAAAAAAAAACTCAATTTTTTAAAAAATCTTTATTAACTGGATGTTCATTGCGTAATTTATTGCCTGAGGCATTTGCTGTAGTTCGAGAATCTAGTAAAAGAATTTTTAATATGCGACATTTTGATGTTCAATTATTAGGTGGAATTGTTTTGCATAATAATTGTATTGCTGAAATGCGTACAGGAGAAGGTAAAACATTAACATCTACTTTATCTGCATATTTAAATGCTTTATTGGGTTTTGGAGTGCATATTGTGACAATGAATGAATATTTAGCAAAAAGAGATGCAAAAAAAAATAAAGAACTTTTTGAATTTCTTGGTTTGACTGTTGGAATTAATTTATCTGGAATGTCGATTCAACAGAAAAAAGAAGCATATTTATGTGATATCACTTATGGTACTAATCATGAGTTTTGTTTTGATTATTTACGTGATAATATGGTGTTTTCTAAGAAAGATCGTGTACAAAGAAAATTATATTATGTTTTAATTGATGAAGTAGATTCTATTTTGATTGATGAAGCACGTACGCCATTGGTGATATCAGGACCTGTTCAAAAAAGTACAAAAATTTATCATATTATTAATAATATTGTTTTAATTTTGATTGAAAAAAATCAAAAAAATATGAAAGTTAATAAAAAAAACGGATATTATTTTGTAGATGAAAAGAATAAACAGGTTTTTTTTACTGAATTGGGATTTATAGAAATTGAAAAACTATTAATACAGTATAAATTAATTTGTGAAAATGAATCTTTATATTCTATTAAAAATATTATATTTTTACAGTATGTTATTTCTTCTTTAAAAGCAAATATTGTTTTTAATTGTGATGTAGATTATATTATAAAAAATAAAAAAATAGTTATTATAGATGAACATACTGGCAGAATGATGTTGGATAGAAGATGGTCAGATGGAATACATCAGGCAATAGAAGCAAAAGAAAAAGTAAAAATATTTAATGAAAATCAAACTTTGGCATCGATTACATTACAAAACTATTTTAAACTATATAATCGAATTTCTGGAATGACTGGAACAGCTTATACGGAAGAATTTGAATTTAAAATGATTTATAATTTGGATACAATAGTTATACCAACACATTGCCCGATGATTCGAAAAGATTTTTCTGATCTTTTGTATGTTTCTGAAGAAGAAAAAATTATTGCAGTGATTGAAGATATAAAAACATGTATTTCAAAAAAACAACCAGTTTTAGTTGGTACTACTTCAATTTATAAATCAGAAATTATTTCTAAAAAATTATATCAATTGGGTATTAGTCATAATGTGTTAAATGCAAAGTGTTTAGAAAAAGAAGCAGGTATTATTGCAGAAGCTGGTAGATTAAGTGCTGTAACTATTTCTACTAATATGGCTGGAAGAGGTACTGATATTATTTTAGGAGGATGTTTAAATAAAAAGAAAAAATATTTTTCTAATTTTTTATATAAAAAAAATAAAGAAAATAATCAAAAAGAACATGATTATATTGTTTCAATAGGAGGATTACATATTATTGGAACTGAGCGTCATGAATCAAGACGTATTGATAATCAATTACGGGGTAGATCGGGCAGACAAGGTGATCCAGGATCATCACGTTTTTATTTATCCATGGAAGATCCATTAATACGTTTATTTGTTTCAAAAAAAGTTCAGAAAATGATAAAAAATTTTGGTTTAAAATTTGGTGAACCTATTCAACATAATTGGATTAATAAACTTGTTTCTTATGCACAAAAAAAAATAGAAAATCATCATTTTGAAACACGTAAACGATTATTAGAATATGATGATATTTTAGATAAACAAAGAAAGATTATTTATACTATACGAAATAATATTGTTAACATGAATGATATGACGTTAATTATTAAAAAACGATTATTAGAAATATTAACTAAAATGATTAATATATGTTGTCCGAGTCAAAATATTAAACAATGGGATGTATCATTGATAGAAAAATTTTTAAAAAATGATTTTAATTTTTCTATTTCCATAATAGAGTGGTTTAATAAAAATAGAAAAAATTCTCGAGAAGATCTTGTTAATACTATTTACTCTCGTATGTTATATCAATATAATCGGTCAAAAAAAGTTTATGGAAGTGATTATTTATGTATTATAGAAAAAAATATTATGTTAAATACATTAGACTTTTTTTGGAGTGAACATTTATCTTTTATGGAATACTTACGTTCTGGTATACATTTTCAATGTTATGCGCAAAAGGATCCTAAACAAGAATACATTAAGGAGTCATATTTTGTTTTTTCTAACATGTTAGATGTATTACAGTATACAATTTTTTCTAAAATTGTAAAAAAAATATTTAATGTATAGCACTATATTTTATTTAATTAATTTATTTTTTATTTTTTTTTGTAAATAAAATAATGGAATATTAATTTTTTTTGGAATAAAAAATGCGTATTGAAGAAAGTATTAAATTAGGATTTAAGGATGTTTTAATTCGTCCAAAACGATCTATGTTAAAAAGTCGATCTGAAGTAAATTTATGTAGGAGTTTTTTTTTTAAACATTCTAATATATTTTGGAAAGGTATTCCAATTATTGCGTCAAATATGGATACTATTGGCACATTTAATGTTGCAAAGGTTTTATCTGATTTTAAAATTTTAACAGCAATACATAAATATTATGATATTTCTGATTGGAAAAATTTTATTTCTTCTCTTCCAAAAGAAAAATTTAATTATATTATGATTTCTACTGGTACTGCAAAAAAAGATTATATGAAATTAAAAAATATATTATCTCTTTCTCCATTATTAAAATTTATTTGTATTGATGTAGCCAATGGATATTCTGAACATTTTGTACAGTTTGTAAAAAAAGTTCGAATGGATTTTCCTAATAAAGTGATTTGTGCTGGTAATGTAGTTACTGGAGAAATGGTTGAGGAGTTAATACTTTCTGGTGTAGATATTGTTAAAGTTGGTATAGGATCTGGTTCAGTTTGCACCACGAGAATTAAAACAGGGATTGGATATCCTCAATTATCTGCTGTTATTGAATGTGCAGATGCAGCACATGGTTTGAAAGGGCATATTATTAGCGATGGTGGTTGTACTGAATCTGGAGATATTTCAAAAGCAATAGGTGCTGGTGCTGATTTTGTTATGATTGGTGGAATTTTTGCAGGACATGTAGAATGTGAAGGATCTATGGTGCAAGAAAATAATCAGAAATTTATGGTGTTTTATGGTATGAGTTCTAAATATGCTATGTGTTTACATAAAGGAAAAGTTGATGATTATAAAACTGAAGAAGGAAAAGTAGTAAAAATATTAATCAAGGGTTCGATAAAAAATACTATACATGATATATTAGGTGGTATACGCTCTACTTGTACTTATGTTGGGGCTACTACAATTAAAGAACTAACAAAGCGTACTACATTTGTTCGTGTTTTTGAGCAGGAAAATAAAATTTTTAATAATCATTAAATATTTTAATATGTTACTTGACATGATAATATATAAAAATATTATATATTATAATGTGAGTAATGATTATTTTTTATGTTTTATATTTAAATAAAATTTAATACTAGGAATCATAGATATGATAAAACACTTTTTTTCGGATATCGATCCTATTGAAACAGTTGAATGGATAGATTCTATAGAATCAGTAATACTAAAAAATGGATTATATCGCGCTCGTTTTATAATACATCAGTTAATAAAAAAAATTAGAAAATACGATTCTGAAAATTCAATAAATACTTTGGTAACAGATTATATTAATACGATTCCGTTGAATTTTGAACCAGATTATCCAGGAAATTTAGAGATTGAAAAAAGAATTCGATCTGTTGTAAGATGGAATGCTATTATTATGGTTTTACGTGCTTCTCAAAAAAATTTAGATTTAGGGGGACATTTATCTTCTTTTCAATCTGCTGCTACTATTTATGAAGTTTGTTTTAATCATTTCTTTTATGCGAAAAATAAGAATCATGACGGAGATTTAATTTATTTTCAAGGTCATATTTCTCCTGGAATTTATTCACGTGCTTTTTTAGAAGGACGTTTGACAGAAAAACAATTAGATAATTTTCGACAAGAAACTTTTGGTCATGGCCTTCCTTCATATCCTCATCCAAAATTAATGCCAAATTTTTGGCAATTTCCTACAGTTTCTATGGGATTAAGTCCTATTAATGCAATTTATCAAGCAAAATTTTTAAAATATCTTGAAAATAGAAATTTAAAAAACACAAATAACAGAACTGTTTATGCTTTTTTAGGTGATGGAGAAATGGATGAACCAGAATCAAAAGGTGCAATTACTATTGCAGCGAGAGAAAAATTAAATAATTTGATATATGTTATTAATTGTAATTTGCAAAGATTAGATGGACCAGTAATTGGAAATGGGAAAATTATTGACGAATTAGAAAGTATTTTTTATGGTGCGGGATGGGAAGTAATTAAAGTAATTTGGGGAGATCATTGGGATCATTTATTAAAAAAAGATAATAGTGGGAAATTAATTCAATTAATGAATGAAACGGTAGATGGAGATTATCAAAATTTTAAATCTAAAGATGGATCTTATATTAGAAAACATTTTTTTGGTAAATATTCTGAAACTCTACAATTAGTTCAAGATATGTCTGATGAAGAAATTTGGATGCTTAATAGAGGAGGACATGATCCTAAAAAAATTTTTGCAGCTTTTCATAAAGCAAAACAATCAAAAGATAAACCAGTAGTAATTTTAATTCATACTATAAAAGGATATGGAATGGGAGATGTAGCAGAAGGAAAAAATGTTGCGCATCAAGTGAAAAAAATGAATATTCATGAATTAAAATATTTTTGTAAACGATTTGATGTTCCAGTTCAAGAAAATTTAATTCCCTCACTTCCCTTTATTAAGTTCGAAAAATCTTCTCCGGAGTATATTTATTTACACGAAAAAAGGAAGGCATTAGGAGGATATATTCCAAAAAGAATAACTCGGTTTACAGAAGAATTGTTTTTACCTAGTTTAAATGATTTTTCTTCTTTATTTGTCCAACAAAAAAAAAAGATTTCTACAACTATTGCATTTGTTCGTATATTAAATATTTTATTAAATTTTTCATCTTTAAAAAATAGAATTGTTCCTATCATTGCCGATGAAGCTCGTACATTTGGAATGGAAGGTTTATTTAGAAAAATTGGAATTTATAATCCTCATGGTCAAAAATATATTCCTCAAGATAAAAATCAATTATTATATTATAAGGAAGATCAAAAAGGACAAATATTACAGGAAGGGATTAATGAACTAGGAGCAGCTGCTTCATGGTTAGCTGCAGCTACTTCATATAGCAATAATAATTTTCCAATGATTCCATTTTATATCTATTATTCAATGTTTGGATTTCAAAGAATCGGTGATTTGTGTTGGGCTGCTGGAGATCAACAGGCTAGGGGATTTTTGATTGGAGGAACTTCTGGTCGGACTACTTTAAATGGAGAAGGATTACAACATGAAGATGGACATAGTCATATTCATTTTTTAACAATACCAAATTGTATTTCTTATGATCCTGCATATGCATATGAGATAGCTGTTATTATACACAATGGTTTAATAAGAATGTATGGAGAAAAACAAGAAAATATATATTATTATATTACTACTATGAATGAAAATTATTATATGCCAGAAATGTTAAAAGGAATGGAAGTCGGTATTATTAAAGGAATATATAAATTAAATTCTCTGATAGGTAAAAAATATAAAGTACAACTATTAGGGTCAGGAGCTATTTTAAGAAGTGTAATTCAGGCCGCACACATTTTATATAATGATTATTGTATTAGTTCAGATGTTTACAGTGTGACTTCTTTTACTGAATTAGCTCGTGATGGACAAGATTGTGAAAGATGGAATATGTTACATCCTTTTAAAAATCCAAAAGTTCCATATATTACAACAGTTATGAATGATGCTCCAGCAATAGCTGCAACTGATTATATGAAATTATTTGCTGATCAAGTACGGAAATATATACCAGCCAAGACCTATCGAGTGTTAGGAACAGATGGATTTGGTTGTTCAGATAGTAGGAAAAATTTACGTCAGTATTTTGAAATTCATGCTCATTATATTGTAATTGCTGCATTGACAGAATTATCTAATCACTGCATCATAGATAAAAAAATTATTGTTGATGCGTTAATAAAATTTAATATTAATACAGAAAAAATCAATCCAATTTTTGTATGAGAGGTAAAGTGCAGTGGATACTGAAATTAAAATCCCAGATATTGGAATTGATCAAGCAGAAGTAATAGAGATTTTAGTACATGTTAATGATTATGTGAAAAAAGAGCAAGGTTTAATTGTTATAGAAGGAGAAAAAGCTTCTATGGAAATTCCTTCTCCACATACTGGTATAGTTAAGGAAATTAAAGTAAAAATTTCTGATATTGTTAAGAAAAACTCTATTATTATGATTATGCAATTAAAAAATACTTTTAAAAATCAGAACACTATTTATAATAGTGATAAAGATGTTGACAATATTAAACAATCAAAAGTGAAAGATCTTAATATTATTTATGCCTCTCCTATTATTCGTAGATTAGCAAGGTCTAAAAATATTGATTTACATAATATTGTTGGTAGTGGAAGAAAAAATAGAATTATTAAAAAAGATATTGATAATTATATAAACGATTTAAATTCTCATGTTAGTAAAAATAATATATTTCAAGATACCGTGAATCCTGAAAAGAATAATTGCAATAAGTTTGGTGAAATAGAAAAAGTCATTATTAATAAAATAAAAAAACGTACTGGAGATGTATTATCTAAAAATTGGTCTACTATTCCGCATGTAACACAATTTGATGAAATAGATATCACTGATTTAGAAAATTTTCGTATTCAATATAATCAATCCAATAAAGAGAAAAAAAATAATAAACTTACATTATTAACTTTTGTTGTGAAAGCTATTTCTAAAGGATTGGAAAAATATCCATATTTTAATAGTTCTATTTCTCGAGATGGTAATACTATTTATTTAAAGAAATATATAAATATTGGAATTGCTGTAGATACAAATCATGGATTAATAGTTCCAGTGATTAAAAATGTAAAAAATAAAAATTTGTTTGAAATTTCTCAAGAAATATTTCATAAATCGAATAGTGCTCGCCAGGGTAATTTAAATATGTTAGATATTCAGGGTGGTTGCTTTACAATTTCTAGTTTAGGGGGAATTGGTGGTACATATTTTTCTCCAATTATTAATGGATCGGAAGCAGCTATATTAGGAATTTCTCGATCTTGTTATAAACCTATTTGGAATGGAAAAATTTTTGTTCCTAAATTAATGTTACCAATTTCATTATCTTATAATCATTGTATTATTGATGGTGCAGATGGCGCACGATTTATTACGTATATTAATAAAATATTATCAGATATTAGATTATTATTAATTTAATTTTTTAAATTATTTTTATTTATTATATTTTAAAAGTATATTATAATATTAAAATAAAAAAATTCTAAAATTTTATAGAGGGTATAAAAATGATTCGGAAGATTCATACACAGGTTTTAGTTCTTGGCTCTGGTCCTGCTGGTTATGCAGCAGCTTTTCGAAGTGCAGATCTAGGATTAAATGTAACACTGGTTGAAAAATATGATACATTAGGCGGAGTATGTTTAAATGTTGGTTGTATTCCTTCAAAGTTTTTATTACATATAGCAAAAGTAATAAAAGAAGCAAGAGAATTGTCAACTCAAGGTGTTATATTTAATGATCCTACAATTGATATAAATCTTATTAAAGCAAATAAAAATAAAACTCTTTCTGATTTATCACGTGGACTAAAAAGTTTATCTAAAATAAGAAATGTTATTTTATTAAACGGAACTGGTTATTTTTTAAATAAAAATACTGTAGTCGTTGATGGTAAAAAAGAAATGATACATGTACATTTTGACAATGTTATTATTGCGACAGGATCAAAACCAATCACATTGTCAAATTTTCCTATAGATAATAAATATATATGGGATTCAACGACTGCTTTATCATTAAATACTATTCCAAAGAAGATGTTAATCATTGGTTCAGGAATTATTGGATTAGAAATGGCAACCTTTTATAGCACAATTGGTACTCAAGTAGATGTAATTGACCGTTTTAAAAGAATTTTGCCATTTTTAGATAAAGATGTGATTGATGTTTTTACTTCTTCGGTTTGTAAAGATTTTAATATTTTGTTAGAAACAAATGTTAAAGATATTTTCATAAAAGATAATCAAGTTGCAGTTACGATGTTAAATTCTGGAAGTGAAAAAAAAATATTTTATGATGCTATTCTTATAGCAATTGGAAGAAAACCAAATATTAGTGGTTTAAACTTAGAAAAAATTAATGTTGAATTAGATAAAAATAATTTTATTAAGGTAAATAATCAATTATGTACTAACGTTTCTAACATTTACGCAATTGGAGATGTGATTGGACAACCGATGTTAGCTCATAAAGGTATGCATCAAGGTCATATTGCTGCAGAAGTTATTTTTGGACATAAACATTATTTTGATCCAAAAGTTATTCCTTCAGTTGCCTACACTGATCCAGAAATTGCTTGGGTAGGGATAAACGAAAGAGAAGCTGTACAAAGAAATATTAACTATGAAGTTGCAGTTTTCCCGTGGAAAAATTCTGGACGAGCATTAGTATCAAATTGTTCTAATGGAATAACAAAATTAATTATTAATAAAGATAATAGAACAATTATTGGCGGAGTGATTGTTGGAAGAAATGCAGGTGAATTAATTTCAGAAATTACATTAGCAATAGAAATGAATTGTGATATAGAAGATATAGTATTAACAATTCATCCACATCCTACGTTGTGTGAATCAATTAATTTGTCTGCACAAATTATACAAGGAACTATTACTGATATGGTGAATTCAAAATCAAATATTCGGTAATATGAAAAAATTAAATTCATTATTTTATAAAGAATTATTTTTTCAATAATTCTTTATATTTTATATAATAAAAAAAATCTATTATTTCATCACAATGCGAAATATATTTCTTTAATTGATATTATAAATTTTATTAAAATTGTTATTATTTTTTTTATTTTTATAGAAGTTTTTTTTATATTTTTTTTGAAAAGAGAAGAAGCTTTTTTTTTTGAATGATCTGAGATGATTTTTATAATCAAGCATGGTATACGGAATTTGTAACATGTATGTTTAATGGAAGATGATTCCATATCCACTGATATGGCTATAGGAAATTTTTGTAGTATTCTTTTTATTTTACTTTTTTTATCAATAAACGTATCACCACTAACAATATATCCTTCTTGATATTTAATAGAATAATAATTTAATATTGTTTTTAATACATTTCTTAAAATTAAATTTGTTTTAAATATTTTAGGATAATTAGGAATTTGTCCTTCTTTATAACCAAAACTTTTTAAGTTAACATCATAATAAGAAACTTTTTTTGCAATAATTATATCAAATATTTTTACTGAAGAATTTAATTTTCCTGCTGATCCAATATTGATAATAAAATTTACTTTATATATTTTAATTAATATCGTGCAAGCAATACTACTTTCTGTTTTTCCGATTCCGGATTGTATAAAAATAATTTTTTTTTTATTCTTTGTTAAACTTAATTCATGTACTGAATTACTAATTTTTTTAATTTTGTAAATTTCATTATTAAATATTAATAGTTCACTTTTCATGGCATAAATAACGCCAATTTTCATATATTTATACTCTTTCTTTTGAATTTTAAATACTAAAGGATGTTCCGCAACTACATGTACTTTTTGCATTTGGATTTAATACAACAAATTTTGTTCCTGTTAATGTTTCTTGGTAATCAATTGTTCCTCCTTGAATATAATTTAAGCTAATTGCGTCAATCACTATTTTAAATTTTTGTTGCATAAAAAAATCGTTTTTTTTAATTTTTTTTTCTAATTTAAATTTATATTGAAATCCGTTACAACCTCCTCCAGTAATATATATTCTAAAATATAAATTTTCATTCATGTCATTTTTTATTAATTGTGTAATTTTTTTTTTAGCGTTTTTAGTAAATTGTATTTGAAGTTTTGAAAAATTTATCATATATTTTTGTGATTATATTGTTTAAGATAATTATTTTTTTTAATTTATTTTTTTCTTAAAAAAGCTGGTATATCTAAATAATTTGGTTCCTTAATATTATTTTTTTTTATTTCAATATTTTTTCGATATATTTTTTTTTGATGTGATCTTTTTATACAGGAATGAAAATTTTGATAACGATAATTATTTGTTGTATTTTCTTGATGTAGATTTTTATTATTAGAAAATTTATTATTTTTATTTTGATCTATCCCAATTCCAGTAGCAACAACCGTGACTCGTAGAGAATCATTCATTTCTGAATCTAGAGAAGTTCCAATTACAACTGTAGCATTGTCAGAAGAAAATGATCGGACAGTATTACCAACTGTTTCAAATTCATCTAATCTTAGATCTGTTCCAGCGGTAATATTTACTAATACTCCATTAGCTCCAGATAAATCAATATCTTCTAACAATGGACTAGATATAGCAATTTCAGCAGCTTCTTCTGCTCGGTTTTCTCCTGAAGATAATCCAGTTCCCATCATTGCATAACCCATTTCTGACATAACGGTTCTTACATCAGCAAAATCTACGTTCATTAATCCAGGTTTAGTGATTAATTCAGCTATTCCTTGTACTGCTCCTCTTAATACGTTATTTGCAGCGCTAAATGCATCGAGTAAAGAAATTCCTCGATTTAGTACTTTTAAAAGTTTATCATTTGGGATAATAATTAACGAATCAACATATTTTGACAGTTCAACTATTCCCTGTTCAGCAAATATCATTCTTTTTTTTCCTTCGAATACAAACGGTTTAGTGATTACTGCAACAGTTAATATTCCCATTTCTTTTGCAATAGATGCAACGATTGGAGCAGCTCCCGTTCCAGTTCCTCCACCCATTCCAGCGGCTATAAAAACCATATCTGCTCCTTCTAGAGCTGTATGTATTGCTTCTCTATCTTCTTCTGCTGCATGTTTTCCAATCTCTGGGTTTGATCCTGCTCCTAACCCTTTAGTAATATTTTTTCCTATTTGGATTGTTTGTCCTACTTCTATTTTTTTTAATGCCTGTGCATCAGTATTAATTGCAAAAAATTCCACTCCTTCTATTTTTTCTCTTACCATATGTTCTACGGCATTACCTCCACCTCCTCCAATACCAAGTACTTTTATTATTGCATTATTACTTAATTCCATAGATTCCAACATATTTTCCTCTATATAAATATTTTTAATTGTTATATTTTAGTGATTTTTTTATACCATAGATGCAATTTATTATATATTTTGCTTAAAATTGTATTTTTTTTGTGTTTTTCTTTTTTATAAAAGATTTTTTTTTCTGCGTATTTCAATAATCCTAAAACCGTGGAATAACTAGGATGAATAATTTGGTCATTATATGTTTTTATATTTTTTGGCATTCCAATTCGTATTGGCATATTAAATGTTTTTTGTGCTATTTTTTTGATTAATTTAATTTGTGATCCTCCTCCAGTTAAAACAACTCCAGAATTAATCTTATATTTTTGTCCTTTCTCGTATAGTTTTTTTTGAATATGAATAATAATATTGCTAATTATATAAAATAACTCTTTGTATCTAGATTCAATAACTTCAATTAAAGTATTTTGTTGAATTTTTTTTGTACTAATTCCATATTTAGTAGAAATATTAATTATTTCTGATGTTGATAACGATGAAGATATTTTAGATCCATATTTAATTTTTATTTTTTCTGCATTATCAAAGGATGTATTAAATGCATATGCAATATCATGAGTTACAATATTTCCTGCATATGGAATGACTTGACTGTGCTGTATGGAACCATTAATATAAATGACAATACTGATATTATTTCCACCTATATCAATAATACATACCCCAGATTGTTTTTCTTCTAATTTTAATACTGCTTGACCAGATGCAATTCCGGAAAATATTATTTTTTTTATTTTGACATTGCATTGATTAATTGCTTTAATGATATTTTTTTGAATATCATGTTTATGCAAGATTAAATGCACTTTTGCTTGCATACGACATCCTGACAATCCAATTGGATTTTTTATTCCATGTTCTTGATCAATGGAATATTCTTGTGGTATAATATGTAGTATACTATATCCTTCTTTTAATTTTATGCATTTTGCTGTATAAATTGCATATTTAATATCATTTTTTGTTACCTCATTATTGTAAATTGGAACAATTCCAATTTCGTTTTTACATTTTATGTATTTATTAGATATAGAGACGTATATAGAAGAAATATTACATTCAGCTATAATTTCAGCTTCATTAATAGCTTTTTTTATACAAGAAGAAATTGATTTTAAATTTTTTATGTTTCCATGATTATCTATTCCTTGAGAATGGCATTTTCCAAAACCAATAATTTTAATAATTCTATTTTTTAGTATTTTTCCAACTGTTACAACAATTTTTGTAGACCCGATATCTAATCCAATTATTAATTTTTGGTTTTTTTTACTCATTATATTTTAACCTATCTCTACCATTCAAACATATTTTATACTAATAAAATTTTTATTTTATGTTTTATTGATCAAAAAAAAATTAATTTTTTAGTTCTGCAGTTCTTAAAATAGCACTTCTTGATCTCGGATTATTGATGATTTCTTTTTTTGTTGGAAAAATTCGATGAATAATTTTCAGTTTTTTTTGATATAATTGCAATATTTCATTTTCTTTTAATGGAATTTTATTTAAAAAATGTGGATTTTTACTATTTTTTATCATAAATTGTTTTACTAATCTATCTTCCAAAGAATGGAAACTAATAATTGATATTCTTCCTTTATAATTTAAAAATTTTAATATTTTATCTAAAAAAATTTTTAATAAATTTATTTCTTGGTTAATAAATATTCTAATTGCTTGGAAACTTTTTGTAGCAGGATGTTTATGACGTTTTTCCCATGGAATATGAGATTTGATAAGGTTGGATAGTTCTAATGTAGTAATAATTGGTTTTTTTTTTCTTGTTTTTTTAATTGCCTCTGCAATTCTTTTTGAAAATTTTTCTTCTCCAAAATATTTTAATACTTTATAAATTTTATTTATTTTTTCTTGATTTATCCATTTTGATGCAGATATTCCGATTTTTGGATTCATGCGCATGTCTAATGGGCCATCTAAATTGAATGAAAAACCTCGTTTTTTAGACATGATTTGCATAGTTGATACTCCTAAATCTAATATAATTCCATCAATTTTTTTTTTTATTTTATTTTTTTTAAAAAAAAGATCTATTTCTGCAAAATTACCATGAATGATATGAAATCTATGATCTGTTATTTTTTTAGCTATTTTAATTGCTTCTGGATCTTGATCAATAGCATATAATGTTCCATTTTCCCCTAGTTTTTCTAAAATTTTTATAGAGTGTCCACCTTCTCCAAATGTTCCATCAACATATATTCCATTTTTTTTTATTTTTAATGATTGGATAGTTTCTTTTAATAAAACTGTTTGGTGTTTTTTTTTATTATTCATGAAATATTTTCTTGCAGTATGAATTTCTATGTTAAATTTTTATTGATCATTTTTGTATTCCGATAATTCCTGAACGTGATATTTCGATAATTTTGGTAGTTTTTTTTACAATTTTTAAAAAATCATTTATTTTTTCATTAGAATTTATCATTTGTATTACATATGTTTTGTGGTTAATGTTGATTATTTTTCCTTGAAATATTTTGATGATAATTTCTAATTGTACAATTGAATATCCAGAGTTTTTGATTTTAATTAAAGCAATTTCTCTTTCTATATATTGTTTTTGATTTACCTGTGTTACTTTAAAAACATTAATGAGTTTATGTAGTTGTTTTTCAATTTGTTCAATTGTTTTTTTATCACCATTTGTTTGAATTGTTACACTTGATAGCGTTATATCTTCTGTTGGAGATACAGTAATGCTTTCAATGTTATATCCGCGTTGCGAAAATAATCCTACTACACGAGATAAAGATCCTGGTTCATTTTCTATTAATATTAATAAAATTTGTTTCATACATTATACCTTTTTTCTTAGCCACATATCGTTCATACCTCCATCTCTAATTTGCATAGGGTATACATTTTCTTGATGATCAATTTTAATATCTAAAAATACTAATTTTCCATTTTTTAGGTGATTTAATGCTATTTTTATTTTTTTTTCTACTTCATCATTTTTTTTAATTTGTATTCCAATATGTCCATATGATTCTGCTAACTTTATAAAATTAGGTAATGATTTCATATATGAATGAGAATGTCTACCTTCATAAATCATGTCTTGCCATTGTTTTACCATTCCTAATGCGTGGTTATTTAAACTAATTATCAGAATTGATAGATTATATTGCATAGCTGTTGATAATTCTTGTATATTCATTTGAATACTACCATCTCCAGTAATACAAATAACTGTTTTTTTTGGAAATGCTAATTTTACACCTAATGCAGCCGGTAATCCAAATCCCATTGTTCCTAGTCCGCCAGAATTAATCCATTGTCTTGGTTTATTGAATTTATAGTATAGAGCTGTAAACATTTGATGTTGTCCTACATCTGAAGTAATATATGCTTTTCCTTGTGTTAAATTCCATAAATTTTCTATGACATATTGAGGTTTAATCAGTAGACTATTTTTGTTATACTCTAAGCTTTTTATATTTTTCCATTTATTAATTTGCTTCCACCATGGATGTAAACGATTTTTTTTAATATTTTTTACTTTTTTAAGTGTTTTTAATATTTTTTGTAAAATATTTTTTGCATGACCAACAATTGGTATATGTGCAGTAATAGTTTTAGAGATAGATGTTGGATCAATATCTATATGTAATATTTTTGCGTTAGGACAATATTTGTTGATATTATTTGTTGTTCTATCATCAAATCTTACTCCAATAGCTAAAATAACATCCGAATTATGCATAGCCATATTTGCTTCGTAAGTGCCATGCATTCCTAACATATTTAAATTTTGTTTATGCTGACCTGGAAATGCTCCAAGTGCCATTAAAGAAGTAGTAACGGGAATGTTTAACATTTCTGCAATTTCTTTTATTTCCGCAGTACTATTAGATGTAATAGCTCCTCCTCCGATATACATAATAGGCTTTTCTGCTTCTAATAATGTTATTACTGACTTTTTAATTTGTCCTGAATGTCCATCTTTTATTGGATTATATGATCGAATATGAATATTTTTTGGACAAAAATATGGTTTTTTATTTTTTTTATTTAAAATATCTTTAGGCAGATCTATTACAATTGGTCCTGGACGACCTGTTATTGCTAGCCAAAATGATTTTTTAAATACAACTGGAATATCTTCAGTTTTTTTTACTAAAAAACTATGTTTGACAATAGGCCTTGAAATTCCTATCATATCACATTCTTGAAATGCATCGTATCCAATTAATTCAGAATTTACTTGACCTGATATAATTACCATTGGTATGGAATCCATATATGCTGTTGCTATTCCAGTAATGGCATTGGTTGCTCCAGGACCAGAAGTAACAAGTACTACTCCTATTTTTCCTGTTGCTCTGGCATATCCATCTGCCATGTGTGTAGCCGCTTGTTCATGACGTACTAATATATGCTTAATTTTTTTATTATTTTTTAAAGCATCATAGATATCTAGAACTGCTCCTCCAGGATAACCAAAAATATATTCGATTCCTTCATCAATTAATGAACGAATTACCATTTCTGATCCTGATAATAATTCCATTTTATATCCTTATTTATATGATTTATATATTATATTGGTATATTCTAAAATAGAAAGATTTAAAATATTTTTTTTTAATACTTTTCAGATCCATGAATGTTTTATAGGATCTGAAATATTTTATAATATTATGAGATATTTCTTAATAATTGATTAATTCCTACTTTTTTTAAAGTTTTCTGATCTACTTTTTTTACAATAACAGCACAATATAAATTATATTTTTTATTGTGTGAAGGCAATGTTCCAGAAACTACGACAGATCCTGCTGGTACTTTTCCGTAAGTAATTTCTCCAGTTTCTCTATTATAAATTTTTGTACTTTTTCCAATATATACTCCCATAGAAATTACGGATCCTTTTTCTACAATTACTCCTTCGACAATTTCAGAACGTGCTCCAATAAAACAATTATCTTCGATAATTGTAGGATTATCTTGTATTGGTTCTAATACTCCTCCAATTCCTACTCCTCCTGAAAGATGTACATTTTTTCCGATATGAGCGCATGATCCAACTGTAGACCATGTGTCTATCATGGTTCCTTCATCTACGAACGCTCCAATATTAATGTAAGAAGGCATTAATATAGTATTTTTACCGATAAAAGCTCCTTTTCGTATAGTTGCTGGTGGTACAATACGAATATTATTTTTTTTTAGTTCTTCTTTTTTGTTATACTGATATTTAAGATCTACTTTATCGTAAAAAATATTTTTTTCTCCAGAAAAAACTTTATTTTTTTGAATACAAAAATACAATAAAATAGCTTTTTTTAACCATTGGTGTGTAATCCATTCATTCGATATTTTTTCTGATATTTTTAATATACCCCTTTCAATGAATTCAATTGTATTGATAATTGCATTATATGTTTCAGGCTCAACAGTTTGATAATTTATTTTATTTTTTATTTCAAATGCTTTATTAATAATATTTTTTATATTTTGCATGTTTTTGCTCTGTTTAAAATATATTTAAAATGAAATTTACATATTAACATATATTTTTTGTATTTTTTCATTTTTTCTTTTAGTTAATATTTCACATCCATTGTGAGTTACTAGAATAGTATGTTCATATTGTGCGGATAAATTATTGTCTTTTGTTCGAATAGTCCAGTTATCATGCATGCAAAATACTTTATTTGTTCCAGCATTGATGATAGGTTCAATCGTGAAAATCATTCCAGGTTTTAATACAATAGAGGTATCGAAGTTATTATAATGTAAGATATGTGGTTGTTCATGAAAATTTTTTCCAATTCCATGTCCACAGTATTCTTTTACAATTGAAAATGGGGTATTTTTTATATAATTTTGTATTGTTTTTCCAATTATATTTAATGGTAATCCTGGTTTAATTTTTGGAAATGTGATATATAAACTTTGTTTTGCCACTTGACATAATTGAAGTGCATGATCTTGACAATTTCCTACAATAAACATTTTAGATGTATCAGCATAGTATTTTTTTTTTATAATTGTAACATCAATATTAACGATATCTCCATTTTTTAATTTTGTATATTCATTAGGAATACCGTGGCAGACAGTTTCATTAATAGAAATACATATTGATTTTGGAAATCCATAATATCCTAAACAAGCTGGTATTGCTTTTTCTTTTTTTGTAATGTATTTATGACATATATTATCTAATTCTGCAGTGGTGATACCAGAAACAACATGTTTTTTTATCATATGTAATACGTTACTTGCGATATTACCAGCAATTCTTATTTTTTTTATTTCTTCGTGATTTTTTATAGGAATATTTATCATTTTATTTCATATATTATGATTTAATAATAATTTATAATTATATTTTTTTTAAAAAATATTTATCTATATTTTTATTCAATATGACGATGTTTGTATTATAAATTATTAAAATTGAATTTTATTATTGTATTATTGATAATAATATATTGTTTATATAGAATATAGTTAATTAATTTATATTTTTTAGGAAATATTTTTATAATTTCAATATTAAAGAGGTAGTTATGAATTTTTTTTCTATGCATGATATGATAAAAGCAGGTGTACATTTTGGGCATCAAACTCGTTTTTGGAATCCTAAAATGAAATCTTTTATTTTTGGTACACGTAATAAGATACATATTATTGATTTAGGAAAAACAATACCGATGTTTTATAATGCTTTATTAGAATTAAAAAAAGTTTATAAAAAAAAAGGGAAAATATTATTTATTGGAACAAAACGAGCTGCTAGTTCTTTAATTAAAGAATCTGCTATACAATGTAATCAATTTTATGTTAATAAAAGATGGTTAGGAGGGATGTTAACAAATTGGAAAACAGTAAGTCAATCTATAAAAAGACTGAAATTTCTTGAAACACAAATACAAGACGGAACTGTACTAAAACTAACAAAAAAAGAAAGATTAGTACGATCTAGAGAATTATTAAAGCTAGAAAATAGTATTGGGGGTATTAAAAATATGGGTGGTTTACCTGATGCGATTTTTGTGATTGATGCAAAGAATGAACATATTGCAATTAAAGAAGCTAATCATTTAGGTATTCCAGTTTTTTCTATTGTAGATACTAATTCTGATCCGGAAGGAATTGATTTTATTATTCCTGGAAATGATGATGCTATTCGTTCCATTAAATTATATTTACGTGTTGTCGTCGATTTTCTTATTAATGATGCTAAAATACTTTAAAATTATTTTTAAAATATATATATTTATTATAAATGATATAATTTTTACATTCATAGTAATATTTTTACTGTCTTATAGTAGTTATTGTAAGGAAAGAAAATATGTGTATTAATACAAAAGTTGTAAAAGAATTGAGATTAAGATCAGGAATTGGTATTATGGAATGCAAGAAAGCATTAGTTGCTGCTAATGGAGATCTTGAAAAAGCAATTATTATTTTAAAAAAAAATGGTTATATTAAAGCAGAAAATAAATTTAAAAATTTAGCAACTAAGGGAATTATAGCGTTATGTGTTAAAAAAAATATTTCATATATTTTAGAATTAAATTGTGAAACTGATTTTGTTGAAAAAAACTTAGATTTTTTACAATTGGGTAAAGAAATACTATTTATTGCACATACTAATCAAATAAATAATTTATCGGATTTACAAACTATATCACAAGAAAAAATAGTATCTTGTATTGCACGATTTAATGAGAATATTTTTATTCGAAGATTTGGTATTTTACACGATGTAAATATTACATCTTATTTACATAGAAATAAGATTGGAGTGTTATTGCAAGCATATTCTAAAAATAAAATGATTTTAAAAAATATTGCCATGCATATTGCGTCACAAAATCCAGATTATTTAGAACGTCATGCTATTCCTTCGGAAATTTTAGAGAAAGAAAAACAAATACAATTGGAAATAATTTTAAATTCTGGAAAACCAAAAAATATATTAAATAAGATTGTTGAGGGGAAAATAGAAAAATTTGTTAATAGTATTTGTTTATTAGAACAAAGTTTTATTTTTGATGCTACAAAAAAAGTAAAAGATATAATTCATGAAAATAATGTAAAAGTATTGAAATTTATTAGATTTGCTGTTGGTCAATAAAATTAATCAATAAAGTGAATATATATTATGATAGTATTACAAATCATGAAAATTATGATATTTAGATATGAAATTTTTATATAAACGAATTGTTCTTAAAATCAGCGGCGAAGTTATTAACGGCATAAATACATCCAATACGGAAAATCATATTTTGTATACAATAGCTAAAGATATAAAATATTTGCTCAGTCATGGTATTGAAATCAGTATTGTAATAGGAGGGGGTAATTTATTTAGAGGTGCTTCTTTATCGAAATTTGGAATAAATAAAGTTACTGCTGATTATATAGGTATGTTATCTACTGTAATTAATGGATTATTTTTTAAGGATGTATTAAATAAATTTAATATTTCTGTTTGTTTAATGTCTTCAATTTTTATGCATACCATGTGTGATTCATACAATTTAGATAAAGCGAAAAATTTATTATCTAATTCTGTTGTTGTTATATTTTGTGGAGGAATTGGAAATCCTTTCTTTACTACGGATTCTGCTGCATGTGTACGTGCAATTGAAATTAATGCAGAAATTGTTTTAAAAGGAACAAAGGTAAATGGAATATATTCTGATGATCCTTGTAATAGTACAGATGTTATGTTTTATAAGAACTTAAATTATCAAGATGTTTTAAATCAGGAATTTAAAATTATGGATTTAACGGCATTTTCTTTGGCTAGAGATCATAATATTCCTATTTGTATTTTTAATATTAATAATAAAAAATCTTTAATTCGTGTGTTGTTAGGGAAAGATGAGGGAACATTAGTTAGTTAAATAATATTTTAAAACATATGATTATTTTATTTTTTTTTTTTTAAATTATTTTTTATTTATTAGGATATGTAAAGGTTGATTTATGCATACTGATTTTATGAAAGAGTTAAATGATCGTATGAATCAAATTTTTGTTTTATTTAAAAAATATATAAATAAAAATTATGCAATTCGTATTTCTCCTGATTTATTAGAAGGAATAAAAATTAATTATTATGGTTCTCAAATTCCTTTAAAACAATTATCTAATATTACTGTAGAAAATTCTAATACTTTAAAAATTAATGTATTTGATAATAAGATTCTTCGTGATATTGAAAAAGAAATTTTTCGATCGAAGTTAGAACTTACTCCATTAGTGAGTGATAATATTATTAGAATTGTTTTCCCTGCACTAACAGAAGATAGAAGAAAAAAAATTTTTAAGTTAATTTGTGAAGAGTCTGAAACATGTCGTATCAATATTAGAAATATACGAAGAGATGCTAATCATAAATTAAAAAAATTTTCTCAAGATAAATATATTGGGAATGATACAGAATATGATATGCAACATCAAGTACAAAAAATGACTGATAATTATATGAAAAAAATAAATTCTCTTTTATTAAAAACAAAAAAAGAAATTATGAAAATATAATTAACATATTTTTATGAAATATATCCATTGAATATTTTTTATAAATTTATTTTTTATCAATATATATATATATATATATATATGTTAAAATTTTATTTTATATAGTTTTTTTATTTTAATTTCAATATATTGTGAAAATATTTATGATACAATTTATATTGTTGATTTTTTTTTCATTATGTAACATAAACACTTGTACTTCTTATATTCATATTAATTCAGATTTAGGTAAACAATGTTTTTTAAAGAATATCTCTACAATAGAAACTCTCAGCAAGATTCACTGTAAGCAAGTTGTATCCAAAAAAAAAGACATTCGATTTGATTTATTTAAATTCATATATAGTAGTAGTTTTTATCATCATGTCATTAATAAATATAATTATGAACCTTTAAGTATAGTACATAAAGATTCTATCATTGAGCGTTTTTTTTTTATTGGAAATAAAAAAATTAGTAAAAAATTATTACTGAAAGTTTGTAAACGATTGGGTATAAAAAAAAATAGTGTTTTAAATATACAACAAGTAAAATCTATAAAATATAAATTACAAGAATTGTATAATAATCTAGGAATTTTAAATGCAAAAATTAATATTCACTATCAAAAAATAAAAAGTGGAAATTTTATTGTTAAATTTTTTATTTCAGAAGGACCTGATCAAATATTAAATGATATTCAAATTATAGGAAATAAATATTTTTCTAGTAATAAGATTATTAGTTTATTTCAATCATACCCAAATTTTTTTCAAAGAATGGTATTTAATAATAAAAAATATCAATGGAAGTTATTTAAAAATGATTTAGAAAAATTACAATCATTTTATTTGCAACAAGGTTATATTAATTTTTGTATAAAAAAAATTAATTTTAATTGTGTTCAAAATAATAAAAATATTCTTGTAACAATTGTTTTATCTGAAGGTAAACAGTATAAGTTGTCTTCTTATGTTATTCATGGAAATTTATTGAATTATCAATATTTGTTTCAACAGGATTGGTTAAAAAGCAAATTGAATAAACAGTATAATTCCGATGAAATTGGAAAATTACAACAAGAACTGAAAATAAAATTTTTAAATCTTGGATTTTTACAATGTAATATTGATACTAAAATCATGTTATACAACTTTGATAATACAGTTATTGTTCATTTTTATATCGATTTGGGTCCACGATGTTTTATCAAAAACATTATAATAACAGAAAATAAATATAAAAAAAATGATTATTCCTTATTATATTGTATTAAAAATATGGTTATTGGCTCGTTTTCTAATTTTCATTCAATACAATCGAGTATATTTCATGTAAAAGATATTGATTACTTTAAACATTTTATTTCAAAATTTAGTTGCTTTGATAATCGTGAAAATAAATCACATATGATATCTCAAGTAAAGGAAAAAAACAATAATAATTTTGATGTTAGTTTAGGATATAATCTTTCTTATGGACCGAATATAAATATTAATTTTAATCATAAAAATTGGCTCGGTTTAGGAGAAAACACTAATATTAATTTTATACACGGTAAATCAAATGATAATATAGATTTTTCTTTTAAATATCCTCATTATCGCAAGAATATTATTTTTATTAATAAAATATTTTACCATTATTCACATCATACAGGTTTTAACGATAACATATTAAAAATAATTAAGAAATATGGATCTAATAATGATATAGAGTTTATGTTTTCTCCAAATTATTCTATTCATTTTGGTGTGAATTATTTTAAAAGTCACACGTATGATATAATTTTTTTAAAAAAATATTTATTTAGTAATAAAGTATTAAAAAAAAATAGCAATACTTTAGATAAAAATAATTCTTATCATTCAAATATTTCCGTAATGTATGATTGGTCATACAATAGTATTTCTCGTAAAAATTTTCCTACATCTGGACATCAATTATCTTGTCATGGAAAATTTTTTTTTAATAGCAATAATGATTTTTATCATAAATTAACATTTATTGTAGAGAAATATTTTTCGAATTTAAAAAATAAGAAATATATATTTCATTCCTGTTCTACTATTGGTTTTGGAAGATCGTTGAATAAAAATCATTATCCGAAATATGAAAACTTTGGATTACAAGATGATAATAATATTCGTGGTTTAAGTAATAATAGTATTCATACAAAATTTTTATATCAGTGTAATAAAAATAATCATGATGATAAAGAATTTAATTTTTATATTAAACAATCTAATGAATCAATTGGAGGAAATAATTTTTTTATTAATAAATTTGATATTATATTTCCAATTCATTCTATTTTAGGATATAATTGTAATAATTATGTGCAAGCATCTTATTTTTTAGATTTTGGTAGTTTATGGGATAATTATACTCACAATACAGTTAAAAATAAATATCATTACGTTAATAGTATATTCGATATTCATGCGTCTACAGGATTTGAATTAGTTCTGATTTCTCCTTTTGGACCAGTTCATGTTATTTATGTATATCCTTTTTTCTGCCCTCATACAAATTTTGTTAATCCATTACAAATACATATGAGTTATACATGGTAGTGGTGTAAAATTTATGAAAAATATATTAAAATTTATACCGCATAGGTATCCTTTTTTACTTATTGATCGTATTATTGAATATAATAAAGATAAATTCATTAAAACAATAAAAAATATTACTGCTAACGATCCATGGTTGCAGGGTCATTTCCCTGGAAATTTTATTTTTCCTGCAGTATTATTGGTAGAATCAATGGCACAAACAGCAATTATATTGTCTTATATAAATAATTATCATAATCCAAAAAATGGTTTTTATAGTTTAACAAAAATTCAACATGTAAGATTTAAGAAAATGGTTGTTCCGGGAGATCAATTAATTATATATGTAGAAATTTTAAGAAAATTTAATTATTCTATTTTTTTTTCAGGAAAAGTTTTTTTAAAAAACATCTTGGTTTGTTCTGCTAAATTTTTATGTACTTATATTAAAAGTATTAATTAAATATATTTGATGTGCAATGAAAATATTTTATTTTTATATTTATTCTTCTTTTTCTTTCTTTTTTTTTAATATTTAAATATGATGAAACCAAAATTTGTTCATTTATCTGTTTGTAGCGATTATTCTATTACAAGAGGATTAAATACACCGAAAGATTTAGTAAAACATGCTTATACTTTAGGAATGCCAGCCTTGGGTATATTAGATGATAGTAATTTTTATGGTGTAGTAAAATTTTATAAAAACGCGATGAAATATGGAATCAAGCCAATTTTCGGTGTACGCATGAGAATCAAATTTAATTTTATTCCTAATGAATTTAGTATAATTAAAATTTTAGCTATAAATGATATTGGTTATCGAAATTTGATGGTTTTAATTTCAAAATCACGTACAGAATTTCAAATAATTAATAATTCTAATAAAAAATATTTTTTTATATTACAAGATTGGTTAGTTAATTATAGAGAAGGTTTAATAATTCTTTCTGGTGGTGTAGATGGAGATTTTGGAAAATATGCAATTAATAAGAATTATTCACTTGTTTATAAATTGTTTGATTTTTATAATAAATATTTTTTAAATTTTTATTATATAGAAATAAACAGAACAAATCGTATATATGAAAAAGAATATATACTATATGCAATTGAAATTGCTTCTTTATACCATGTTCCTATTGTTGCAACTAATGATGTTTGTTTTATACATAAGATTGATTTTGATACTCATAGAATTAAATTAGCTATTGATCAAAGAGTGATGTTAAGTCAAAATTGTTTTGATAATTTATATAGTACTGAGCAATTTATGAAAACTGAAACTCAGATGTGTGATTTATTTTCAGATATACCATCTTCTTTAAAAAATAGTGTAGAAATTGCTAAACGTTGTAATGTTAGTATACCTACGGGAAATTATTTTTTACCATCTTTTCCAACTAATTCAATAAATGCAAAAGAGTTTTTAATACAAAAAAGCATATTTGGATTAAAAAGTCGATTGAATATTTTATTTCCTAATATTAATGATTCAACAAGTGTTATTAAAAAATATTATGAAAGATTGTTTATGGAATTAAAAATTATAAATAAAATGAATTTTCCTAGTTATTTTTTAATTGTTATGGAATTTGTACAATGGGCAAAAAAAAATAATATTCCTGTTGGTCCTGGAAGAGGTTCAGGAGCAGGATCATTAGTTGCGTATGCGTTAAATATTACTGAAATAGATCCATTAAAATTTGACCTTATTTTTGAAAGATTTTTAAATCCTGAAAGATTATCCATGCCGGATTTTGATATAGATTTTTGTATGGAAAAAAGAGATATTGTTATTGAACATGTAAAAAATTTTTATGGATCTGATCGAGTTGCTCAAATTATTACTTTTGGAACTATGTCTGCACGCTCTGTTATTAGAGATGTTGGAAGAGTTTTAGGATATCCTTATGGATTTGTAAATAAAATCGCTCAATTAATACCAATGGATATTGGAATTACTTTAAAACAGGCATTGTCTAAACAATGTGAATTATTAGAATTATTTCAAAAAAATGTTGAAGTAAATAAATTAATTAATATATCAAAAAAATTGGAAGGTGTGACTCGCAATACTGGGAAACATGCTGGAGGAATCGTTATTTCTCCTCAATCATTGGTACAATTTACACCATTACAAAATGATGAGAATATGTTTATCACTCAATTAGACAAAGATGATATTAATTATATTGGTTTGTTAAAGTTTGATTTTTTAGGATTAAGAACATTAACAATTATTAATTCTGCTGTATGCATGATAAATTCATGGTTAAAAAAAAATAATCAGGATAATATCAATATTAATCATATAAAATTAAATGACGAAAAAAGTTTTGATTTATTACGTACTGGGAATACTATTGCAGTATTTCAATTAGAGTCATATGGTATTCGTAATTTAATTTTGAAACTGAAACCAGATTGTTTTGAAGATATTATCTCATTAATTGCACTTTTTAGACCTGGTCCTTTACAATCTGGAATGGTAGATAATTTTATTAATCGTAAACATGGTAAAGAAAATATTTATTATCCTGATAAAAAATGGCAACATATTTCTTTAAAACCAATTTTGGAATCAACATATGGAATAATATTATATCAAGAACAAGTTATGCAAATTGCACAAGTGTTTGCTGGTTATACATTATCTAAAGCAGATATTTTACAGAGAGCCATGTCTAAAAAAAAACATCAAGTTATGGCAGATCAACGAATACATTTTCAATATTCTGCAAAAAAAAATGGTATGTCTAATCAACTTTCAAGCAAAATATTTGATTTATTAGAAAAATTTTCTGGATATGGATTTAATAAATCACATTCTTCTGCTTATGCTCTAATTTCATATCAAACATTATGGTTAAAATCTAATTATCCATCTGAATTTATGGCTGCTGTTATGAGTGCTGATCTTGATAATTTAAATAAAATTAAAATCTCGATTTATGAATGTTTAAAAATGAATATTAAAATTCTTCCTCCTGATATTAATCAAAGTAAGTATTTTTTTATCGTAAATCAAGATCGTTGTATTGTTTATGGATTAGGAGCAATAAAAGGGTTAGGAAAAGCTGTAATTCAAAATATTCTTTCTGTTCGAAAAAGAATTGGTAAATTTAATAGTTTTTTTGAGTTTTGTGTTACAGTACAAGAGAAATTTATTAATAAAAGAATTTTAGAAAAATTAATTTTTTCTGGATCGTTTGATTGTTTTAAAATTAAAAGATTTTTATTGATTTCATTAATACCGTTTGCAATACAATTATCTGATCAGTATCGTTCAGGACATCAAAAAAATCAATTACAATTGTTTCAATCAATGCATGCAGACGATCGTATTTTTCGTAATAAAATACAAGAGAAATTTATCACTGCTTGGACAAATAAATTAAAGTTAGATTATGAAAAGGATGTCTTAGGGTTTTATTTGACTGGAGATCCATTAAGTGAATATTTATATGAATTAAATAATTATGTTAAAAATATTACTGTTCAAATGAAAAAAAAAAATATTACTACTTCTGTTGTCATAATTTTTGGAATTATATCAAATATTCGATCTAAGTATACTAAAAATAAAAAAAATATTATGTTTTTAGAAATTACGAGAAATTTTCGTTGCATAGAAGTGATAGTATTTAATAATTTTTTAGTTTTGCATAAAAATATATTCAAAAAAGATAAAATAGTAATCATTGTTGGAAAATATATTTCAGATCATTCTATAATAGGTAAAAGAATATTATTAAATAATATAATAGATATTGATTCTGCTCGTAATAAATATGTTAAAAAAATAATTTTGTTGATTAATCAATCTAATTTTTATAAAACAATATTATTAGATATAAAGAATATTTTGAAAAATTATTCTAAAGGATTCATTCCTATTTATATATTTTATAGAACTAAAAATTCCTTTAGAAATTACAAATTTCAAAAATGCTGGAATATTACTTTATCGGAAGAATTAATTGTCCAATTAAAAAATATTTTAGGAAATAAATGCGTTTATTTAAGTTTTAAATAATTTTATTATATATATTTTTTTTAATTATATCAGCAATTTGATTAATTGGAATAAGTTTTTTTTTTTGAATTTCCTTTCTTTTCTGATATTCAATAAGATTGGATTTTAAAGTCTCATGATTAATAATAATTATATTTGGTATACCAATTAAATTGATATCATATAATTTTTCTCCTATATTTTTTTTTCTATTTTCTAATAATACAGATATACCTTTTTGTTTTAGCTCTTCATATAATATTTCTGATATTTTAACAGTTTTTTTGCATTTGTGAAAATTAATTGGAATAATTGCTGCGTGAAATGGAGCAATTTCATTTGTCCAAATAATTCCTCTTTTATCATGATTTTGTTCAATAATTGCAGAGATTAATCTAGTAACCCCAATACCATAACATCCCATATGTATAGTTTTGTTTATTCCATTTTTGTTTTTTAATTTCAGATTAAAATAATTTGAATATTTTTTTCCTATTTGAAATATGTGTCCTATTTCAATACTTTTTTTTATTTTATATTTTTTATTTTTATTTTTATTAATAACAATATTTTTTATTTTTGAAAAAAGAAAATCTTGATTTAAAATATGATTTTTAAAAAATATATTATTAATAATTACTATTGGAAAAATGTGTTTTAAAAACACAATATCTTGGTTTATAATTATTTTTTTTTTAAAATTTATTTTTTTATTTTTTTTAATGATTGTATTGATTTCGTGGTAGTTAAGAAAATTTATTTTTTCATTTTCTTGATTTAGATTAAGAATAGTTTTAATTTTTTCTTCATTAAGTATTTGATCTCCTTTGATCATAAAAATAATAAAATTGTTTTTTTTTTTATCATTTTTTATAATAAAAATTTTAATAATATTTTTTTTTATTATAAGGAATATTTTTTTCATTTGATAATTATTTTTATTATATATATTTTTGATGTTTAAATATTCTTTTTTTTGAAAAATAGTTGTTTTTTTTGCTTTTTGGATTTTATTGATTATATTTTTTGATTGCTGAATATTTTTTGAAGCAATAATAATTGCATCTTCTCCATTTTTAGATAATGCTTGAAATTCATGAGATACCTTTCCTCCAATAACTCCAGATTCTGCTTGCACTGGATAAACGATTAAATTCATTTTTTTAAATATTTTCATATATGTTTGGTACATTTTTTTATATGTTTTTGATAATGAATCTTTATTTTCATGAAAAGAATATGCATCTTTCATAATAAATTCTTTTGACCTGATTACCCCAAACCTTGGTCTAATTTCATCTCTAAATTTTGTTTGTATTTGATAAAGAATTAATGGAAATTTTTTATATGATGTCATTTCTTGTTTAATAAATTCTGTAACCATTTCTTCATGTGTCGGACTTAATATAAAAATTTTTTTATTTCTATCTTTTATTTTTATTAATTCATTTCCATATTTTTTTATTCTATCACTTTTTTTCCATAAATATTCTGGTTGCATAATTGGAAAATACATTTCAATAGATCCAATTTTTTTCATTTCGTATCTTATTATTTTTTTTATTTTTTTAATAACTTTTAGTCCCAGTGGTAGCCAAATATATATTCCGGAACTGATACTTCTTATTAGCCCTGCTTTAATCATTAATTTGTGACTAATAGAATTAATATTATTAGATATATTTTTTATTGTGTTTAATGGATATTCGCTAGTTCGCATGATTTTTTTGTTTTAATTTGAATTTAATAATATTTTATTATATTTATATTTTTATATTTGTATTTTATTTCTGACATATTATGGATATTTTTTTTAAATTCTACATTTTTTCTATTGTGTGAATACCTAATAGTTTTAATCCTAACTTAATAGTTTTTGCAACTAAAACGGATAATTTAATTCTACTATATTTAGTTTTAATTTTTTTAGCATATAAAATGGGGTATTTTTCATAAAAAATAGAGAATAAAGATGATAGTTTAAATAAATATATGCAAAGAAAATGAGGAAATCCATTATTTGTGATATCTTCAAGAATTTCTTCAAATTGTAATATTTTTATAGAAATTTGAATTTCTATTTTTTTTTTTAAAATTATTTTTTTGTTTTTTTTTTTTATTTTTAATTTATTTTTTTTTATAATAGAACAAATTCTTGTATATGTATATTGAATGTATAATGCTGTATTTCCTTGAAAAGATAGCATTTTATTCCAATCAAAAATATAATTTTTAGTTCGATTTTTAGATAAATCGGAATATTTTATTGCGCTAATTCCGATAATTTTTGATATATAAGATATTTTTTTTTTATTTAAGTATGGATTTTTTTTTTTTATAATATCTGTAGATTTTTTAATTGATTCTTTTATTAGTGTTTTGAGTTTAATGGGCTTTCCTTCTCTAGTTTTAAATGGTTTATTTTCTTTTGTTAATACCATACCAAAAGCATGATGTTCTAAATGAAAATTTTCTGGAACATATTTTGCTTTTTTTGCAATTATTTCAATTTGTTTTAAGTGTTGTTTTTGTCGTATATCCGTATAATAAATAATTCTATTTGCTTTTAATATTTGCATTCTGTATTTCAGGCATGCTAAATCAATTGTTGAATATAAAAAACTACTATCATTTTTTTTTAAAATTACTCCCATCGGTTTTCCATGTTTGTTTTTTATATTTTCGAGATATACAATAATATTTCCGAGATGATTATTCGTAATTTTTTTTTTTTTTAATTCTTTTATCATATGAGGTAAAAAATGAATATAAAAACTTTCTCCTAAAATATGTTCTTTTTTTAATGATATATTTAATATATCATAAATTTTTTGATTTTCGATCATTGTAATTTCAATAATTTTTTTCCATATTTCGATATATTTTTTATTTTTTTTTTGTAATTCAATTAAATATTGATGTGATTTTTTTTTGAAAATTATGTTTTTTTCATATATTTGTTTTGATTTTTGATAAAATTTTTCTAAATCTTGTAAAGATAATTGATTTATTTTATATAATTTTTTTTTTTTCTTAATCAATGCAATCATCATGCCAAATTGTATTCCCCAATCTCCGATATGATTCATTCTTTTTACTTGATAACCTATAAATTCCATCGTTCGTGCCATGACATCTCCGATTATTGTAGATCGCAAGTGTCCTACATGCATCTCTTTCGCCATATTAGGAGATGAGTAATCTATTACAACTGTTTTTTTAACATTTTTTTTTATTCCTAATCTTGTAGAATAATATATATTTTCTAATTTTTTTGATATCCAATTTTCATCAATCAATATGTTAATGAAGCCAGGAGAAGAATATTTTATTTTTTTAAATATTTTGTAAGAATTAATATTTTTAATAATTTTTTCAGATAATATTTTTGTATTAATTTTTAATTTGCTAGCAACAGGAATAATTCCATTAATTTGATAATGCCATAATTTAGTATTATCGGTCCATTGCATACTACTAATGTAATGATGAGGTATTTTTTCTTTTAAACATGCTTTTATTAAATATTCATTTAAAATTTTTTTAATTTTCATATCTTTTTAATTAATAGTGTATAAAATTTCATGTTATAAATTATAAATTATTTCGTTAATAAAAATAATAATATTAAAATATAATAAATTTGTTGACATATTTTTGTAATCATGTAATATGTACTTATAAGTTTGTTGATTATGCTCTTTAAAAATTGATTACATAATTAATGTGGGCACTGAAAATTAATTGCAAAATTTTCTTCTATTATATATTTTAATAGAGGATGAGTTTTTCAGAAGTTTATACTATTATTTTTAATTTAATAATAGTAATTAATTGAAGAGTTTGATCATGGCTCAGATTGAACGCTGGCGGCAAGCCTAACACATGCAAGTCGAGCGGCAGCGAAAGAGAGTTTACTTTCTTGTCGGCGAGCGGCGAACGGGTGAGTAATATCTGGGGATCTGCCTAAAAGAGGGGGATAACTATTGGAAACGATAGCTAATACCGCATAATGTTGAGAAACCAAAGTAGGGGACTTATTTAAATAAGCCTTACACTTTTAGATGAACCCAGACGAGATTAGCTTGATGGTAAGGTAATGGCTTACCAATGCGACGATCTCTAGCTGGTCTGAGAGGACAACCAGCCACACTGGAACTGAGACACGGTCCAGACTCCTACGGGAGGCAGCAGTGGGGAATCTTGCACAATGGGCGAAAGCCTGATGCAGCTATGCCGCGTGTATGAAGAAGGCCTTCGGGTTGTAAAGTACTTTCGTCAGGGAAGAAGGGAAAATAACTAATACTTATTTTTCTTGACGTTACCTGAAAAAGAAGCACCGGCTAACTCCGTGCCAGCAGCCGCGGTAATACGGGGGGTGCAAGCGTTAATCGGAATTACTGGGCGTAAAGGGCGCGTAGGCGGATTATTAAGTTAGATGTGAAATCCCTAAGCTTAACTTAGGAACTGCATTTAAAACTAGTAGCCTAGAGTATCGTAGAGGGAGGTAGAATTCCAGGTGTAGCGGTGAAATGCGTAGATATCTGGAGGAATACCTGTGGCGAAAGCGACCTCCTGGACGAATACTGACGCTGAGGCGCGAAAGCGTGGGTAGCAAACAGGATTAGATACCCTGGTAGTCCATGCCGTAAACGATGTCGACTTGGAGGTTGTTTCCTTGAGAGATGACTTCCGAAGCTAACGCATTAAGTCGACCGCCTGGGAAGTACGGCCGCAAGGCTAAAACTCAAATGAATTGACGGGGGCCCGCACAAGCGGTGGAGCATGTGGTTTAATTCGATGCAACGCGAAAAACCTTACCTGGTCTTGACATCCATAGAATTTTCTAGAAATAGAAAAGTGCCTTCGGGAACTATGAGACAGGTGCTGCATGGCTGTCGTCAGCTCGTGTTGTGAAATGTTGGGTTAAGTCCCGCAACGAGCGCAACCCCTATCCTTTTTTGCCATCGGTTCGGCCGGGAACTAAAAGGAGACTGCCGGTTATAAACCGGAGGAAGGTGGGGACGACGTCAAGTCATCATGGCCCTTACGACCAGGGCTACACACGTGCTACAATGGTACATACAAAGGGAAGCAAATCTGCGAAGACAAGCAAATCTCATAAAGTGTATCTTAGTCCGGACTGGAGTCTGCAACTCGACTCCACGAAGTCGGAATCGCTAGTAATCGTGAATCAGAATGTCACGGTGAATACGTTCCCGGGCCTTGTACACACCGCCCGTCACACCATGGAAGTGAGTTGCAAAAGAAGTGAGTAGTTTAACCTTTGAAAAAAGGAGAACGCTTACCACTTTGTGGTTCATAACTGGGGTGAAGTCGTAACAAGGTAACTGTAGGGGAACCTGCGGTTGGATCACCTCCTTACTAAATTTGCAATTATATTTTATAGTGCCCACATCAATTATTTAATTTTTATATATAGGCTTGTAGCTCAGCTGGTTAGAGCGCACCCCTGATAAGGGTGAGGTCGGTGGTTCAAGTCCACTCAGGCCTAAAATAAATAATAATCTATTTTTGGGGCTGTAGCTCAGCTGGGAGAGCGCCTGCCTTGCACGCAGGAGGTCAGCGGTTCAATCCCGCTTAGCTCCATAATTTATATTTAATTTATTTATGAAAAAAAATTGTATAAGAAAAATATCTCTTGATATTGAAACAACTGGTTTAAATAAAACAGGTCCAGTTTATTTAGGTCATAAAATTATTGAGATAGGCGCTGTAGAAATTATTAATAGAGAAATTACAAAAAATCATTTTCATTTTTTCCTTAATCCAGGAAGGTTAATTGATCACGAAGCTTTTAAGATACATGGAATAAAAAATGATGATTTGTTAAATAAACCTAAATTTTCTGATATATACTTAAATTTTTTAAGTTATATTGGAAATTCTGATATTATTGTTCATAATTCTAAATTTGATATTAGTTTTTTGAATTACGAAATTAAAAACTTAAATTTAAATTATAAAAAAATATCTGATTATTGTCATGTTATTGATACTTTAACCATGGCTAGGAAAATTTTTCCTGGAAAAAAAAATAATTTAGATGCTTTATGTAAAAGATATAAAATTAATCATTCTGACAGAAAATTACATAGTGCTTTTCTAGATGCTACATTATTAGCAAAATTGTATTTAAGAATGACAACTGTTCAAAAAATTATGAATTTTGAATTTTGCCACCTTAAAAATATCAGTTTGATAAAAGATATAGATAAATTTAATAAAGACTTAGTTGTTTTAAAGACTTCAAAATTGGAGTATAATACTCATTTAGAGTATTTAAACAACATGATGGAAAAAAGTGGTTGTTTATGGATGAATTAAATTGATTTTGTTTTTATTATTTTTTTTTTTTTTTTTTTTTTTTTGGTGCGGTAGTTCAGTTGGTTAGAATATTGGCTTGTCACGCCAGGGGTCGCGGGTTCGAATCCCGTCCGCACCGTATTATTTTATAAAATAGTTATATTATTATAATAAAATGAAGTTGTTTTTTATTTTTTAAGATTAATAATATAATTTGAATTCATATATTTTATTATAAATAGGTTTTGTTTTTTTATGAACAAAAAACATATTGTTACATGGGATATGTTACAAATATATACAAAAAAATTAGCATATAAAATACTTCCAATAAAACAATGGAGTGGAATTATTGCTGTTAGTAGAGGCGGTTTAATTCCATCAGCATTATTAGCTCGAGAATTAAGCATAAGATATGTTGATACTGTTTGTATATCAAGTTATAATTATCACCATTTAAAAAATATTACGGTAATTAAAAAATCAAAATTACAAGGGAATGATATTATTGTCATGGATGATTTAGTTGATACTGGAGGAACAGCGAAAGTTATTAGGAAATTGTATCCAAATGCATATTTTGTTACAGTTTTTGCTAAACCAAAAGGTAGAAAATTGGTCGATAATTATATCATTGATATTCCTCAAAATGTATGGATAGAACAGCCATGGGATATGGAAGTTACTTATATTTCACCTTTAATTGAAGAATCGAAATTATTATGATAATAATTTTAAAAATACTATTTAGTATTTTAATTAACTAAATTTAATGATGGATTATGAAAAACGAAATTAAAAGAATTTCTTATTTAATAAAAGATAAAAAAAAAGAAATATTTTTTATAAAAAAAATTTCAAATAAAAATATTAAAATTCTTTTGCAACGTGTTAAAAAAGATATAAAGAATGCTTATAAATATTCATTATCTAATATTATTTCTATGATCTTGCCTGATATTGATAATTTAGAAAGATCTTTACAAGCTATGAAAAATATAAAAGATTTTAATGAAATAAAACACGATTTGAAAAAGATCTTATTTTCTTTTTTAGAATTGTTTAAAAAAAACAATGTTTTTATAATTAACGATGTTGGTAAGTTATTTAATCCTAATATACATCAAGCGATATCTATAGCAAAAAAAAGTAATTTTAAATCTAATTATATTATTGAAGTAATGCAGAACGGGTATCAATTAAATAAGAGATTATTACGTCCTGCTATGGTTGTTGTTTCACAATAAAAATTGAATTTATTGATATAACAATTTTTAATATAAAAATAAAATGATTAATTTAAAAAATAAAAGAAATATAGAAAAATTTTTTATTACAAAAAATAAGAAGGTGTATTATAATTTTTTTGTTGAAAGCATTATTGAAGCTGGTTTGGTATTGCAAGGTTGGGAAGTTCGTTCTTTACGTGAAAAAAAAGTAAATATCGTTAATGCATATTTTTTTTTTAAGAACAATGCAGTATATTTAACTGGATTGGATATACAATCTAATGTTATTAAAAAATTAAATAAAAATATTCACTCTAATCGAAATATAAAAGTTTTATTAAAAAAAAAAGAAATTGATTTTTTGTATGGAAAATTTCAAACTCGAGGATATAGTTTAATTGCACTTTCTTTATATTGGAAAGGTGTGTGGTGTAAAGTACAAATTGCTATATCCAAAGGTAAGAAAAAGATAGATAAACGATTATATAAAAAAAATAAAGAATGGAATATAGAAAAAAATAGAATAAAAAAAATTATTTAACAGTGATTTCATGATAAATATGAAAAAAAATTTTTTTAGTAGTACTGTTTCTTCAAAAGATAAAATATGGATGCAATTAGCTTTAATTCTGGCTAATAAAGCGAAATGTATTAATGAAGTACCGGTAGGTGCAATTTTAATATTTGAAAATCGTATTATTGGATCTGGTTTTAATTGTTCTATTGCTAATCATGATCCCACTGCTCATGCTGAAATTATAGCAATTCAAGAAGGAGGAAAAATTTTAAAAAATTATAGACTAAATCATACTACATTATATGTTACTCTACAACCATGTATTATGTGTTTAGGAGCTATTATAAATAGTAGAATTAGTCGATTAGTAATTGGTACAAAGTTTTTAAAAAAAAAAAAAGATTTGTATAATACATCAGAAATTTTACAAGTATTAAAAACTAAAATTGAATTTTCTGATTCAATTTCTCTTACATCTTGCACGAATATTATAAAAAAATTTTTTCAATCAAAACGTTTGTAATGATTTGAATAAGAAAAAAATTAACGTTCTAAAATTACTACTGTACAAACATATTTTTTTTCATCAGTAATGCTGATGTGAGTAAATTTTATTTTTAATATTTTAATTATTTTTTTTGTTTCATTTAAAAAAATAATTATTGGTTTTCCATATTTATTATGATGTAATTCAATATTTTTAAATTTTATTTCTTTTCTAATACCAGTTCCAATTGCTTTAGAAATAGACTCTTTTATTGAAAATCTCTTAGCTAAAAAATTTATTTTTTCTTTTTCTTGAAAAAACTGATTTAATTCATAATTTGATAGTATTTTTATAACAAATTTTTTTTTAAATTTATTAAATATTTTTTTTATTCTTTTTTTTTGTAAAATATCTATTCCAATTCCAATGATTGACATATTTTATTTGTTAATTTTAATTTTTACATATAGTTTAACATCTTGATTAAGATATTTTTTAATTGTTTTTTTTGCTAAAAAAATACAATTTTTTATTTTTTTTCCTTTTTCTCCGATAATAATTTTTTTGATTCTTGGTAGTGGAATAATTAAAGAAGCATAAATATTATATATATTTTGTTTATCAATATAGCATTGATCAATTTTAATTTTTATTAAATAAGGAATTTCTTTGTTTAAAAATTTAATAAATTTTTCTCTAATAAATTCAGAAATAAAAAAATTTTTATTAAGATTTGTAATATATCTTATAGGATATATATGATTTGATTGAGGTATATTTTTTTTTATCATTTTTTGTAATATCAATATGTGTTTTTTCTTTTTTGCAGATATTGGAATAATATGTTTAAATTGATGTTTTGCTGTTATTTTTTCTACAAATGGTAATAATATTTTTTTACATTTCATTAAATCAATTTTATTAATAATTAATATTATTGGAATCAGTTTTTTTTTAATCTTTTTTAAAATTATTTCTTCCTGTTCTGACCAAAAAGTTTGATTAATAACGAAAAGAATCAACTGCATTTTTTTGTGATTCAAGATATTATTTTTTAGTAAAATATTATACTTTTTATTAATTCCTGGCGTGTCAATATAAATAAACTGATGTTTATTTAATGTTTTTACAAAAAGAATATTTTGATTAGTTGTTCCAGGTTTTTTTGAAGTAATAGACATTTTTTGTTGCAAAAGTTTATTAATTATAGTAGATTTTCCAACATTAGTTTGTCCAATAATTATTATTTTTCCACAATAGCTATCTTGACTTTTCATTTTATTCCTAAATTTATTAAAGCTATTTTTGCTGCTTGTTGTTCTGCTTGTCTTTTATTTGCACCAAAACCAATAATATTTTTACTAATTGTTTTTATTTTACATTGTATTGTAAATAATTGGTTATGCGCTTCTCCATATATTTGTATTATTACATATTGGGGTAAAGGTAAATTTTTGGATTGCAAATATTCTTGTAGTTTTGTTTTTGCATCTTTTTGCGTTTCTCCTGGAGTAATGTTTTTTAATCTTTTTTTGTACCATTTCAGTAGAATTTTTTCGACAATAAAAATATTACTGTCTAAAAATATTCCTCCTATAATTGCTTCTATTGTATTTGCTAAAATAGATTCTCGTTTTGATCCCCCGCTTTTTAGTTCTCCTGGCCCTAAGTTTAAATAATTTCCTAGTTTAAATTCATATGCAATTTTTGCTAGCGTGTTTCCTTTCACTAATGTTGCTCGCATTCTACTCATATCACCTTCATTGACATTTGGAAAATATTTATATAATGCATGAGCAATAGTAAAATTTAATATTGAATCTCCTAAAAATTCTAATCTTTCGTTATGATTATTTCCTGAGCTTCGATGCGTTAACGCTTGTTTTAATATTTCTTTTTTTTTAAAAAAATATCCTATGATTTTTTGTAATTTGTTTATCACAATTTAACTCATTTTATTTAATTTGTTTTTTTTATAATTCTTATTCAATTTTACCAATACGATTAATATTAATTGTACTAGGCCATTGATTTTCTTGGTATTGTAAATTCATCCAGATATAATTTACTTTTCCAATGATGTTACTTTCTGGAATAAATCCTATATAACGACTGTCTAAACTATTATGACGATTATCTCCTAAAACAAAGTATTCTTTTTTTGGAACTAACCAGAATTGTTTTGGTTGTCCAGATTGTTGAAAGTAATTTTTAATTTTATTTTTTATATTATATGATATTAATATGTTATATTTATAATGGTTAATTTCTTCTCTATATATGATGCATTTATTTTTTAATGTATTGTTGTAATTTTTATTTTGTGAAATATTTTTTGTATCAGTTAAATTATTATTTTTATAATTTTTATATTGATTTAACATATAATAATTGATTTTTATTTTTTGTTTTTTGCTTGCATTTTGAAAATCTGAGTAGATAATTAGTTGATTATTAATTGTATCATAAATAATTTTATCTCCTGGGATTCCAATTATTCTTTTGATAATATATTGATTTTTGTTTTTTGGGTTTGTAAAAACAATGATATCTCCTCTTTTCGGTTGATGAAAATTTATTATTATTTTTTTTGTAAAAGGATTTTTTATACCATAAAAATATTTTTTTGCTGCAATATAGTCTCCTGGAAATAAATTTGGTTTCATGGATTCTGATGCAATATAAAATGGTTCATAAAAGAAACACTTAATAATTAATATAATTAATATAATTGGAAAATATGCGCTACAAGATGTAATCAAATTACTATATTTGCATTTTTTGTTTTTTATTTTTTCTTGATTTTTTGTATCCATTAATTGATTTTTTAAATAAAATATTTTTTCTATTATCCATAATATACCTATTATGCAAATAATTATTGGTAATATTTGTGAATATACATTTTTCATATTATTTTATTCTTATAAAAAAAGTGAAAGATAAGTAAATTTATTTATTAGAAAGTATTGAAAAAAAAGTTTCTTTTGGTATTGTAATATTACCAATTTTTTTCATTTTTTTTTTTCCTATTTTTTGTTTTTGTAATAATTTTTTTTTTCTACTAATATCTCCTCCATAACATTTAGATAAAACATTTTTTCTAAGTTGTTGTACAGTTGATCGTGCAATAATTTTATTTTCAATTTCTGCTTGTACTGAAATATTAAATTGGTGTCTAGGCAATAATGATGCTATTGTGTTAACAATTTTTCTTGCTTTTTTACAGGATTCATCTTTATGTATTATTAAAGATAATGCATCAATTTTTTTAGAATTAATTAATATATTTAAACATTGTACATCAGTTTTTTTAAAATATTTAAATTTATAATTTAAAGATGCATATCCACTAGAAACAGATTTTAATTTATCAAAAAAATCTATAATAATTTCTGATATTGGTATTTCATATTTTAATATTACTTGATTCGTGTGATAAATTATATCTTTTTGTATACCTCTTTTTTTTAAACATAATTTAATAATTTTTCCAATATATTTTAATGGAGTTAAAATGTTACATATTGCTATCGGTTCTCTAATTTCTTTTATTTTTTTTAATTTTGTAAGTTTTTTTGGATTATTTAATCTTATAATTTCTTGATTTTTTGTTTCTATTTCATATATTACACTAGGAGTTGTAGTAATAATATTTAAATTATATTCTCTTTCTAATCTAGCTTGTACTATTTCCATATGTAATAGTCCTAAAAAACCACACTTAAATCCAAAACCTAAAGCATGTGAAGATTCAGGTTCATAAAATAATGCAGAATCATTTAAACTAAGTTTCGCAAGTGCGGTTTTAAGAAGAGGGTATTGTTCTGTAAGTATCGGAAATAATCCTGAAAAAATCTTTGGTATTATTTTTTTAAATCCTGGTATAGAAATATTTTTTTTATAATCTATTGATGTAATAGTATCTCCAACAGAAAAAGAAGAAATTTCTTTTATTCCACAGGTAATCCATCCTATTGAGCCACATTTTAAATATTTTTTTTCTTTAGATTTAGGAGTGAAAATTCCTATTTGATGAACGATATAAATTTTTTTTGTACTAAATATTTTTATTTTTTGTCCAGTTTTTAATACACCTGATTTAATACAAATTAAAGATATTACTCCTAAATAATTGTCGAACCAAGAATCAATAATTAACGCTTGTAATTCAGATTTTATTGATCCTGCGGGAGGTGGTATATTTGTGATAATATTTTCTAAAATATTTTTTATTCCTTTTCCTGTTTTTGCTGAACAGGAAATAATATTGTTTGATTTAATTTTTAAAATATCTTGAATTTCTTGCTTAACACGTTGTATATTAGCTGTTGGTAAATCAATTTTATTAATTACTGGAATAATAACAAGGTTCATTTTTAATGCCATATTACATGTAGTTAATGTTTGCGCTTCTATTCCCTGTGAAGCATCTATAACTAACAATACCCCTTCACATGCATTTAATGATCGTGATACTTCATATGAAAAATCAATATGTCCTGGAGTATCAATAAAATTTAATTGAAAAACTTGTTTTTTTTGATTGGTATATTGAATTGTGACACTTTGTGCTTTTATAGTGATACCCCTTTCTTTTTCTAAATCCATAGAATCTAATACCTGTTCAGACATTTCTCTTTTTTTAAGCCCACCACATATTTGAATTAGTCGATCAGATAAAGTAGATTTACCGTGATCAATATGTGCAATAATAGAAAAATTTCTTATATTATTCATAATTTATTTTTGATATAAGTTTATAAAAGTAATTGTTTTAATATTATGATAAAATTTATTTTATAAATAACACTATATTATAATTAATTTATTTAGTTAAATTGTTTTAGAAAATATTATATTATAAATGTTTATCATAATTCGAATATAAATTTATGGAAATAAAAAAAAAAAAAGTAATTATAGCTATGTCTGGAGGTGTTGATTCTTCAGTGAGCGCATACCTCTTATTACAAGAAGGTTATTTTGTTGAAGGTGTATTTATGAAGAATTGGGAAGAGGACGATCATATTAATTATTGTTCTTCTTCTAAAGACTTATATGACGTTCGTCAAGTTTGTAAAAAATTAGGAATATATTTACATGAAATAAATTTTTCTTATGAGTATTGGAATGATGTTTTTAAAGTTTTTATATCTGAATATGTTAAAGGTAATACTCCTAATCCTGATGTTTTATGTAATAAAAAAATCAAATTTGGTATTTTATTTAATTTTGTAATAAAAAATTTACAATTTGATTATTTTGCAACTGGACATTATGCTCAAATTAAATATTTTAATCGTCAACCATTCTTAATTAAAGGTTACGATAAGAATAAAGATCAGAGTTATTTTTTATATACATTAAAATCGAGTAAATTAAAAAAAATTTTATTTCCTATTGGTCATTTAGAAAAAAAAGTAGTTCGTAAAATAGCACAAAAAATTAATTTACATAATGCAAAAAAAAAAGATTCTGTAGGAATTTGTTTTATTGGTCCAAAGAATTTTTCTAAATTTCTTAATCGATTTATTCCTAATAAACCTGGAAACATTTTAGATAAATATGGTTATATTATTGGTATACATAATGGTCTATCGTACTATACTATTGGTCAAAGAAAAGGAATGAATTTATTAGGACAATATAATAAATTAAATTGTCCATGGTATGTGATAAAAAAGAATTTTATGAAAAATAGCCTAATAGCTGCACAAGGAATAAAGAACAAGGAATTAATTTCTTTTGGTTTAATTGCAGCTAATATTAATTGGATTAATAGATTATGCATATCCACTCGATTTACTTGTACTGTTAAAATTCGATATTTGCAAAAAGAGGTTTTATGTCAAGTTCAGTTATTGAGTTTAACATCAGTGAGATTGTTTTTTTGTAGACCTGTTTTTTCCGTTGCTATAGGGCAATCAGTAGTATTTTATAATTCAGAAATTTGTTTAGGAGGGGGTATTATTCAACAATCTTTTCATGATATTGTTTNAAAATATTTTATTTATAATATGTAAATATAAATTTAGAATATATTTAGGAGGAAAGAAGATGCATGATTTTCATTTATTAGCAATTTCACCAATTGATGGTCGATATTATCAGAATACTACAATATTACAAGATATATTTAGTGAATATGGTTTTTTAAAATACAGGATAAAAATTGAAATACATTGGTTACAACAATTGTCATTGATTCCAGAAATTACACAATTATCTAAATTCGATGCTATTACAATTAATTCGTTAAATGATATATGGAAAAATTTTAGTTTGTGTGATGCGAAATTTATTAAAGAAATTGAAAAATCAACTAATCATGATATTAAATCAATTGAATACTTTTTAAAAAAAAAAATTTCAGAAAATCTTTCAAATCATTCTTCAATTATTAGTTTTATTCATTTTTCTTGTACATCAGATGATATTAATAATTTAGCATATGCAACAATGATTAAAAAAACTCTACATAAAGTTATTATTCCTTTATGGGAAGAAATTATATTAGTCATAAAAAATTTTTCATATAAATTTCGTAAATTAAGTATTTTATCTAGAACACATGGTCAGCCAGCAACACCATCCACATTAGGAAAAGAAATGATCAATTTTTTTTACAGATTAAAAAGACAATTAAAACAATTAAAAAACATGGAGATATTAGGTAAAATCAATGGCACTACTGGAAATTATAATGCTCATATGATTGCTTATCCAAATGTACAATGGGATGTTATTAGCAAGAATTTTGTAAATAGTTTAGGTTTAACGTGGAATCCTTGTACTACGCAAATTGAACCTCATGATTATATATCAGAATTGTTTAGTTGTATAATACGATTTAATACTATTTTAGTTGATTTAAATCGAGATATATGGGGATACATTTCATTAAATTATTTTATTCAAAAAACTACTTATGATGAGGTAGGATCATCAATTATGCCTCATAAAATTAATCCTATTGATTTTGAGAATTCAGAAGGAAATCTTGGTTTGTCGAATGCAATTATGAATCATATGATTCATAAATTACCAATTTCAAGATGGCAAAGAGATTTAAGTGATTCCACAGTGTTAAGAAATATAGGTACTGCTATAGGATATTCAATTATATCTTATAATTCTCTTTTAAAAGGATTAAAAAAAATTACAGTTCATTCTGATAACTTACAGAAAGATTTACAAAATAAATGGCAACTATTAGCTGAACCAATTCAAACTGTTATGAGAAAATTTGGTATTGTTGATTCATATGAAGAATTAAAACAATTAACAAGAAACAAAAAGGTTACTATGCATCATATACATCATTATATTGAAAAATTAAACATTCCAACATTAGAAAAGGAAAAACTAAAAAAAATTACTCCGAGTAATTATATTGGTGATGCAATGAATATTGTAAAAAAGTTTTTTTAATTTTCTTTTTAAATATATATAGTATATATTTATAATAAATTAAATTATTTAAATATATTAATTATTTTATAAAATATGAGTTTTTTAAAAAATAAAAAATTTTTAATTACTGGTTTGTTAAATAAAAAATCTATTGCATATGGAATAGCGAAATCTATGTATATGCAAAAAGCTTCTTTAGCATTTACCTATATGAATTATAAACACAAAAATAGAATTGAAAATCTTGCTCATCATTTTAATTCTGATATTGTTATTAAATGTAATTTTATGTATGAAAAGGAAATTAAATACTTATTTTCTCATTTATATAAATATTGGAACAATTTTGATGGTTTTATACATTCTGTTGCTTATGCTGATAAAAATCAATTTTCTTTAAATTATACTCAAACTGTTAATAAAAAAAAATTTATTGAAGCAAATAATATTACTACATATAGCTTCATATCGATGTTAAAAAAATGTTATAAAAAATTAAACCCAGGATCTTCCATTGTAACATTAACATATTTAGGTTCAAACATTGCTATACCATATTATAATATTATGGGCATTGCTAAATCTTCTTTAGAATCTACTGTCAGATATGTGGCTAATGAATTTGGAAGAAAAAATATTCGAATTAATTTAATTTCTGCTGGTCCAATAAAAACAGTTTCTGCTTATAAAATTCCAAATTTTAAAAAAATATTATCATATTATAAAAAGTTTTCTCCAATAAAAAGATTAGTAACAATTAGTGAAATTGGTAACACGGCAGCGTTTTTATGTTCAAATTTATCTAGTGGAATAACAGGACAAACAATTTATGTTGATGGTGGTTTAAATATTGCAACCATGAATCATTTATATTAATTAAATGAATACATAACTTTTATTGGATAAATTTATGTTAAATGAAAGTATAATATTAGAAAAAAAAAAAAGAACAGAACATTTGTTAAATGATCAAATTATTGGTGTTGTGAAAAAATATAATGAAAATTTTGGATTATTTAAAATAAAAAATAAATATCATTATTTTATTCCAAATCAATATATTAAAAATGTTATGCATGGCGACCGAGTTGTTTCTATTATAATAAATATTCAAAATAAAATACTTGTTAAACCTGTATTTTTAATTAAACCATTTTTAAATATTTTTATAGGTATTATAAAATGTGTTAAAAAAAAAATTTTTATTAAACCTGAATATCCATTATTAAATGAATACATTATATGTGAAGTAAATAAAAATATATGTAATATAAAGGATGGGAATTTATTTTTTGCGCAATTAGTACAACATAAATTAATTAATAAAAAAAATTTTCTTGCAAAATTAATTAAATTTGTTGTTTCTAAAAATGATAAATTTTTGTCATGGAAAATAATATTATCATATTATAATTTTGAGTACCAATTTCCTAAGAATAATAATTTTAAATTAATTATTCAAAATGAAATATATAGAACAAATTTAACTCATTTAGAATTTATTACTATTGATCATGATTATACAAATGATATAGACGATGCTATTTTTATTAAAAAAAAAAATGATTTTATAAAAATAATTATAGCTATTTCAGATCCTACTGCTTATATCCGAGAAGGAAGTGAATTAGATATTATTGCTTCAAAAAGATTATTTACAAATTATCTTCCAGGTTTTAGTATTCCGATGTTACCAAAAAAATTTTCTGAAAATTTATTTTCATTATTCCCTGGAATTAAAAAACCAGTTTTAGCATGTAAAATAAAAATTGATAATTGTGGAAATGTTTTAGATAATGTTCATTTTTTTTTAGCATGGATTAAATCTCACCATAAATTAACATACAATAATATTACAAATTGGATTGATAAAAAAACAAATTGGAAACCAAAAAAAACAGTTAGACATCAAATTTCTTTATTGCATGTATTATGTAAAAAAAGAATTTTATGGAGAAAAAAAAATGCACTAATTTTCAAAGATCATCCGGAATATAAGTTTCATTTTTCTGACACACAAGATGTAATAAATATTTCTATGGAATATAGAAATATTGCACAAAAAATGGTTGAAGAAGTGATGATCCTTGCAAATGTTAGCGCTGCAAAATTTTTATCAAAAAATTTAGGATGGGCGATTTATAATATTCATAATGGTTTTACGAATGTAAATGCAAAACATGTATCTTCAATATTAAAAATAAATAATATTAATATAGATTATACACAATTAATTGATTTAGTTGGATTTTGTAAATTTAAACGTTTACTAGAAAAAAAACCGAATGATTATATTGAATGTTGTATACGAAAATATCAATCATGTAGTACATTAAGTATTACTCCAAAACCTCATTTTGCACTAGGTTTTCCTGAATATTTAACATGGACATCACCGATACGTAAATATAGCGATATGATTAATCATAGACTATTGAAAAATATTATTTTAGGTTATTCTTCAATAAAATTAAAAAATGATATTATTAAAAATATTATTAATTGTAAGCATCGTCATCGTATTGTAAAAAAAAAAATAGAAAATTGTTTATATGCAAATTTTTTTTATAATACTAATAAACTTAATCAAGTATTTGAAGTAAAAATTTTTAATATATTACCGTATGGAATTAAAGCACGTGTATTAGTTAATGGCGCTATTGTTTTTATTCCAAATGTTTATATATATTCTATTACAAGTGAATTATTTTGTGATCAAAAAAATGGAATTTTATATTTAAATAATCAGGAATTGTATCGTGTTTCTGATAAATTAAAAGTTATTATTTCTAATATTAATCTTAGTACTTATAGTATTTTAGCAAAACCTTATAAAAATGAATAATTTTAATTTAAATAAAATATTTGAAAATTTTGATATAAAATTGATATTTAATTATATATTTTAGGTATGATATAATAAATATTTGAAATAATAATATTTAGGAGAGCACGTGTTGTATTCAGAATGTTGGTTTAAAAATTATTTTAATTTTTTTTTGACATTATTTGCACTGGTTAATCCTATTGGAATGATTCCAATTTTTATTGGAATGACTGGTTTACATTCTGTGAAAGAAAGAAATAAAATTAATACTATATCTAATTTTTCTGCAGCAATTATTTTAATTATTTCTTTACTGGTTGGTAAAATTGTTTTAATTTTTTTTGGGATTTCTATTGAATCATTTCGAATTGCTGGTGGATTATTAATTATTACTGTTGCAGTATCTATGATTAATGGTTCATTAATGGATGGTTTACTAAAAAAAAAAAACAAACATACGGCATTTTATAAAAAAGAAAACATTAGCATTGTTCCATTATCTATGCCATTAATTGCTGGTCCTGGAGCAATTAGTTCAACAATTATATGGAGTGCTCATCATAATGACTGGATGAATACCATTGGATGTAGTATAGTTATATTAATTTTTTCTTTAGTATGCTGGATACTATTTCAATTAGCTCCGTATTTTATTAGATTATTAGGATCTACTGGTATTAATATTTTAACTCGTATTATGGGTTTATTACTAATGTCTTTAGGTATTGAATTTATTATTACAAGTTGTACAGCTATTTTTTATAAAATATTATAAATTAATTAATTTTTTATAGTATTATATTAAATTTCAGTTGAATTTATTGGAAATTTTGTGAAAAATAAAGTTATTGTTCGTAATTTAGGTGTGAAAAATTGGTATAATGTTTTTTTTAATATGAATATTTTTACTAGCTTTCGCGATCAACATACATTAGATGAAATTTGGTTAGTTGAACATGAACCAGTATATACAATTGGGCAAATTGAAAAAAATAGTTTTTTTTCTCATATTTATAATATTCCAGTTATATCTTCTAATCGAGGAGGAAAAATTACATATCATGCACCTGGTCAACAAGTTGTATATTTGTTATTAAATTTAAAAAGGTTAAAAATTAATATTAGGAAATTACTGTTTTTAATTGATACAATTGTATTAAATACATTATATTATTTTTCTATTATAGGAAAGAATAATATTTACCGTCCTGGAATATATTTAGGAAAAAAAAAAATTTGTTCTATTGGTTTACGTATCCAAAAAGATTGTTGTTTACATGGTTTTGCATTAAATGTTAAAATGGATTTAAAGCCATTTACATATATACATCCATGTGGAGATAGTACAATACAAATGACACAGATGTATAATGTAAATAAATTTATTTCATTACATCAAGTATGTGAAGTTTTATTAAAAAAAATTTTATTTTTTTTTAATATGCAATGTGTATCGTAAATATTCATATAAATTAAAAATTTTATTAAATAAATAAAAAATAAAAATAAATACTAATAATAAAAAAAAATTTAAGTTATATATGAAAAAAGACAATAAAGGTAATTTATTAAAAAAACCATATTGGATAAAAGTAAAATTGCCGGATACATTCAATCAAATTAATCAATTAAAAAATATACTTAGAAAAAATAATTTACATACTGTTTGCGAAGAAGCACTATGTCCTAATTTAACAGAATGTTTTTCTAAAAAAACCGCAACATTTATGATTTTAGGAAATATTTGTACTAGAAAATGTCCGTTTTGTGCAGTAAAAAAAGGTAGACCGGGTTTTGTTGATAAAAATGAACCAAAAAAATTATCAGAAACTGTTTTTCAAATGGATATTCGATATATAGTTATTACTTCAGTAAATCGAGACGATTTAAAAGATGGAGGAGCGAAACAATTTTCTAAATGTATTCAGTATTTGCGTCATAATAAAAAAATTAAGATAGAAATTTTAGTTCCAGATTTTCGTTCTTCTATAAAATATTCGATTGATATTTTATCTCAATATCCGCCAGATGTTATGAATCATAATTTGGAAAATGTACCACGATTATATAAAAAAATTCGACCGGGAGCAAATTACAAAAAATCGTTATACTTATTGGAATATTTTAAAAAAAATAATCCAAATATTCTAACAAAATCTGGATTAATGTTAGGATTAGGAGAAACAGACAAAGAAATAATTAGTGTTTTAAAAGATTTGCGTGAAAATGGTGTAAATATGCTAACATTAGGACAATACTTACAACCAAGTAATAAACATCTTCCAGTTGAAAGATATGTTACTCCTATTGAATTTAAAAATATTCACGATGAAGCATTATCTATGGGATTTTCGAGTGTTTTTTGTGGACCTCTTGTTCGTTCTTCATATCATGCGGATTTACAAAAAAATAAAGTAGATTTTATATAGATATGGTATAATAATTTTATCAAATTTATTTTTTTTAAATAATGATATTTTATAATCATCTCATCTATTGTTAAAATAAAATTTTTTTATATCTGATGATAATTATGTGCAAATAATTTATATAATATTTTTTATTTAAAATCTATAAATTTATAATTTATTATAATATTAATTTAATATATATATAAATTTTATATTATCAATATACAACAGTTATAATTTTACTAATTGTTATAATAAAGTGATTCAAAAAAAAAAGAGTACATATGAAAGTTAAACGTATACAAGATGCTATATTGCCCACTAAATGGGGAGATTTTATTATTATTGGTTTTGAGGAAAATGTAAATCGTAATAATCATGTTGTTTTAACATATGGAGAAATTTCTGGAAATAGTCCAATATTAGTAAGGATTCATTCTGAATGTTTAACAGGAGATGCATTATTTAGTTTGCGTTGTGATTGCGGAGAACAGTTGAAATCTGCATTAAAAATAATTTCGAATGAAGGAAAAGGTATTTTAATTTATCACAGACAAGAAGGTAGGAATATTGGATTATTAAACAAAATCAGAGCATATCATTTACAGGATATGGGATTGGACACAGTAGAAGCAAATCATAAATTGGGATTTTCTGCTGATGAAAGGGATTTTACTGTTTGTTCAGATATATTAAAATTAATGAAAATAAAAAAAATCAAATTATTAACTAATAATCCATTAAAAGTAAAAATTTTAGAAAAATGTGGAATTCAAATTGTTGAAAGAATTAATTTATCTATTCAGCATAATCCTAAAAATGAACGATATATAAATACTAAAATTAGTAAAATGGGACATTTTATTTCTTAATTAATTTATACGTTAATATAATTACTTTTTTAAAACAGATCGAGGATTTCCTAAGTCATCAATTGCAACATAAAGAAATATAGCTTGAGCACTTTTGAAATATAATCCAAATGGCTTTGATGAAATTTTTTTAATCCATATTTCAACATTAATTTTTATTGATGTATTTCCAATATATATACAATTAGCATAACAACTAACAAGATCTCCTACAGATATTTTTTTTAAAAAAATCATATTGTTTACTCTTAAAGTCACAACTTTTCCTTTCGAAATTTCTTTTGCTAAAATTGCTCCACCTAAATCCATTTGTGACATAATCCACCCTCCAAAAATATCTCCATTTACATTTGTAAAAGCTGGCATAGCTAATGTTTGTAAAACTTTTTTTTTTTATTTTTCATTTTTTTCATATATTTTACTTAATATTATATAATTGAAATACGTAATTTTATATTAGTTATTTTTATTGATATATAGTTTTTATCTTAAAAAATATCTATTATATAAGAAAAATAATATAATAGATAACGAAATAATTGTTAAATGAAAAATATTTTTTATAATAAAAAATATAAACCATAATGTAAAAAACAAAAAAATTATTTTGTTTTTATAAAACAAATTTATTACAATTAATTTCATTATTTTTTTTTTTTTAATTTTTTTGAAAAAAAAAAATACTATTATTGATAATAACGGGAAAAAAAATATATATATTATATATTTTATTATACTTGATATCAATATGAATATGAATAATATTTGCAATACTTGTAAAGTAAATTTATAATTCATAAATTATTTTTTTTTTTATATTACTAATTATTATAGTAGATGATTTTTTTTAAAATAGCAACAATATTATTTTATAAATTACATTTTATTAGTTCATCTTTGTAGAATTTTTTAATATTTTTGATAAATCTTGGATTTTCATTAACATAATTTTCTTTTTATAATAAAAACTTGCAATTAATTGAATAATAATCGATCCGCAAATTATACCGTCTGTTCCTAATGATAATGATTGTTTAATATGTTGAGTGCTAGAAATACCAAATCCATGTATAATTGGTTTTGATGTATATTTTTTAATTGTTTGAATAATTTTTATATTAGGAAGTACTGCAGTTTTATCATATCCGGTTACTCCTGTTCTAGAAATTAAATAAATATATTCTGCATTAGTTTTTGATATTTTTTTAATTAATTTTTTCTTTGCATTTGGAGGACAAATGAATATTTCAGATACATTATTTTTTTGTGAAAAAAAAATAAATTCTTTTGATTCTTCGATAGGAAGGTCAGGTATTAATACTGAATCTATTTCTATTAATTTACAAGTTTTATAAAAATTTTCTATTCCGTAATTAAAAATTACATTTGCATAAATTAATATCCCAATTGGAATAAAAGAATACTTTGTTCTTATTTTTTCTATTATTTTAAAACAAGTAGATAAATTAATTTTATTTTTTAATGCTCTTATATTAGCATTTTGCACAACTACTCCATCCGCCACAGGATCAGAAAATGGAATTCCTAATTCTAATGCATTTGCTCCTGATTCAATCAGTATATCAATTATTTCATAAAATACATCAATCGAAGGATCTCCTATTGTTATATATGGTATAAAACAACCCTCTTTTTTCGATTTTAATTTTTGAAATGTTTGTTTATATCTAGACATGTTTTTCCTTTTTTTTTATTATAAAATATGTTTATATACCGTTTTCATATCTTTATCTCCTCTTCCTGATAAATTAACAACAATAATATTTTTTTTATTAGGGTTATTTCGAATAATTTTTAATGCATAAGCAATTGCATGAGAAGATTCAAGAGCTGGAATTATACCTTCATATTTACATAACATTAAAAATGCATCCAATGCTTCTTTATCAGTAATGGAGTAATATTTTACTCGATTAATTTTTTTTAACCATGCATGTTCTGGTCCAACAGAAGGGAAATCTAATCCCGCTGAAATTGAGTGTGATTGTTGAATTTGACCATCTGTATTTTGCATAATTGCAGATTTCATACCGAAGTAAATACCAGTTGTTCCATATTGTAATGGAGCTCCATGCAAACCAGTTTTTATTCCTCTCCCTCCTGGTTCAATTCCAATTAATTGTACTTTTTCATTAATAAACTCGTGAAATATTCCAATAGCATTAGATCCTCCACCTACACATGCAATAATTATATCTGGTAGTTTAGATTCATGCATTAAAATCTGTTTTTTTGTTTCTATACCAATAACTTTTTGAAATTCACGTACTATTGTTGGGTAAGGATGTGGACCAGCTGCTGTTCCTAACATATAATAAGTATTTTGGTAATTTTCTGACCAATCTCTTAATGCTTCATTGCATGCATCTTTTAATGTTCCAGAGTTGCTGTTTACTGGAATAATTGAAGCTCCCATAAATTTCATTCTTAATACATTCTCTGATTGTCGTTTTATATCTTTATAACCCATATAAATTCTACATTTCAATTTTAGTAGTGCGCATGCAAAAGCCGTTGCTACGCCATGTTGACCTGCTCCAGTTTCTGCAACAACTTGTTTTTTGTACATCTCTTTTGCTAATAATGCTTGTCCTAGTACTTGATTCGTTTTATGTGCACCTCCATGTAATAAATCTTCTCTTTTTAAGTATAATTTAGATTTTGTCCCATATGTAATATTTTTACATAATGTTAAAGGTGTTGGTCTTCCTGCATAATTATTTAATAAATCATGAAGATCATTTTTAAATTTTTTATTTTTTTGAAACTCTACAAAATTTTCTTCTAATTCTTGTAATGCAGGAATTAAAATTTGTGGAACATATCTTCCTCCGAAATCACCAAAATACGCATTCAATAAATTCATATTATTAATTCCTTTCATATAATAAATTTTATTTGTATATTATTTTTTTTTTTTTTTTTTTGAAATTATGATTTTAATTTCTGAAATAATATCTTTAGTTTTTTATAATTTTTTATACCAGGGCTAGTTTCTATTTTTGAATTAAAATCTAAACCAAAATAATTTAATTTTTTAGCTTTTTGACAGTTTTTTTCTGATAATCCCCCTGATAAAAATATTTTATCTAAATTAGATAGTTGAATGAAATTCCAATTAAAACAGTTTCCACTTCCTCCTCGGATATTATCAAATAAAAAATAATCAATATATTTAAAATTTATTTTTTTTATATAATTATTAATGCATAATGCTTTTATAATTTTTATTTTTTTTGGTAATTTTCTTTTTATTTCTTGAATATATTGTTGATTTTCATTCCCATGTAGTTGTATAGCGTACAAATTTAATTTATGACATATTAATTGAATTTTTTTAATCTCTTCATCTTGAAATACCCCAACATATTTCAATTTTACTGATGAAATTATTTTATTGGCTTGATGAATTGTGATATTGCGTAGAGAATTTTTGACAAAAATTAAACCACCATGTGTTGCTCCAAGATCTTTAATTCTTTTTGCATCTCTTGATCTTGTTAATCCACATATTTTGTTATTTCCGAATATAATACTATTGACTTTTAAAGCAATATTTTTTGCTTGCATGATTTCAGTTCCTATTAAAAAACCATGCACAATTTTTTTTAGTTTGTTAACTTGTTTATTGTTTTGAATCCCAGATTCACTGATAATAATTCTATTCTGAGGTATTAAAGGAGCAAGAATTTTTGTTTTATTCAGAGAAACATGAAAATTATTAAAATTTCTATTATTGATACCAATCACTTTTGCGTTTAATGTAATAGCTCTTTTTAATTCAGTATAATTACTGATTTCAGTTAAAACTCCCATATTGAGACTATGAGCGATATTTGATAATATATGATATTGTATATCATTTAAATAAGATAACATTAATAAAACTGCATCAGCCTGATGATATCGGGATAAATAGATTTGATATGGATCAATAAAAAAATCTTTACACAATATCGGTTGTTTTGTTAATTGGCTCATTTCTGTTAAAGAACTTAATTTACCTTGAAAATATTTTTCATCAGTAAGAACTGAAATGATTGTTGCATGTTTAGAATATACCTTAGCAATTTTTTCAATATTAAAATTTTTATTAATTATTCCTTTTGATGGAGATGCTTTTTTTGCTTCCAAAATAAAAGCAGGATTATTCAATTTTAACATAGAATAAAAATTTCGATGAGATAAAAAAATTTTTTTTTTTATTGTTTTACATGGTTTAATTTTTTTATAATATTTTAAATATTGCACTTTATTGTATAATATTTCTTTTAGTATATTATTATTCATAGTTATTTTCTTTTCTAATGTGTTGAATATATTGATAAATTTTACCACTAATTATTTTTTCAAAAATAATTTTTGTATTTTCTTTTAAATTATTATATCCAAATAATTTAAACAAAATTGCTGTATTTACAGCAATTAAATATAAATATTGTATTTTTTCTTTTCCTTGAATAATATTTTGAAATATTTCTATTTTTTTTTTTTTATTACTTATATTAAACATGTATTTCGGAAGAATATTAATTCCAAAATCCTCTGGATATAATTTGTAAAAATTAATTTTCCCGTTTGTTACTTCTACTACGTTAGTTGGCGCATATAATGTAATTTCATCTGTTTTATCGCTATTGATAATTATTACTTTTTCAAAGTTTAAATGATTGACAATTTGTGCAATTGGTAATAACAATTTTTTTGAATATACTCCAATAATAGAAAAATTGGGATGTGCAGGATTTAATAATGGACCTAATATATTAAATATTGTATTAGTATTTAATATTTTTCGTACTAATGCAGCATGTTGAAATCCTGTATGATATTGAGGTGCATATAAAAAACAAATGTTTAAAGTATCTAATTTTCTTTTAGCCATTTCGCTTGTTAAATGAATATTAAAATTAATATTATTTAAAATATCCGCTGATCCTATGTTATTTGATGAACTTCGATTACAATGTTTAATAATTTTAATTCCAAAAGAAGATGCAATTAATGCACTAATAGTAGAAATATTAATCGTATTTTTTTTATCTCCTCCAGTACCGACAATATCAGCAAATGTATATCTTGGAATTGGAAAATATTTACTATGGTCATAACATGCTTTTATTGCTCCAATAATTTCATAAATAGATATTTTTCTTATTTTAAAAATAGTTAATAATACTGTTAAATGAATGCTAGAAATTTGATTGAGTATGATCTTTTGGAATAAAAAATAACTTTCTTTTTCATTTAATTGATTTAAATTATATAATTTTTTAAATATTTTTTGCATATACATTTCATATTGAATATTTTTTATAAATTATATTATATTAGTTATTTTAACTATAATTTTTATTTATTTTTTTTATTTTTTGTAAAATGGTTTTAAATAGAAGTTTTTTATTTGTAAGGAGTTTAAAATATTTATAAATAATTATTTTTCAACATTATAATGAATATAGGAAAAAAAATGGATTTAATATATGAATATATTTTATTTTTATTAAAATTTTCAACATGTATTATATTTGCATTATTATTTTTAATATTTTTCGTAAAAATATTAAAAAAAAATAAATTACAAAATAGTAAACTTAGAATTATTGATTTATCTCGGTATTATAACCAAACAATTTTTCAAATTTTAAGTCGTCTTTTTAATCATCGTTTAAAAGAATATAATTTTAAAAAGAGTATATTATTTAAAAATAAATCTACTTTATATGTTTTGGAATTTATAGGAGATATGCATGCCAGTGAAGTCTCAAACTTAAGAAAGGAAATTTCTATTATTATTTCTATTGCTAAACCAGATGATGAAGTATTATTAAAATTAGAAAGTGCAGGTGGGACGGTTCATGAGTATGGATTAGCAGCGTCACAATTACAAAGGTTACGTAAAAAAGGAATTAAATTAACAGTAGTAATAGATAAAATTGCAGCCAGTGGAGGTTATATGATGGCCTGTGTTGCTAATTATATTTATTCTGCTCCATTTGCGATTATTGGTTCAATTGGTGTGATTGGACAGCTTCCAAACTTAAATAAGTTATTAAAAAAGTATAATATTGATTTTGAATTACATACTTCTGGTAGTTATAAAAGAAATTTAACTCTTTTTGGAGAAAATAAAGATATTCACCGTATACATTTTCAAAATAAATTAAATTCTACGCATCAATTGTTTAAAACATTTGTACAAGAAATGCGTCCTGTAATTAATATTACTGAAGTATCGAATGGAGATTATTGGTTTGGTAGAGTAGCTTTAATCAATAAGTTAGTTGATGAAATTGGTACAAGTGATGATGTTATCGTAAATATGATGAAAAAATTTCATGTTATTCGTATTTATCATAAAAAGTCAAAGGGTTTTTTTACTCGTTTTACAAATTATTTTTTTTAAAATATTATTTTTAATATAATTAACAATTAATGCAACTGAAATATATTGTATATGCTATAATATTTTTTTTAATTAGTTACACTATACATTATGAAAATGATAATAAAAAATCAATGTATTACAGAAAAAATAAATTTATTTAATTTCGATCGAAAAACTATGTATAGTTTTTTTAATTCCATTCAAGAAAGAAGTTTTCGCGCTGATCAAGTGATGCGTTGGATATATTATTATTTTTGTGATGATTTTAATAAAATGACTAATTTAACATATAAATTAAGAAATAAATTAAATTCTTTAAGTTGTATTCAAGCTCCTACTTTTATCGAAAAAAAAATTTCTCAAGATAGTACAATAAAATGGACAATGTCTTTACATGATGGTAATTTTGAAACTATATTTATTCCCGAAAAAAAAAGAAATACATTATGTATTTCTTCACAGATTGGATGTTTGTTAAATTGCCAATTTTGTGCAACTGGAAAGAAAGGTTTTTATCGTAATTTATCTGTTGCAGAGATAATTGGTCAAATATGGAAGATATATAAATTAATTAATGATAAAAAAAATATTTTTTATTCCCCTATAACAAATATAGTATTTATGGGCATGGGTGAACCATTATTAAATTTCAATAATGTTATAAAATCGTTAAATATTATATTTGATAAATATGGTTTAAATATTTCAAAAAAAAGAATAGTATTATCTACTGCTGGTATTGTCCCGGGCATTAAAAAGTTATCATCCGTGATAGATGTTAAATTAGCTATTTCTTTACACGCTCCAAATGATACATTGAGAAATCAATTAGTTCCAATTAATAAAAAGTATAATATTTCTATGTTGTTACATGCAGTGTCAAATTTTTTAAAAACATCAAAATTAAATAAAAAGGGAATTACCATAGAATATGTTATGTTAAATAATATTAATGATACAATATTGCATGCGAAAGAATTAATAAAAATATTAAAAAATATACCCAGTAAAATTAATTTGATTCCTTGGAATTATTTAAAAAACTCTGTTTTTCAATGCAGTTCTTTAAAAAAAATAAATAAGTTTTCTGAATTTTTAAATAAAAAAGGATTTACCACTACCATCAGGAAGTCAAGAGGAAAAGATATTCATGCAGCATGTGGGCAATTAATAGGAGATTTTAAAAAAAATAATATATAATTTTTTATTATGAAATATTAATTATATCATATAAATAATATTAGGAATTTTTTTGTGAATTATTTGTTTCGATCAATGAAAGGTATGCATGATTATTTACCAAAAGATCTTGCATTATGGAATGAAGTTGAGATAGTTTTAAAAGAAGTATTATTAAATTATAATTATTCTGAAATTCGATTACCTATTTTAGAAAGAACTAATTTATTTACACATTCTATAGGGGATATTACTGATATTATTGGAAAAGAAATGTATTCTTTTTATGATAAAAAAGGAATTAGTATTACTTTACGTCCAGAGGCTACAGTAAGTTGTGTAAGAGCAGTAATTCAACATAATTTATTATATCAAAAAAAAATTAAGTTATGGTATTATGGACCAATGTTTCGATATGAAAGACCACAAAAAGGTCGCTATAGACAATTTTATCAATTTGGAATAGAAACATTTGGCTTTTCAGAACAAGATATAGAATTAGAATTAATTTTATTAATTAATAGGTTTTTTCAATATCTAAAAATTAATCAATTTATACAATTGGAAATTAATTCTATTGGATCATATATTGAAAGATTAAAATACCAGGAATCTTTAAAAGTTTTTCTTCAAAAAAATATATCTTATTTAGATCACGATTGTATAAAAAAATTACAGTATAATTCTTTAAGAATATTAGATAGTAAAAATCAAAATATTCAAAAAATATTATTAGAAGCGCCGAAATTAATTGATTTTATTAGTTCATCATCTAAAAAAAAGTTTTATCATTTATGTCAGATAATGAAATTTTTTAATATTAAATATAAAATTAATAATCAACTAATACGTGGATTAGATTATTATAATGATACTGTATTTGAATGGAAAACAAATTATCTAGGATCACAAAATACAATATGTGCAGGAGGTAGATATGATACATTAATTAAAAAATTTGGAGGTCGTCATACTCCTGCCGTAGGTTTGGCAATTGGAATGGATCGATTGGTATTATTACTACGTTCCTTATCAATATATAAAAAAAATTCTTTTTTAATCGATCTGTATATATTTTTTGAAGAAATTACTCTTAAAAAAATGGCAATTTTTTTATCGGAAAACATAAAAGATCAAATTCGAAAAATAAAAATTATGATAGAATTTTATCCTGTGAAAATGAAAAAAATATTTCAAAATAGAGAAAAATATGATGCAAAAATAATACTATTTTTAAATAAAAAGAAAGAAACGATAATTTATGATATAAAAAGTAAAAAATCTAGTATCGTAAAATATAATGATATTATTAAAGTAATAAAGTTAAAATATAGAGATTAAACACAGGTAATTTTTTTTTGATGTATCATTAATATTTTTACTTATTAAAATAAGTAATTTAATTAAAAGGAAATGATTATTTTGAAATATAAAACATTAAATTTAAATACAGATAAAAAAATATGGAATTATATACAACAGGAAATGAAAAGACAAGAAGAACATATTGAACTTATTGCGTCAGAAAATTATGCTAGTTTTTCTGTTATGCAGGCTCAAGGATCACAATTAACTAATAAGTATGCTGAAGGATACCCTGGGAAACGATATTATGGAGGATGTAGTATCGTTGATAAAATAGAAAAATTAGCTATTGAAAGAGCAAAAAAATTATTTCAAGCAGATTATGCAAATGTGCAACCTCATTCTGGATCACAAGCAAATTTTGCTGTTTATGCAGCTTTATTACATGCTGGAGATACTATTTTAGGAATGAATTTGTCTCATGGTGGTCATTTAACACATGGATCTAAAGTGAATTTTTCTGGAAAATTATATAATACAGTTTCTTATGGTGTAAATGAAAATGGAAAAATTGATTATAATGAAATCGAATATTTAGCAAAAAAATATAAACCTAAAATGATTGTTGGTGGATTTTCTGCATATTCACAACACATTAATTGGAAAATCATGAGAGATATTGCTGACACAGTAAATTCTTATTTATTAATTGATATGGCACATGTTGCTGGATTAGTTGCTGCAAAATTATATCCTAATCCTATAGAATATGCAGATGTAGTTACAACTACTACGCATAAAACTTTAGCAGGGCCAAGAGGAGGATTAATATTATCAAAAAATAAAAGTGAAAAATTTTATAAAAAATTGAATTCTGCAATCTTTCCTGGTACACAAGGAGGACCTTTAATGCATATTATTGCAGCTAAGGCCATTTCATTTCAAGAAGCATTAGACCCTGAATTTAAAATATATCAACAACAGATATTAAAAAATGCAAATTCTATGGTCAATGTTTTTTTAGAAAATAATTTTCATATTGTTTCTGGAGGAACTCAAAATCATTTATTTTTAATTGATTTACGAAATAAAAATATTACAGGTAAAAAAACTGAGTCGGTATTAGAATTGGCAAATATTACTGTTAATAAAAATAGCGTACCTAATGATTTAAATAATCCATTTGTAACTTCCGGAATTCGTATTGGAACGCCAGCTATTACTCGTCGAGGATTGACGGAAACAGAATCCATTGTTGTTGCCAATTGGATAATTGAATTAATAAAAAATTATGATTCTTGTAAAAAAATATTACATATTAAAAATCAAGTGTTAAATTTATGTAAAAAATATCCTGTTTACAAATAAATAGTTTAATATATTTATGTTATTTATTTATTAAATAAATAGTATAATTTTTAAAATTTTAAATAGGTAAACAAATATTAATTTTGCTTATTTCAAAACTGTTATTTATATCTTTGATGTATGGAATATTTCCTAAATATGGCGCTTGAATATATTTTTTAATAGTATATATATAATTTAAAATATATTTTTCATAGGTTATACAATTAGAATACCATCCATAAAATTTGACTCCGGAGTTTACAATTGCTTTTTCTGTTAATATGGCATGGTTAATACATCCTAATTTAATTCCAACAATTAAAACTACTGCTATTTTTTGTTTCTTTATCCAATCAGAAAATGTAAATTTTTTAAATATTGGAGTACACCAACCACCGATACCTTCAATGACAATCCGATTGGATTTTTTACTAATATTGTTTAATCCTTCAGAAATTTTTTTAAAGTTAATTGAATTACTATTTTTGATAAAATTTGGTGGTAAAAATTCCTTTAAACAAAATGGGTTGATTTCATTATATTGGAATTTTTCACTACTATATTTTTGTAACAATAAAGCATCATTATTGTAAAATCCGTATTTTTTTTCGCATCCAGCAGCAATAGGTTTATATCCTGCAACATTATATCCTAATATATTGAGTTTTTTTAGTATAATTACAGATACTGTTGTTTTTCCAATACCGGTATCTGTTCCAGTTAAAAATATTTTTTTATTCATGTTTTTTAAAATTTTATATACTAATGAAATTAGTACTACCTATATGAAATAGGTAGAAGTTATATAATTAATAAATTTATTACATTTATATATTAGCATTATGATACATTTTTTTTTCTTTCTGATTTTCTAATTCATGAAATGAATCATCAGTATTTGTTTTTTTTGTGTGTAATCCTAATTTCTTAAATAAATTTATGTCATCTTTTTCTGATGCATTTTGTGTTGTTAATAATTTACAACCATAAAAAATAGAGTTTGCTCCTGCTATAAAACACATAACTTGCATATTTTTACTCATTTTTTCTCGTCCTGCAGAAAGTCTAATGTAAGAATTAGGCATCATAATACGAGCAATGGCAATAGTTTTAATAAATTCAATGCTATCAATAGTTTTTTTATCTTCCATAGGTGTTCCAGGAATTTTAACTAACATATTTATTGGAATACTCTCTGGTGGTTTCTCTAAATTAGCTAATTGTGTTAATAATTCAGCTCTATCAATAGTTTTTTCTCCTAATCCTAGTATTCCTCCAGAACATATTTTTATTCCTGAATCTCTGATAATTTGTAATGTATTTAATCTATCTTGATATGTTCTAGTAGTAATAATTTTTTTATATATTCTTGGAGAAGAATCTAAATTATGATTGTAAAAATCTAAACCAGCTTTTGATAATTGTTGAGCTTGGTTTTGATTTATACTACCCAATGTCATACAGGTCTCCATGCCCATTTTTTTAATTTTTTTAATTATTTTTAATAGAAATGGCATATCTCGATCTTTAGGATTTCTCCAAGCTGCTCCCATACAAAATCGATTTGATCCAGATTTTTTTGCTTTTTCTGCAGCTTTCATAATTTTTTCAAAATCTAATAATTTTTCTGTTTTAATATTAGTTTTGTATCTTGAACTTTGTGAACAATATTTACAATCTTCTGGACATAATCCAGTTTTTATTGATAATAATGTACTCACTTGAATTTCATTTGGGGTAAAACAAGATCGATGTATTTTTTGTGCTTGATAAATAATATCTAAAAAAGGTTTTTTAAATAATTGATATACATCTTTTGTTTTCCATATTTTTTTTGTTTTTTTTTTCATTTTTTATATCCTGTGTAAATGAATAATTTATAATAAAGTATTTGATATAACTAGTTTTTAATAAATATGAAAAATAAAAAATTAAATTTTAATAATAAACATATTTGGCATCCATATGATTCTATTTTAAATCCCTTACCATGTTATTTTATTGATTCTGCTTGTGGTGTATATTTAAAACTTTCAAATGGCATGAAAATTATTGATGGAATGTCTTCTTGGTGGTCTGCAATACATGGATATAATCATCCAGAATTAAATCAAGCTATGAAAGAACAGATAAATAAGGTATCACATATCATGTTTGGAGGTTTAATTCACAAACCTGCTATTGATTTATGCAAACAATTATTAACTATTTTACCAAAAAAACTAGAATGTATTTTTTTATGTGATTCTGGATCTGTTGCTATTGAAGTAGCCATGAAAATGGTTTTACAATATTGGAATAAACCAGGATATCAAAAAAAAATATTTTTAACAATAAAAAATGGATATCATGGCGATACATTTTCTGCTATTTCAGTTTGTGATCCTTTAAATTCTATGCATCAATTATATGAAAAAATTATACCTAAGTATTTATTTGCACATCAACCAAGATTATCGTTTTATGATCAATGGCATAGTTATGATATTTATTCTTTTTTAAAATTTATGGTTGAAAAGAATAAAAAAATTGCTGGAGTAATTTTAGAACCAATTGTTCAAGGTATAGGAGGAATGAAATTCTATCATCCAGAATATTTAAAACAGGTGCGTTTATTATGTAATATATATAACATACCATTAATTATAGATGAAATCGCTACTGGTTTTGGAAGGACTGGGAAAATGTTTGCTTATGAACATGCTAATATTACTCCAGATATTTTATGTATTGGTAAAGCTTTAACTGGTGGAACAATGTCATTAGCTGCGACTATTGTTACTAGAAAAATTGCTAATCAAATTAGTAGAAATTATCCTTATAAAATAATGCATGGTCCAACTTTTATGGGTAATCCTTTAGCGTGTTATGTAGCAAATAAAAATATTTCTCTTTTAAAAAAAAATACTTGGAAAGTACAAGTTCAAAATATTGAAAAGTATTTAAAAAAAAAATTAATGATATTAAAAAATCATCCTCGCGTTCGTGATATACGTATTTTAGGAGCAATCGCTGTTATTGAATGTTATCATTTAATTAATTTAAAATTAATACAAAAATTTTTTGTTAGTTATGGAGTATGGATTCGTCCATTCAAAAATATTATTTATTTAACTCCTCCATATATTGTTAAAACATTTCATTTACATAAATTTGTAAAAGCTATTTTCGATGCTGTACAAAATAATTCACTGTTTTATTTTTAAATTGTTCATTTTATTAATAATATGATTACTATATCTATTTTAGATATAGTAATGTTTATCTTTTTAGATTTGATGAATTAAAATCCATGTAGGATGTTTATGAACAGAATATTCATATAATTTACTTAAAAATCCATTTTTCATAGAAATATTGTATACAATAATAGTATTTGATTTTTTTCCTATCGAAATTAAATATTCATTATTTTGATCTATGGCAAATGATTTTGGTTGTTGTGTTGTAGAAATAAGATTATTGTATTGCAATGTACCATTTTTATTGACTTTAAATGTAGTAATAGTATTATGTAATCGATCAGATGCATATAAATAATTATTACATAAAGTTAAATGTATATCTGCAGACCATGATTTTTTTAAATTCATAAAAATACTAATATTTTGTATAATTTCGATATTTTTTTTTATATAATTAATTTTAAAGACATCAACTGTTCCATTTAATTCATTAATACTATATAAAATATTGTGATGTTTATGTATTGTCATGTGTCTTGGTCCAGATTTTTTAGAAGCTTGAAAAAAATTAATTTTTTTGCATGAAATACTGTTTTTTAATATTTTTAATTTATATGTATAAATACGATCTGCTAATAAAGCTGGAACAAAGGCTAATTTATTAAAATTGTCTATATTTACTGAATGACATCCCGGTAAATTATGAAATATCTTTATGGGATATGTTGGAATATGATTTTTATTTATATAACTTATACTCATACAATTAGCATGATAATATGCACAAAATAAAAAGTTTTCTTCTTTGTCAAGAGCAATATAATTAGGACTATATGGAATTTTTGTAGAACTAAGATATTGTAATTTTCCGTTTGATAAAATATTGTATGTTAAAATTTTATAATTTGGTCTTATTCCAATATATAATTTTTTTCTTTTTTTTGAAATTTCTATTGGTTGTCCTTCACCCATGATAGTAATTCGTTGTATTAAAAACATTTGTCCAGTATTTAGTAATTCCCATACCTCAATTGCATGATTTTCCGTTGTGACAATATATATAATTTGTTTCATATTTTCCCTTTTTTAAAAAAAATAATTAATTTTTTGTATCAAAAATATTTTTTATATTTTTTAAAAAATTTAATATCCATTGTATTCTTGTTTTATCATTTTTTATTTGATAAATAAATTTTAAAGAAAATTCATTATTTAATTTCCATTTTTTAAATGTTGAATTAAATAACTTTAATAATTTAATAGTGTTTATTTTTTTTGAGTTAATAAATTCTATTTTTCCTCCTAATTGATTCGATTGAATTTTTGTAATACCAATTTGGTTGAGTAAAATTTTTATTTTTGTTTTTAATAATAGATTTTTTACTTCTTGCGGTAAAATACCAAAGTTTTTAATGAGATTATTTTTTATATTCAATAATTTTTCATTTTTTTCAGCTGATAAAATTTTTTTATAGTATAATAATCTTATATCAACACTAGAAATATATTTTTCTGGCAATATTGTTGGAATAAATAATTTTATTTCTGGTTGATTTTTTTTCAATTGTGCAATAGATAAACTATTATTTTCTTTTATGTATTCAATCGTTTTTTTTAAAAATTTTTTATATATAAAGAATTCGATATTTTTAATATGTCCACTTTGTTTTTCTCCTAATAATTCTCCAGCTCCTCGAATTTTTAAATCATGTTGAGCAAGTTCGTATCCTGAGCTAAAATCTTTTATAGATTTTATAACCTCTAGTCTTTTTTTTTTATTTAATGAATTTTTTTTTTGTTCAGAAATTAGTAACCAGGCATATGCTTGTATATTTGATCGTCCTACACGACCACGCATTTGATATAATTGCGCTAATCCAAAAGAATCAGCATTTTCAATAATTATAGAATTTACTGTTGGTATATCTAATCCAATTTCTATAATAGTAGTACAAATTAATACATGAAATTTTTTTTCTAAAAAATTATTTATAATTTTTTGCAATTTCTTTCCATTCATTTTCCCATGGCCAATCATAAATTTCGCTTCTGGTACTAATTTTCTTAAAGACATTAATTTTTCTATTAAATTTTTTACTTGGTTACAAATATAATAAATTTGTCCATTTCGTTTTATTTCAAATAAAATAATTTTTCGAATTAAGTTTTGATTGTATTTTTTAACAAATGTTTTAACAGTACAACGATTTTTTGGAGGAGTATTAATAATGGATAAATCTTGAATGTAATTCTTAGTCATATTTAATGTTCTGGGAATAGGAGTTGCAGTTAAAGTCAAAATATCAATATTATTAGAAAATTTTTTAATTTTTTCTTTATGAATCACTCCAAATTTATGTTCTTCATCTACAATAATTAGCCCTAAATTATTCCATATAATTTTACTAAATAAAATTTTATGAGTTCCGATTAAAATATTTGTTGATCCGTTAAGAATATTTTTAAAGCACATGCTTTGTTCTTTGTGAGATTGAAAACGAGAGATAATTTCAATATTAATATTATATTTTGTAAAACGTTCTCGTAAGTTTTTATAATGCTGTTGCACTAATAATGTTGTTGGAACTAACATAACAACTTGTTTATCATTTTTTACTGCAATAAAAGCAGCACGGATGGCAATTTCTGTTTTTCCAAATCCTACATCTCCACAAATTAAGCGATCCATTGGTTTTTTTGCATGCATATCAGATAATACAGCATTCATTACTGTTATTTGATCCTTCGTTATTTCAAAAGGACAATTTTTACAAAATAAATTATATTCTTTGATATTAATGTGAAATGAAAATCCTTTTTTTGATTTTCGATATGCATGATTTTCTAATATTTGTATTGCAGTATCATTTACTTTTTTAAAAATTGTATCTCTTTTTTTGATCCATTTATGACAACCTAATTTATTTAAATTGATATTATTAATTCCAGAGCTATCATGATAATGTTTTATTAAATATAAATTCTCAATAGGAACATATAATTTATCGTTATTTGCATATACAATTGTAATATATTCTGTTGAAATATTATTATTTTTTATAATATTTAATCCTTGGTATCTCCCTATTCCATGTTTTAAATGAATTACTAACGAATTTTTTTTGAAGTATGTTATATTTTTTTTTATCATGAATTTTAATTTATTCTGTAGTGATGATAGAGATAAAATTTTGATATAAATAAATTATATATTGTAAATTATTATATCAAGAATATAAGTTATAAAATAAAAATTTAAAATGATATATTTTTTTACATTATGGTATATTTAATTTATAAAATAATATTATAATTTTAAAATGGTGTATGTTATGGCTATTAAAATTGGAATTAATGGTTTTGGAAGGATTGGTCGTATAGTATTTCGATTAGCGCAATTACGTTCTGATATTGAGGTAGTTGGAATTAATGATTTATTAGAAATAAAATATATAGCATATATGTTAAAACTAGATTCTACACATGGTAGATTTAATGGTTCAATAGAGGTTCAAGATAAACATATTATTGTTAATAATAAAAAAATTAGAATTTTTTCTGAAAAAAAACCAGAAAATATTGATTGGAAACAATTATCCGTAGATGTTGTTATTGAATCAACTGGTATTTTTTTAACTACAGAAAGTGCATTTAAACATATTATTTCTGGAGCAAAAAAAGTAGTAATTACTGCACCCCCTAAAGATAATACTCCAATGTTTGTTAATGGTGTCAATTTTGATAAATATGAAAATGAAAAAGTTGTGTCTAATGCTTCATGTACTACAAATTGTTTAGCACCATTGGCTATGATAATTCATCAATCTTTTGGAATTGAAGAAGGATTAATGACTACCGTACATGCTACTACTGCTACTCAAAAGACTGTTGATTCTCCTTCACAAAAAGATTGGAGAGGAGGAAGAGGAGCATTACAAAATATTATACCATCATCAACAGGTGCAGCAATTGCTGTTGGAAAAGTATTGCCTGAATTGTCTGGAAAATTAACAGGAATAGCATTTCGTGTTCCTACAGCTAATGTTTCTGTAGTAGATTTAACAGTAAGATTAAAAAAATCTACCACTTATAATACAATTTGTCGAACAATTAAACTTGCTTCTCAAACTTATATGCGAGGAATTGTTGGATATTCTGAAGAAGATGTTGTTTCTACTGATTTTAATGGTTCTCAAATAACTTCTATTTTTGATGCATCTGCTGGTTTATCTTTAAACAGTAAATTTTTTAAATTAATTGCTTGGTATGATAATGAAACAGGTTATTCCAGTAAAGTGTTAGATTTATCGATTTTAATTGCAAAAAAATAAAATATATATTCCTAGAAATTAAACAGCATGTTTAATTACATAAATTATTACATGCTGTATTTTATATTATACAATTAATATATTATTTTTTTTTATTAATATTCTTTATTTCAGTTAATATAGATTTTGTCCAAATTGCTATTCTTTGATCGCTTAATTTTTTTTGTCGATCTTCATCAATTACTAGTCCTACAAAATATTTTTCATTTATTAATGCTTTAGAAGATTCAAATTTGTATCCCTCAGTAGACCATTTTCCAATCAAAGTAGCATTTTTTTCTTTTAAAATTTCATAAATTATTCCCATTCCATCACAAAAGTATTCGCTATAATCTTCTTGATCTCCACATCCAAAAATAGCGACTATTTTATCTTTAAAATCTATTTTTTTCAAATGTGGTAAAAATTCATCCCAATCGCATTGCATTTCACCATAATACCAAGTAGGTATACCAAATATTAAAATATTAAATTTTTCTATATCTTTTTCTGTTGCATCAGAAATATCGAATATTGCAGATTTTTCTAATCCAATTTTATGATGAATAATTTTTGCAATTTTTTCGGTATTTCCAGTATCACTTCCGAAAAAGATTCCTATCTCTTTCATAATATCCTCATTTTTTCAGTTAATATATTATAATTTATATTTTGTTACTTATAAATAAAACAAGAAATTTTTCTTTAAATATTAATTTATAATATATAAATTATATAAAATTTTACATTTAAATCATATTATTAAATAAAAATAAATTTTTATGAAAATAAATTTATTTATTTTTATATTAAATTTATAAAAAATAAAAATATATTTTACAATTTTAATTATTAGGAAAATTATGAACAATTATGAATTAGAAAAAATCATAAATAACAAGTTAAATAGTAAAAAAATTCATGATTATATTCCTAACGGTTTACAAATCGAAGGGAAAAATAATATTAAAAAAATTATTACCGGAGTTAGTATATGTCAAAAATTAATTGATATAGCCATTCAAAAACAAGCGGAAGCTATTATTGTACATCACGGATTTTTTTGGAAAAATGAATCTAATAGAATTATTAAAAATAAAAAAAACCGATTAAAATCAATTTTATCTCATGAAATTAACTTATATAATTGGCATCTCCCGTTAGATATACACGATCAATTAGGTAATAATGTTCAAATAGCAAAAAAATTAGGTATTAATATATTAGGGAAAATAACTGATTTAGTTTTATGGGGAAATTTTTCTCATAAAATACCTGTTTCAACATTTATTCAGAAGGTAAATACAATATTTAATCATGAAGTAATGTGTTTTAAAAATCCAGATAATAATTTTATTAAAAATATTGCGTGGTGTAGTGGTAGAGGGCAAAAATATATTAAATACGCTTGTAATTTTAGTTTAGATGCTTTTCTAACTGGTGAAGCATCTGAAGATACTATGCATTATTCATATGAAAATAAAATTCATTTTTTTTCAGCTGGTCATTATTGTACTGAACGTTTTGGAATACAAAAATTAGGAGATTGGTTAAATAAAAATTATAATTTAAATGTTGAATTTATTGATATTTATAATCCAATATAAAATTATTACTACAATATCTTTCATATAATTAATATATAGGTTTTTTTATGAAAAAAAAATGCATGTTAAATGATTTGATTTTTGATCTACATTATAATAATCAATTATATATTGATGCAATGTATAAAAATTTTATACATGATCCGAATGCAATGTCTTCAGAATGGAAAAATTTTTTTTGTAAATATCAAGAACATGATGAAACTGATAAAACAAAAGATTATAATTTTTTTAATAAAAAAAATGACATTTCATTACTAATTCAGTATATTAGACAATATGGTCATATATATGCAAATATTAATCCCTTAAAAAAAAAATTTACATCAAATGAATTAAATTCATTTTTATTATTGAATAATAAAAGATTTAAAAAAGAATCAATATCAATTTTACAAAATTTATTATATGATGAAAAAAATTCTTCTTTTTATCAAAAATACGAGAATTATAAAAATATATATTGTAAATATATAGGATATGAATATTATCATATTGATAATATAAAAGAAAAAAAATGGATAAAAAATTATATAGAAAATATATCGAAAAAATTTATATTATCTGATATAGAAAAAATTAACTTATTAAATACATTAATTAAAACAGAAATTTTTGAAAAATATCTTCATTCTAAATTTATAGGAGCAAAACGCTTTTCAATTGAAGGGGCAGATGTTTTAATTCCTATGTTAAAATATATAATAAATTATGCATGTAATAACGTTACATCAAAAGTTATTTTTGGAATGGCACATAGAGGAAGATTAAATGTTTTGGTAAATGTATTAAAAAAAAAAATAAACGATTTATGTTATGAATTTTCAGAATCATATAGCAATTTATATGGAACTGGAGATGCAAAATATCATGTTGGTATGAAAAGGAAAATTAAGCGTGGTAGTAAGAATATTATAATTGATCTAAAATATAATCCATCGCATTTAGAAATTATTAACCCAGTTGTTATGGGAGCAGCTAAAGCATATCTTGAACAACAAGATACACTAAACACAAATTTTGTTTTACCAATTAATATTCATGGAGATGCTGCAATTATTGGACAAGGAGTAAATCAAGAATTATTAAATATGTCACAAACAAGAGGTTATTGTGTTGGAGGAACAATACATATTGTTATAAACAATCAAATTGGATTTACAACTTCTGATATTCAAGATATACGTTCTAGCACATATTGTACAGATATTGCAAAAATGATACAATCTCCAGTTTTTCATGTTAATGCAGATCATCCAAATTCTGTGATTTTTGCTACTCAATTAGCATTAGATTATAGGTATAAATTTAAAAAAGATGTTTTTATAGATTTAGTTTGTTACCGAAGAAGAGGTCATAATGAGTCTGATGAACCAAGTGTCACTCAACCCATGATGTATAAAAAAATTTCTCAACAAAAAACAATTAGTAATATTTATGCAGAAAGATTACAAATTAAAAAAATTATTAATGTAAATTACTATAATAATAAACAAATAGAATATCGTAAAAAGATAAATATTTTAGGAGAAGAAAAATTTTCATGTAATAAAAAAATAGAAAAAAAAAATTGTATTTTTTATAAAGAAAAAATTGAAAAAATCGATTTAAAAAAAATTTTTTTACAAATTAATACAATTCCTCAACATATTCAATTACATAATCGAGTACATAAAATTTATCAAGATAGATACAATATGGCCACCAAAAATACATTAATTGATTGGGGTGCAGCAGAAAATTTGGCTTATGCAATTTTGATATGCCAAGGTATTTCATGCAGAATTTCTGGAGAAGATGTTGCTAGAGGGACATTTTTTCATCGCCACTCAGTAGTATATGATCAATCAAGCGGTTTAGATTATATTCCTTTGCATCATTTACAACAATCGAAGGGAAAATTTAGAATTTATAATTCTGTATTATCAGAAGAAGCAACATTAGCATTTGAATATGGATATTCTATTGATTCAAAAAAAACAATAAATATTTGGGAGGCACAATTTGGTGATTTTGTTAATAATGCACAAGTTGTGATAGATCAGTTTATTAGTTCCGGAGAACAAAAATGGGGAATAAAATCAAATTTAATAATTTTTTTACCTCATGGATACGAAGGCCAAGGACCTGAACATTCTTCATGTCGATTAGAAAGATTTTTACAATTATGTGCACAAAATAATATGAAAGTCTGTTCACCATCTACTGCCGCACAAATATATCATATACTGATTAAACATGCACATAGTAAACAGTATCGACCGTTAATTATCTTGACTCCAAAATCTTTTTTGCGAAATGATATGGCTAAATCATCTTTTGTGGAAATAAAAGATGGATACTTTAAAAAAGTAATACAGGAAAAGAGAAATATTACAGATAATGCAATTAAAAAAATAATTTTTTGTTTTGGAAAAATATATTACGAATTAATAAATAATACTATTTTTCTTAAAAATAAAAATGTTATTTTAGTAAAAATTGAACAATTATATCCATTTCCAAAATTAGAAATTTTAAATTTATTGAATGTTTATATTAATCTTCAAGAAATTATTTGGTGTCAAGAAGAACCAAAAAATCAAGGGGCATGGTATTATATATATTTTAAATTTCAAAAAATACTCTCTAAACATATGAAATTAAAATATATTGGTCGTGATGCTTTTGCTGCTCCTGCAGGAGGATCAATTTTTTTACATAAACAACAACAAAGAAAAATTATTTCTAATGTTTTAAATATTATATAAGAGATATTTTACATGAAAAAAAAAAACATTTTAGTTCCAGAGTTACCAGAATCTGTTAATGATGCAACAATTATTCGTTGGCATAAAAGTATTGGAGAAGTAGTGAAACAGGATGAAATATTAGTTGATATAGAAACTGAAAAAGTAATTTTAGAAGTTCCATCAATAATTGATGGAAAACTAGAAAAAATATTATCTCTTCCTGGATCTATAGTAAAAAGTAAACAAATAATAGGACATATAAAAGAAATAAATACTGAAAATGAAAAGTATGCTGTAATTTCATCTGATGAAAAAAAAAAAAAAATAATAAAAGATATAAAAAATATTCAAAAAAACAATGATAGCCCATCTTATAGAAGAATTATTTCTAAAAATCAAAATAATGTAATCAATCAATCAATAAATACAAAAGAAATAAATAAAATTGTTGATGATAGATTGCCACAAAAAAAAAATAAATTTGACAAAAAAACCATCGTACCTCTTACAAATTTTAGAAAAAGAATAGCAAATAGGTTATTACAAACTAAAAAAAATACAGTGATGTTAACTACTTTTAATGAAATAAATATGAGTTCTGTGATTAAAATAAGAAAAAAATATAAAGATCTATTTCAAGAAAAACATACGATCAAATTAGGATTTATGTCATTTTTTATAAAAGCGGTTGTGCAAGCTCTAAAAAAATTTCCAAATATAAATGCTAAAATTAATAATAATAACATAATATATTATCATTATTTTGATATTAACATCGCAATTTCTACAACTCATGGATTAATTACTCCAATTTTAAAAAACGTTGATAATATGTCGATGGCTGAAATAGAAAAAAAAATTTTTGATTTAAGAAAAAAAGCAGAATTAGGAAAATTAGAATTATCAGATTTATTAAGTGGAAATTTTACAATTACTAATGGAGGAGTATTTGGTTCATTATTTTCTACTCCTATTATTAATCCTCCGCAAACTGCTATTTTAGGTATGCATGCCATTCAAGATCGTGTTATTGTCGTACATGACAAGATAACAATAGCTCCAATGATGTATATTGCTCTTTCATATGATCATCAATTAATTGATGGAAAAGAATCTGTAGGTTTTTTAAAAACAATTAAAGAGGTATTAGAAGATTTTTCTAGAATTATGTTAGATATTTAATAAAAATTTTTATCAAAAAAATTTAAACATTGAAAATGATTTTCTATTATGAAATAAACAGGATATATAATATGAAAAAAAAAAATCGTTTAGTTTTAATTCGACATGGAGAGAGTTTATGGAATCAATTAAATCAATTTACAGGATGGACAGATGTACAATTATCTATAAAAGGTAAAAAAGAAGCGCTTGCTGCAGGAAAATTGCTAAAAAAAAAAAATTTTTTTTTTGATTATTGTTACACTTCAGTATTACAAAGAGCTATTCATACTTTATGGATTGTTCTAAAAGAAATAAATCAATCTTGGTTACCTGTAAAAAAAACATGGCGTTTAAATGAACGTCATTATGGTAAATTACAAGGACTAAATAAAGATTCAGTAATAGAAAAATATGGATTAGAAAATATTCAAAAATGGAGAAGAAGTTTTAAAGAAATACCGCCAAAAATGACAGATCTTCAAAAACTTGTTATACGTTCTGATAACCGATATGTAAATCTTGAAAATTCAGAAATTCCTAATTCTGAAAGTTTAGAACTTACTTTATTAAGAATTTTACCATTTTGGGAGAAAGTGATTTTCCCAAAAATACAAAATAATAAAAATATATTAATTGTTGCACATGGTAATTCATTACGCGCTTTAATTAAATATTTATCAAAATTAGATGAAAAATCAGTTTATAATTTATCTGTTCCAACCGGAATACCTATTATATATAATATTGATAATTCTAATATTTCTAAAGAATATAAATTTTTAAAAAATTAAAATGTTACTATTTCAAAATATTTTACAATATTTTACTAAATTTTAAAATATATCTTGTAATAATGATTTTATATTTTCATTTAAATGTTTTTATTTCAAAAAAATTAATTATGATAAAAAGAATTGGTGTACTAACAAGTGGGGGAGATTCCCCTGGAATGAATGCAGCAATACGATCTATAGTACGTACAGGTTTAAATGAAAAATTAGAAATATTTGGAATATACGATGGGTATTTAGGGTTGTATAAAAATTACATGATACAGTTAAATTATAATAGTGTTTCTAATATGTTAAATCGAGGAGGAACATTTCTTGGATCAGCTAGATTTCCAGAATTTTATAAAAAAAATATTCGATCAATAGCAATTCAAAATATCAGAAATAAAAAAATTGATGCTTTAATTGTTATTGGAGGAGATGGATCATATACAGGTGCTCAAAAGTTAACTGATATCGGTATACCATGTATTGGTTTACCGGGTACTATAGATAATGATATTTATGGTACTGATTATACTATTGGTTATTTTACTGCACTAAATACTATTGTGGAAGCAATTGATCGATTACGTGACACATCTTCTTCTCATCAAAGAATATCTATTGTAGAGGTGATGGGTAGATGTTGTGGAGATTTAACTTTATTTGCAGCTATTGCTGGTGGATGTGAATTTATTGTGTTACCAGAAATGTCTTTCAAAAAAGAGTTACTATTAAAAGAAATTCAATTACGTATTCGAAATGGAAAAAAACATGCAATTATTGCGATTACTGAAGGCATTTGTGATGTAGAAAAATTAGCAAAATATATCGAAAATCATATTAAAAGAGAAACTCGATCGACTATTTTAGGACATATTCAAAGAGGAGGATCACCTGTTGCTTATGATAGAATCTTAGCATCAAGAATGGGTGCATATGCAATTAAAAAAATTATTCAAGGTTATGGTGGAAAGTGTATTGGAATAAAAAACGAAACAATTATTAATTATGATTTTTCAATTGCAATTAATCATAAAAATAAAAAAAATAAAAATAATTTTTTAAATCTTGCTAAAAAATTATATTAATTTTTTTTGTAACAGTGCCGGATTAACCGGCGCTACATTTATTGTATATAAGAAATTTTTTGTTAAAATTTTTATGTAATTAGATGTATAGTTATTTTAAAAAATTAGTATACTTAATCATTTTAATAAAATTTTTATATATTAAAATTGAATTTCCAACTAACACTCCATCTATATGATCAGATGCAAAAAATTGTTGTATATTATTTTCATTTACTGAACCTCCATATTGTACTTTTATTTCTTTTGGATTAAGATTACTATTATTCATCACATATTCTTTAATAAATTTATGTATTTTTTCTACATATTGAATTTTTGCATTTTCCCCTGTTCCAATTGCCCAAATTGGCTCATAAGCAATAATAGCATTTTGAAATGCTTGTCTTCCAACAATATTAAATATTATTTCTATTTGTTTTTTTAATATTAATTCTGTTTTTTCATTTTTTTTTTCTTTTAAATTTTCTCCAATACATAATATAGGAGTAATACCGTTTTCTTGAAGAATTTTAAATTTTTTTGCAATACAATCATTATTTTCATAATGAAATTTTCTACGTTCAGAATGACCAATAATAACGTATTTGACACCAATATCTTTTAACATCGTTGCAGATATTTCTCCAGTAAATGCTCCAGATAGATTTATATCAACATTTTGTGCTCCTAAAAAAAAATTTTTTTTTTTTATACTATTTTTTATACTATTAATATAAATAACAGGAGGAACAAAGATAATTTTATTAAATAATTTATTTTCGTTAAAATAATTTTTTAAATTTTCAATATAATAATTAATAATAGAATTGTTACCGTTTAATTTCCAATTAGCAGTAATAATAAATTTTTTCAAAATGACCTCACCATTATGAGAAACTAAGTTATTTTTTATGTAATATAACTTAGTTTACTCTAATCAATATGAATAATGATATAATTAAATATTATTTTATATTATAGTAATAAATATTTTTAATATGATACTAATTATTGATCGATTTTAAAAAAAATATCATGTTTAAATTTTTTTAAAAAAATTGATTCACTGTTTTTATCAGTATAATTTTTATATGGTAAAATATGAATAACTCTATTTTTTCGATCAAATTTATTAAATTTGCATTCAATTAAATCATTGACTTTAAATAATAATAAACAATTCTTTTTATTTAAAATTCCAATAACATCACTACCTAAATATACTTTAATAATATTATCTTGAATCAATAATACTCTTCCCGGAATGATATCATCTTTTTTATACTGTTGAATATATTTACTAAAATTATCTTCTGTCAGTTGTTTTAAACCTAATGAAATTCTTTCTCTTTCAGGATCAACTTGTAATACTACAGCAGAAATTTTATTTCCTTTTTTGTATTTTGCTAATACTTTTTCATTTGTATGATTCCACGAAATATCAGATAAATGGACTAATCCATCAATTCCACCGTCTAAACCAATAAATATACCAAAATCAGTAATAGATTTAATTTTACCTTGTACACGAACACCTTTATGATTTTCTTTTGAAAAAATTTCCCAAGGATTTGGTTTACATTGTTTAATTCCTAATGATATACGTCTTCTTTCAGCATCAATATCTAAAATCATCACTTGCAATTTGTCTCCAATATTTGCAACTTTATTGGGATGAATATTTTTATTTGTCCAATCCATTTCTGAGATATGAACTAATCCTTCTATTCCTTCTTCAATTTCAACAAAACAACCATAATCAGTAAGATTAGTCACTTTCCCGAAAACTTTGTTTCCTTCCGAATATCGATTTAATATAGAATTCCATGGATCATCTGTTAATTGTTTTAACCCAAGCGATACTCTTGTTTTTTCGCGATCAAATTTTAATACTTTAACAACAATTTCATCTCCTATATTAACAATATCACTTGGATGTTTCACTCTTTTCCAAGCCATATCAGTAATATGTAATAATCCATCTACGCCACCTAAATCTACAAATGCTCCATAATCAGTTAAATTTTTTATTACTCCTTTAACAGTCATTCCTTCTTGTAATTTTAATAAAAATTGATTTCTTTCAGCGCTTGTTTCAGATTCAATTACTGCTTTTCTTGATACAACTACATTATTTCTTTTTTGATCTATTTTAATTATTTTCAGTTCAATTGGTTTATTTTCTAAATGACTAGTTTCTTTTATAGGACGAATATCTACTAATGATCCTGGTAAAAATGCACGTAAATCATTTAATTCTATTGTAAACCCACCTTTTACTTTCCCACTTATCATGCCAATAACAGTTTCAGAATTCTGATATGCATTTTTTAATGCAATCCAAGATTCATGTTTTTTTGCTTTTTCTCGAGATAAAACCGTTTCTCCAAAACCGTCTTCCATTGAATCTAATGCAACATCTACATAATCTCCGATTTTAATTTCTAGTTTTCCAAATTTATTTTTAAACTGTTCAATCGGAACATATGATTCTGACTTTAATCCAGAATCAATAATAACTGTTTCTTTTTTTATATCAATTATTTGACCAGAAATAATTGATCCTGTTTTTGTTTTAATTTTTTTAAAAGATTGTTCAAGTAAATAAGAAAATGATTCTTTCATAAAAATAATTTACAATAATTTAATTTAACATCTGTTTAACGTCATGTTAAACATAGTTAATAAAAGTTTCCTATAATCATCCTAATCATAGATAATAAATACTTATAAAAAAATTTTTTTTTTAATATAATGCATTGCAAAATTACAAGTTTCTTGAAAATTCATATTACTAGAATCTAGTATGATAGAATTTTTTGCTATTTTTAATGGGGCAAATTTTCGATTTTGATCACGATAGTCTCTTTTTTGCATTTGAAATAATAATTTTTCAAAACAAATATTAAAACCATTTTTTTTAAGTTCTTTTATTCTTCTATATACTCTTTCTTTCAAATTTGCATATAAAAAAAATTTTATAATAGCATGAGGAAAAACAATTGTTCCCATATCTCTTCCGTTTGCCACTAATCCTGGATTTTGTTTAAATAATCGTTGCTTGAACAATAAATAATCTCTAATATATTTAATAGTTGATAATTTAGAAGAAATATCTGTAACATTGGAAGATAAAATATCTTTTTTTGTAAAGCATTTTGTATGAAAAGAATGAATTTTTCCATTATGATAAATAAAATGGTTTTCTAGTGCATGCATCAAAGATATAACATTTTTTTTTGATATCATATATTTATTTTTTAAAAATAAACATGCAAGCACACGATAAATTATTCCAGATTCTAAATGAAACCAATTTAATTTTTGTGATATTGTTTTTGATAATGAACTTTTTCCAGATCCACTCGGTCCATCTATTGTAATAACATAAGATGATTGCATAAGATATAATACTCATATTCATATTTAATTAATATAAATTTATTATTAAATTCTTTGCTTTTTAAAATATTTTAATTAATTATTTTATATATGATATAGTACTGATTTTTTGAAATTCAGAAAAATAATTCGGAAAAGTTTTAGATACACATTGTGGATTTAAAATAGTAACATACTGTCCAGATAAAGCAATTAAAGAAAAACACATTGCCATTCTATGATCATTATAAGTTTCGATTTCTGCATGTAAAAATTTTTTAGGTGGAGTAATATTTATAAAATCTTTTCCAATTGATACATTTGCACCAATTTTTTTTAATTCTGCCGACATTGCTTCCAATCTATTTGTTTCTTTTACACGCCAATTATATATATTTTTAATTATTGTTCTGCCATTTGCAAATAATGCTAGCATGGCAATAGTCATCGCTGCATCTGGTATATGATTCGCATCTAATTCTATTCCTGTTAAAACATTTTTCATGCATTGTATAAAATTTTTTCCATATATGATTTTTGCGCCCATTTTTTCTAAAACACTTACAAATTGAATATCTCCTTGTATGCTATTTTTATCAATCCCTATAACACGAACCTGAGGACCTTTAATAGCAGCAGCAGCAAGAAAATATGTTGCTGAAGACGCATCTCCTTCAATGATATATTCTGTAGGAGATTGATATTTTTGATTTCCATTAATATAAAAATATTTATAATTCTTATGATATATTTTTATTCCAAATTGTTGCATAATTTTCAATGTCATATCAATATATGGCTTAGAAACTAGTTCTCCTTGAATAACAATTTTTGAATTTAATTGTGCTAGTGGCGCTGCTATTAATATAGAAGTTAAAAATTGACTAGATATGTTACCTTGAATCACAATATTTCCTCCAATAAAACCTCCTTTAATTTTTATAGGTAAATAATTTTCATTTTTTAAATATCTAAATTTACCTCCTCCCTGTTTTAAAGAATCAACTAAATTTTGTATAGGTCGTTCTTTCATTCTTTTATCACCGGTAATAATAACATTACTTTTTTGTAAAGATAAAATAGCAGTTAATGGTCTTACTGCAGTACCTGCATTTCCTAAAAATAAATATGTTTCAGGTGAAAAGTTAAATTTATTTCCTGATCCATATACAATACAAGTAGTACGATCAGTGAATTGATATCTAATACCAAGTGTTTTTAATGCTTGTAACATATGATTAACATCATCACTACTTAATAAGTTTTTTATACATATTGTTCCGTTTGATATTGCTGATATTAATAATACTCGATTTGAGATGCTTTTTGATCCTGGTAAATATATATTTCCATTGATCGAAGAAATTGGATTTAGAACTAATTTATTATACATAAAAAATACCTTATATTTAATATAAATGTCTTATATAAAATATAATTATATTATATATGAAAGATTAATTTAACCGAAATTTTTTTCAAATTCTTTCATAAATTTAATAAGTTTTTTTACTCCTGTTATAGGCATAGCATTATAAATAGATGCACGCAAACCTCCTAAAAATTTATGTCCTTTTAAAAATTTTAATCCTTGTTGTTCAGATTGTTTTATAAATATTTTATCTAATTTTGAATTAGATAAATGAAATGTTATATTCATATTAGATCGATTTTTTTTATGGATTTTATTGATATAAAAACTACTACTATCAATAGTTTTATATAATAAATTTGATTTTTTTATATTTAATTTTTCAAAATAAGATATTCCACCTAAATCTTTCATCCATTTTAAAACTAATGAAATAACATACCAAGAAAATGTTACTGGAGTGTTAAACATAGATTGATTTTCTAATATTTTTTTATAATCAAGTATTGATGGTAAATATGCATGATTTTTATTTAATATTTTTTTTTTAATAATTATAACAGTGATACCAGAAGGTCCAATATTTTTTTGAGCACTTGCATAAATTAAATCATATTTATTAACATCAATTTTTTTTGATAGTAAACAAGAAGAGAAATCTCCAACAATAATTTTATCTTCAAAAATTGGTTCTTCATGTATTGCAATACCTTCTATTGTTTCATTAGGACAATAATGTAGATAATCTGTACGATGATTTAATTCCCAATCTTTCATATTTAAAAGAGAGATTATTTCATTTTCTTGTTTAATATTAATACAATTAACAGAACAATATTTTTTCCCTTCAAGCATAGCCTGATAAGACCAATAACCACTATTAATATAATCCGCACAATTAAATTTTTTTATAATATTCATAGGAATTGCAGAAAATTGACCTCTTGCACCACCTGGACAAAATAATATTGCATATTCTTGTGAAATATTTAATAATTCTCTTAAATATTTTTCAGACTTTTGTATTATTGGATAAAAATCTTGACTTCGATGACTAATTTCAATAATTGATGATCCGATATTGTTCCAATTTAAAAAATTTTTTTGAATATCTCGTAAAACTATTTTTGGTAACATTGCAGGTCCAGCACTAAAATTATATATTATTTTTTTCATATTCATGTTATTAATTATATAGTAAAATTGTTATTTAGTTATTTTTTATGTAATGAATTTTATACCATTCATATATTTTTTACTTAAGATTTCTGGTATTTCTATTTTTCCATCATTACATTGATAATTTTCTAAAATAGCAGCTAATGTTCTACCAATTGCTAATCCAGAACCATTTATTGTATGTAAAAAATATTTTTTTTTCTTATTTTTTTGAAAATATTTTGCATTAATTCTACGTGTTTGAAAATCTGACATATTTGAACAAGAAGATATTTCTTTATAACAATTACAAGAAGGAAACCATACCTCTAAATCATATGTTTTTGTAGCAGCAAATCCCATATCTCCTGTACATAATAATAATTTTCTATATGGCAATTTTAATAATTTTAATATTTTTTCTGCATGCGAAGTAAGTTTTTCTAAATGCAACATAGAATCTTTAGGGTGAGTAATTTGGAAAAGTTCTACTTTATCAAATTGATGCATACGAATCAGCCCTTTCGTATCTTTCCCATAAGATAAACTTTCTGCTCTAAAACAAGGGGATTGAGCAACTAACATAATAGGAAGATCGTCTTCTTGAAGAATTGCGTTTCTAAATAAATTTGTTAATGGTACTTCCGCAGTGGGTATTAAAATATATTTTTTTTTTATATTATTTTTTGTAGATACGTAAAACAATTCTTTTTGAAATTTTGGTAGTTGTCCAGCACCATACATACTATCATTATTAACTAAATATGGAACATGTATTTCTTTATATCCATGTTGCATAGTATGTATATCTAGCATAAATTGTCCTAATGCACGATATAAAAGAGATAATTGATCTTTGATAATTACGAATCGAGCTCCAGACATATTACTAGCAGTAAACCAATCAAATCCATTTATTTTTTTTCCTAATGAAACGTGATCTAGTGCAGAAAAAGAATAATTTTTAATTTTACCCCAATACTTTATAATTTTATTATCATGATAAGAACGACCAATTGGTACATTTTTATCTGGTATGTTTGGCAACATGGAAAAAAATAAATTTATTTTTTTTTTTACTTTTTGAAATTCAATTTCTTGGTTTAATAAATTTTTTTTTATTTCTTTTACTTGCTTTTTTAAATTATCAACAGTCAATTGATTTTTTTTTTCTTTATAAATTAATTTAGATATTTTTTTATATTTAGATCTAAAATTTTCGACAATTAATTGTAAATTTTTTCTTTTTTTTTCAAGCAATTTTATTTTTTTAATATCTAAAAAAAATCCACGTTTTTTAAAAAGTATAGCAATATCTTCAATATTATTTCGTAATGAATATGGATCAATCATAATATATTATAATTTTAAACGAATAATATTACTATAACATAAAAATTTATTTATTGTATAATTATTATTTACTATTTTAATAATGATGATCATGGTAAAATATTTACACATGAAGAGATTGTTAAAAAATTTATTATAAAAAAGAAAAAAATGCATAAAAATAATGAAAATAAATTCCATAAATTAATAATTATTGGATCTGGACCAGCAGGATATACAGCAGCTATTTATGCAGCAAGAGCAAATTTACAACCTATATTAATTACTGGTTTACAAAAAGGAGGACAATTAATTAATACAAATCAAATTGAAAATTGGCCTGGAAGATTTAAAAAAACTACTGGAATAGAATTAATGAATGATATGGAAAAACATGTAAAAATATTAAATACAAAAATTGTTCACGATCAAGTAATAAAAGTAGATTTTTCTAATAAAATTTTAGTAGTTTTTTGCGAATTTCATAAATATTATAGTCATACTGTTATTATTGCCACTGGTTCCTCTCCTAAATATCTGAATTTAAAATCAGAAAAAAAATTTCTTGGTAAAGGAATATCAACTTGTGCAACTTGCGATGGTTTTTTTTATAAAAATCATGACGTAGCTGTTGTTGGAGGAGGAAATACAGCGATAGAAGAAGTATTATATTTGTCCAATATTGCTTCTCAAGTACATTTAATACATAGAAGAAAACAATTTACTGCAGAAAAAATTTTAATTGAAAAATTAAAAAATAAAATTAATTTAGGAAAAGTCGTTTTACACCTTGATTATGTTGTTAGTAATATCATAGGCAAAAAACTAGAAATAAATTCTATTGAGATTACTCATACTAAAAATTATACTGAAAATAAAAAAATAGTTTTTGTAAAAGCATTATTTATTGCTATTGGAAGCATGCCAAATACTAAGATATTCAAAAATATTTTAAATATGAAAAATGGATATATTCAAATTCAAAAGAAATACAATGGTTTTAATACACAAACAAATATACCAAATGTATTTGCTGCTGGAGATGTAACAGATAACATATATAAACAAGCTATTACTTCTGCAGGAAGTGGATGTATGGCGGCATTAGATGCAGAAAAATATTTAAATTCATTAAATATCATTAATATTTAACAATATATTTTAAGGATATAATTGTAATGAAAGAAAATAACATTGAAATGCAAGGAAATATAATAGATACCTTGCCAAATACTATGTTTAAAGTAGAATTAGAAAATGGTCATATTATAACAGCTCATATATCTGGAAAAATGAGAAAAAATTACATTAGAATTTTAACTGGTGATAAAGTAACAGTGGAATTAACTCCATACGATTTAACTAAAGGAAGAATTATTTTTCGTAGTCGATAAAATTTACTTTTAATACCAAGGTCAAAATTATATGCGAACAAAATATTGTAATCATATTAGCATCACTGACATTAATACAACTGTTATATTATGTGGATGGGTCAATCGAGTAAGAAATTTTGGTAATTTTATTTTTGTTGATTTACGCGACTGTTCAGGAATTATTCAAATATTTTTTCATTCTAAAAATTCATCTGTTTTTAAAAAAGCTATGCAACTAAAAAATGAATTTTGTATTCAAATTGTTGGTGTTGTACAATCTAGATCCAAAAAAAATGAAAATAAAAAATTAAATACTGGATTGTTAGAAATTGTAGCAAAAAAATTAAAAATTTTTAATGTATCAAAAAAACTACCAATAGATTTTAATAATATTTATGAAGATGTAATCAAGTTAAAATATCGATATTTGGATTTACGCTGTTTAAATATGTTGCAAAAATTTAAAATAAGACATGAAATTACTTATTATATTCATCAATATATGCATAAAAACAATTTTTTAAATATAGAAACACCGATTTTAACTAAATCAACTCCTTCAGGAGCAAAAGATTATTTAATCGAAAGTCGATTACATAAAAAAAAATATTATGCATTATCACAATCACCGCAACTATTTAAACAATTATTAATGATTGCAGGATTTGATCGATATTATCAAATTGTTAAATGTTTTCGAGATGAAGATTTACGTTCAGATCGACAACCAGAATTTACACAAGTTGATTTTGAAGTATCTTTTGTAAATGAAATCAAAATAATGGAAATTACAGAAAAATTAATTACAGAAATATGGAAAAATTTTTTAAATATTTCATTAAAAAAATTTTCAGTTTTATCATTTTCTGAATCAATAAAAAAATATGGTTCAGATAAACCTGATTTACGTAATCCTATGGAATTAATCGACTTACCTCATTCCTTTTTTAAATATTTTAATTATAATAATATTCAAAATTATGACATAAAGATTAGAACAACAACTTTATTAATTAAAAATGGTATTATCAAACTAAAGGATCATAACATTCAATCTTATAATCATATTATTCAAAAAAATAACGATATTTTATATATATATATATATATACAAGATATCTCTTTAAAAAAATATAAAATTATTAATATAAAAAATTTATTGAATGCAAAAACAATTAATGAAATTGTTCATCGAACAAATGCAAAAAATGGAGATATTATTCTTATAATATCAGGAGAATATAATACAATAAATAAATTATGTAATATTTTAAGAGAAAAAATAGGATATGATACAAATTTAATTCAAAAAATATGGAAACCAACATGGATTATAGATTTTCCGATGTTTAAAAAAAATAAAGATGGAAGTTTTTCAGCAATACATCATCCATTCACAGCTCCAAAAAATTGCAATATTACAGATTTAAAAAATAATCCAAGTTCTGTTTTATCAAATTCTTATGATTTAGTAATGAATGGGTACGAAATAGGAGGAGGTTCAGTAAGAATTCATGATGTTTTAATGCAAAAAACAATATTCGAAATATTAAATTTAACATATTCCAGTAATATGGATGCATTAAATTTTTTTATTAATGCATTAGAATACGGTACTCCTCCACATGCCGGCATTGCTTTAGGTTTAGATAGAATTATCATGTTATTAACAAATAGTACAAATATTAAAGATGTAATTGCATTTCCAAAAACAAATACTGCAACTTGTTTAATGTCTAATGCTCCTAATAAATTTATATATTAATTTAATATTACAGTTTTATAATAAAAAAAATGATAATTATCTTGTTTAATTATATATAATTTCTTAAATTTATTTATATTATTATACTGATAAAAAATAATATAGACTCTAAACATATAATTAATGGACTAATCGGAATATTGTAAAATATTGATATCATTATTCCTAATGTAATAAATGTGAAATTAATTATGATAGAAAAAAAAACCATCATTTCTGGTGATGAAGCAAATTTTTGTGTAATTGCAGGGGGAATAATTAATAATGCTGTTATTAACAATGCGCCAATTAATTTGGTTGATATAGCGATCAAAATTGCTGTCAATAACATCAAAATTAATCTCATTTTTAAAATATTAATTCCACTAATTTTGGCTATTTCTGCATTTATAATCATTCCAATCATATCATCCCAATAAATTATGATAATCAGTATTGTAATAATACTAATTGCTATAATGGAAAATAAATCACATACGTTTAATTTTAATAAATCTCCAAATAAATATTTTGTTAAATTTGACTGTTCGTTTTTCTTAATAATATGTAATATAATCATTCCTAATGATAACGATCCATATGTCATAACTGCAAAAATTGTATCTAAAGAAAGTGTTGAAAAATTTTCTATATATGCAATTAATATTGTTAAAAAAATTAAAAAAAATAATACCGTTAAAAATATATTTGTATGTAATAAAAATGATAAAGATAAACCCAACAAAGAAGCATGTGATAAAGTATTACCAAATGCAGACATTCTACGCCAAATCATAAAAGATCCTAACGGACCACATATCAAGGATAAAAATATTCCTGCTATCCATCCAAAAAAAATATTACTATGATAATTGAAAAAAAAATTTAACATAAATGTTATATATAAAATTGATTAAAAAATATGTATATGATCATGTTCGTGCTGATATATAGTTAATTCTTGTAATGCATGTGATCCAAACAAAGAGACAAATTCACAATTTTTCGTAATAGACATAGGGGTGCCAGAACAACAAATATGTTTATTTAAACAAATTACCTCGTCTGTTTTTTTCATCACCAAGTTTAAATCATGTGAAACAAGTAATATTGAACATTTTAATTCTTTTTTTAATTCATGAAGTAATTGATACAAAAAAATTTGTCCGCTAATATCTACTCCTTGTGTAGGTTCATCTAAAACTAACAGTCCAGGAGAACATGATAATGTTCTCGCTAATAATATTCTTTGTAATTCTCCTCCTGACAATGTTCCTATCGGTTGATTTATTAAATGTTGTGCTTTGACTCGATCTAAATTTTTCATAATCTCTATTTTATTTGTTTTATAAAACAATTGCATAAATCGATATACTGAAATTGGAAAATTTTCATTAAATTTAAACTTTTGAGGAACATATCCAATAACCAAATTGGGTTTACTGATAATTTTCCCCTGATATGGTTTTAGTAAACCAATTAATATTTTTACTAATGTTGATTTTCCAGCTCCGTTAGGACCAATAAGAGTGATAATTTTATTTTCCATCAGTGTAAAAGATACATTGGATAAAATTTCTTTTTTATTAATCTCAAAGGATAATTTTTTAATTTCAATAATTTTTTTCATAAAATATACATAAAAATATAGAACCAGATAAATTTTTTTTATCTATCTTGATATAAAATAAAATTAATATTATTGATTGTAATCATTAAATATATTTATTGTACTGTCAAAATTCTTTGCAAGTTAGTTTGACCTGCTTGACCCATAATATCTCCTTGTGTAATTACAATAATATCTCCAGATTTTAAAATATTTTTTTTTACGAGTAAAAAAATTGCATCATTTGCTACTTTTAATCCTTTATTTGGACTATTAAAATAAATAGGTATTACTCCTCTGTATAAGGAAACTAAGTTTAATACATTGGAATGTTTTGATAATGCAAAAATAGGTAATCCTGAACTAATTCTTGAAGTTAATAAGGCACTGTGACCAGATTCAGTTAATGTAATAATTGCACTAACACCAATTAAATGATTAGCAGCGTACATAGCAGACATTGTTACAGTTTCTTCAATATCATCAAATTTTACATTTAATCTGTGTTTAGATACATTAATACTAGGAATTTTTTCTGCACCTTTACATATATCAGACATATGTTGTACTGTTTCTGATGGATATTTTCCAGTAGCTGTTTCTGCAGATAACATAACTGCATCTGTTCCATCTAGTACTGCATTAGCAACATCCATAACTTCTGCTCTTGTTGGAACAGGGTTATTTACCATAGACTCCATCATTTGAGTTGCTGTAATTACCGTTCTGTTTAATGTACGAGCATATTTAATAAGTTTTTTTTGTACCCCAGCTAATTCTGAATCACCAATTTCAACTCCTAAATCTCCTCTTGCAACCATAATAGCATCCGCTTCTAAAATCATACGTTTCATAATATCTATATCAGAAACTACTTCTGCTCTTTCTATTTTTGCTATTATTTTTGCATTATTTCCTGCTGCATATGTTAATTCTCTAGCCATCATCAAATCTCGTGGATGTCTTGGAAATGAAACTGATAAATAATCTACTCCAATATTAGCAGCAATAATAATATCTTTTTTATCTTTTGATGTTAATGAACTTGCCGACAAACCTCCTCCAGATTTATTAATTCCTTTATTATTAGACAATTTACCTCCAATAACTACTTTCGTGATTACTTGTGTTAAATTAATATCAATTACTTTTAACTTGATTTTTCCATCATCCAATAATAAAATATCATTAATTTTTAAATCTAAAACTAATTGTTTATAGTCCACTCCAACTATTTTTTCATTTCCATATTTATTTTTAAAATCAATATCTAATGTAAAGATATTCCCTGGTATTAAAAAAATATAATTATTTTCAAAATTTGCGATTCGAATTTTTGGACCTTGTAAATCTCCTAAAATTGCTACATTATAACCAATTTTTTTCATTATTTGAAAAGCATGATATGCTCTGCTTTCATGTTCTTCTTGGGTTCCATGTGAAAAATTTAATCGTAAAACATTAGCTCCTGCTAATATTGATTTTTCAAGATTATCATTTTCATCTGTTGATGGACCTAATGTAATAACTATTTTTGTTCTTCTTGATCTTGTATCATTCATGTTTTTAACCGTTATGAAATATTTTATAAATATTAAAGTTTTAATTAAAAATATTTTATATAATTTTTAATTATATAAAATATTTTACAAAAAATATATATTAATTTATCAAATTAAACATATAAAATAATTTTTTAATATTTTAAAAAAAAATTGATAATATAATTAATAAGAATTATAAAAATATCGAGGATAACGTGAAAAAATTTTTTTTGCAACAATATGATTTAATATTATTTGGAGCAAAAGGAGATTTATCTGGTCGTAAATTAATACCAGCATTATATGAACTAGAAAAAAAATCATTACTTCATAAAAATACTCGTATTATTGGAGTAGGAAGAGCACATTGGAGTAATGAAAAATATATTGAATATACTTTTAATACATTAAAAAATTTTTGTATTAATCCTATTGACATGCAGATATGGAAAAAATTTCAATCTAAATTATTATTTTGTAATTTAGATGTAACAAATATTAGTCATTTTTATACATTAAAAAAAGTACTTATACAAAATAATAATACAAAAATATACTATTTTGCTGTTCCACCACATACTTTCGGAAATATCTGTAAGGGTATTGGAGAAATAAAATTACATTATTATCCTAATAGGATTGTTGTCGAAAAACCAATAGGAACATCATTTAAATCATCTCAAAAAATTAATAATCAATTAAATTTATATTTTCAAGAAAACCAAATTTTTAGAATTGATCATTATCTTGGGAAAGAAACTGTATTAAATTTACTTATTTTAAGGTTTTCTAATCCTATTTTCTATTATCAATGGAATCACAATTATATTAAATATATTAAAATTTTTGTTTCTGAAAAAATAGGAATTGAAGGACGATGGAAATATTTCAATAGTATTGGACAAACTAGAGATATGGTTCAAAACCACTTATTGCAAATTTTAAGCCTTCTTACTATGTCTATTCCTAAAAGTTTAGATGCAACAAATATTCAATCTGAAAAAATAAAACTACTAAAATCATTACGAAAAATAAATTTAAAAACTATTAATACAAATACTATTCGAGGGCAATATAATAGTGGTATTATTGATAATCAATGTGTGCCATCTTATACAAAAGAATTATTTTCAGAAATAAATAGTCAAACTGAAACTTTTGTCGCAATAAAAACATTTATAGATAACGAAACATGGAAAAATGTACCAATTTATTTAAAAACCGGGAAAAGAATGTTTGAAAAGACATCTAAAATTGTTATTTGTTTTAAACAATTGCCTTATAATTTATTTCAAAATTATAAACATCAAAACAAATTAATCATTCAACTACAACCAAACGAAGGAATTACTATACAATTTTTTAATAAAAATCCTGAAATTAGTTCTAAATATAATACTAAAAAATCAAATTTATATTTCAATTATTGTGATATTTTAAAAGAAAATATTCCCGATGCATATGAAAGACTGTTTTTAGAAATAATGAATAATGATCAATCTTTATTTATATCAAAAAAAGAAATTGAGATTTCATGGAAATGGATTGATTCCATTATCCAATCTTGGAAAATTAATAATACACCATTAATCCTGTATAAGTCTGGAATCAAAGATATTAAATTCAATGATGAATATGATGTATAATTTTCTTAAAATATTATATAATCATATAATGTAATCATATTCTCATGAAAAAATAAAACATTAAATATTTATTTATTATATAATAAAAATATATTATAATAAATCCATTGTAAATCATGAAGGTGTAATAAAATGATACGAGTAATTCTATTTTTACTCACGAATTTGTCTGTAATGTTTATGTTTGGAACAGTATTATTTTTGACAGGAATGGAATCTAACAGTATCAGGGCGTTAATGATTTTGTCTTCTATTGTTGGTTTTAGTGGGTCAATTACTTCATTATTATTATCTAAATGGTCTACATTACGATCTGTAAATGGGAAAATTATTAGCCACCCTAGAAATAAAACTGAAGCTTGGATTCTAGATGTTATACGATATCAAGCAAGTCAATTAGGTATTAAAACACCAGAAGTGGCAATTTATAAATCAAATTCAGTCAATGCATTTGCAAGTGGATACAGTCAAAATAGTTCTTTAATTGCTTTATCTACTGGTTTAATTGAAAGCATGAATAAAGAAAATCTCCAAGCAGTAATTTCTCATGAATTTAGTCATATTATGAATGGAGATATGGTAACGTTAGCATTAATACAAGGTATAATAAATACATTTGTTTTTTTTGTATCAAATTTTACTTCTAGAATGGTTATGCAAATGTTATATAAAAATAGACAATCAAATTATGTTCGTTCATATGGATTTTTAATAAATTATGTTGTTTCTATGATTTTACAAGCTGTTTTTGGTATGTTAGCTAGTTTAATTGTCATGTCTTTTTCAAGATATAGAGAATTTAGAGCCGATGCAGATGCTGCAAAACGTATTGGATGGAATAAAATGATTTCTTTATTAGTAAAATTTAAACAACTTACTGAACCGCAACCATCAGAAGATATTAAAACATATTGTATTCGCGGGCAATCTAAATCATTTTATAATTTATTTGCTTCACATCCTCCAGTACAGGATAGAATTGATGCATTGCATAAAAAATTATACATATAAATATTTAAAAAAATTAGTACAATATAAATAATATACTATTAACGGAGTATAAAATGTTTTTTTTGTTAAATCCAACAATGTGGGTTGGATTATTAACTTTAATTTTATTGGAAATTGTTTTAGGTATTGATAATGTAATTTTTATTGCTATATTAGCTGGAAAACTACCTCCTAAAGAAAGAGATAAAGCCCGACTAATTGGTTTAGGGCTATCTTTAACTATGCGATTAATTTTATTATTACTAATTTCTTGGATTATCACATTCACGAATCCTATTTTTAATAATAAATATTTTAATTTATCTGGAAATGATTTAATTTTATTATTTGGTGGATTATTTTTGTTATTTAAAACAACAATTGAATTACATGAAAAATTAGAAGGAAGATCAGAAAATCATCAAAATAATAAAAACTATTCTGGATTTTGGATTATTGTTCTACAAATTGTTGTATTAGATGTAATTTTTTCTTTAGATTCTGTTATTACAGCTGTAGGTATGGTAAACAAATTATTTATTATGATGTGTGCAGTAATAATATCTACTGTTTTAATGTTGATTGCTTCAAAACCATTAATTAATTTTATTAATTTACACAAAACAATTGTTGTGCTCTGTTTAAGCTTTTTATTAATTATTGGAATAAATTTAGTTGCTGAATCTTTTGGTTTATATATTCCTAAAGGGTATATATATTTTGCCATTGGGTTCTCAATATTAATAGAATTATTTAACCAAATTGCACTACATAATGTTATTAAATATGAATCTAAAAAACCAATGCGACAAAGAGTAACCGAGATTATATTTAGATTAATCGATAAAAAATACTATAAAAAAACAAATAAAATTGAAAAAAATTTACAAATCCATAATAATACCTTAAAACAAAATATATATTCTTATAAAGAAAATTTTCAAGATGAAGAAAAATACATGATTAATAGTGTTTTAACTTTATCAAGCCGTTCTATTCGTAGTATGATGACTCCACGAAGAAACATTTCTTGGATTAATACAAAACATAATATTTTACAGATCAAAAAAAAATTGTTAGAAACTCCACATAATTTATTCCCAGTATGTAAAGGAGAATTAGATGAAATAATTGGAGTTGTACAAGCTAAAGAATTACTAATATATTTAAGTAATAATGATCATAATCATGATATTACAAATTTTGCTTCTAAAAATCCACCAATTATAGTATTAGATACACTGGATACTATGAACTTAATTTCTATATTAAGACAAGCTAAAGGAAATTGTATTATTATTCACAACGAATTTGGTACAGTACAAGGATTAATTACACCATTAGACGTATTGGAAGCAATTGCAGGAGAATTTCCAGATGCTGATGAAACTCCAGAAATCACAATCGAAAAAAACAGTTGGTTGGTAAAGGGTAGTACGGATTTACATACTGTTTTTCAAACATTAAAAATTAAAGAGCTTTTAAATAAAAAAAAAAATTATTCTTCATTATCAGGTTTATTAATTGATCAACATGGAGAAATACCGAAAAATGGAGAAATAATCGATATATTTCCGTTACAATTTAATATTATTTCAGTAACAAAGTATCATATTGATCTTGTACGTATTACAAAAAAATAAATTTATGGAATGATTTTAATAAATATGAAAATAGAAAATAAAGTTAATACAACAATTTTATCTATCAATACTGCATTTTATGATACCTCTGTTGGATTATTTCATAATAACTGTTTTTTTGAAAATACCAAAATGAGTGATTATAATCATGAAAAAAATATCTTACAATTAATTAAAGATATTTTAAAAAAAAAAAATATTAAAATAAACGATTTAAATATTATATCTTTTGTGAATGGGCCAGGAAATTTTACAGGATTAAGAATTGGAGCAAATGTTGCCCAGGGATTATCAATACCATATAACATTCCAATTGTTGGTATTTCTACGTTTGATATTTTAGCTGATCAAATATGGGAAAAATATAAAATAAAAAAAATATCTATATATATTTATATTAATGATAAAAATTTATATTGTGCTGATTCTGATAGAATATATAATAAACGATATTATATTAAAAATTTAAAATTATCTAGTATAAAACAAATATGTGAAGAAAATAATACATTAAAAAAAAAAAAATATATTGCAATTTTTGGAAAAAATTTTTTAAAAAAAAATAAAAAACAATATTTATATACTATTGAAATTAAAAAAATTAACATGAAGAATTTAATTAACTTAACAAAAATAGATAAAAAAAATAAAAATAATTTATTAAATGACAATATTCAATTAAATTATTTAAATAATTTAAAATAATTTTATAAAATAATAAAACTACACACTTTAAAAAAATAAAGTACATGTAGTTTATTAAAAATATATTAATTATTTTATATTTAAAAAAAAATTAGGTATTCTTTTTTCATATTTTTTAATTTTATTAATATTTCGCAACGTTAAATCAATATTATCTACCCCATTTAATAAACATTTTCGGTAAAAATCATCAACAAAAAAATCATATTTTTTATTTTCAATTACTAAAGAATTGTCAAGTAAATTTACTGTTGCCTGAATCCCAGGTTGATTAAAAATTATATTAAAAATTTCATTGATGAAATTTTCAGATAATGTAATTAATAATAAATGATTATTAAAACTATTATTATAAAAAATATCAGCAAATTTAGAGGAAATAATTACTTTAAATCCATAATCTAATAAAGCCCATACAGCATGTTCTCTGGATGAACCACAACCAAAATTATTACGTGTAATTAATATACTAGCAGACTGATAACAAATTTTATTTAATACAAAACTTTTATTTACTTGTTTTTTATCTCCTTTTATAAATCTCCAATTATAAAATAAGCTTTCTGAAAAACCAGTACGATTCACTGTATGTAAAAATTGCTTGGGAATAATAGCATCTGTATCAACATTAGATATATCTAATGGAACAATTATACCAGTATGATTAATAAACTTCTTCAATGTATACCTCGATATAAAATAAATTATAATAAATTCCTAACATCTTGAAATTTTCCACATAGTGCTGCTGCTGCAGCCATGGCTGGACTTACTAAATGCGTTCTAGTTCCACGTCCTTGTCTATTTTCAAAATTACGATTACTAGTTGATGCGCATCGATCTTCTGCATGTAATTGATCATCATTCATACCTAAACACATAGAACAACCTGGTAATCTCCATTCAAATCCAGAATTAATAAATATTTTATCTAATCCTTCTTGTTCAGCTTGTTCTTTCACTACTTTTGATCCAGGAACAACAATGGCTTGAACTTGATGATGAATATGTTTATTTTTTATAACTCGAGCAGCTGTTCTTAAATCTTCTATTCTTGAGTTCGTACATGATCCAATAAATACTTTATTAACTTTTATATCTGTTAACAACATACCGGATTTTAAACCCATATATAATAATGATTTTTTTGATGTTTCATAATATAATTTATTATTTAACTTATCAAGATATGGAATTGGTTCATTAATCGATATCACTTGACTAGGATTTGTTCCCCATGTTACTTGAGGAGAAAGAGAATCGATATTAATATATATTGTTTTATCGAATTGAGCATCAATATCTGATTGTAAATTTTTCCAATATTTCATTGCAATATCCCAATTATTACTTTTTGGGGAATATCTCTTATTTTTTAAATAATCAAATGTAATATCATCTGGTGCAATAATTCCAGATTTTGCTCCCATTTCAATTGCCATATTGCACAACGTCATACGACCTTCCATGCTTAATTGGGATATTACCTCTCCGCAAAATTCTACAACATATCCTGTACCACCTTCTACTCCAACAGTTTTAATGACAAATAATATTATATCTTTTGCATCTATTCCTTTTTTTAATTTACCACAAAGATGAATTTTCATTGTTTTATAACGTTTTTGTTTAATTGTCTGTGTTGCAAAAACATGTTCTACTTCTGATGTTCCAATACCAAAAGCTAATGCACCAAATGCACCATGTGTTGAAGTATGAGAATCTCCACAAACAATTACCATTCCTGGTAGTGTCATGCCCTGTTCTGGACCAATAACATGTACAATACCCTGATTAGGATGATGTAAATCATATACAGGAATATTAAATTCTTGACAGTTTTTAAGCAATGTTTGTATTTGAATTTTTGAAAATTGATTTAAATTATTTATATCATTTGTTTTAGTTGAAACATTATGGTCCATAGTTGCAAAAGTTTTATTTGGACAACGAATAGATCTGTTATTAAATCGAATAGCATGAAATGCTTGAGGTGATGTTACTTCATGAATTAAATGTAAATCAACATACAAAATGGATGCATCTATTGTATCTTGATGTATTACATGTTGATCATATATTTTTTCATATAATGTTTTTCCCATATTTATATCTCTTTAATAAGTGTATTAGAGATTATATCTCCCATATGTGAAGTTGTGATATAATCATTTTGGTTATCAATAATATCAAATGTTCTATAACCCATTTTTAATGTTTTTTTTACAGATTCATATATTGCATCAGATAATTCAAATAAACCCATACTATAACGCAATAGTAATGCAATAGATAAAATTTGTGCAATTGGATTAGCAATATTTTTACCTTGAATATCTGGAGCTGAACCACCAGCTGGTTCATATAAACCAAAATTTTTTTCATTTAAACTAGCAGAAGCTAACATCCCAATCGAACCAGTAATTGCTGCACATTCATCAGATATAATATCACCGAATAAATTTGAACATAAAATAATATCGAATTGACTAGGATTTTTAATAATTTGCATAACTGCATTATCGATATATAGATGTGATACTTCTATATGAGGATATAATTTGGAAACGTTATCAACGACTTCTCTCCATAACTTAGAACTTGATAATACATTTGCTTTGTCTATAGAAACAATTTTTTTTTTTCTTGTATTTGCAATTCGAAAAGCTAAATGTGCTATTCTTTCTATTTCAGATTCATAATATTTTTCAGTATCAAAGGCATATTTTTTATTATTTTTATTATATTTTCGACCCGATTTTCCAAAATATATTCCCCCAGTTAATTCACGTATACATAATATATTTATATCAGAATGAATAACTGTATGACGTAATGGAGATAAACTTTTTAATTCTGAATATAAAACAGAAGGTCGAATATTTGCAAATAAATTAAAATATTTTCGTAATGGAAGTAACGCTCCTCTTTCTGGTTGTTCATCATCTGGAAAATGTTTCCATTTTGGCCCACCCACCGAACCTAATAGAATTGCATTTGATCTTTCACATCCTAATAATGTACTTTTAGGCAATGCAGATCCAAATTTATCTATTGCTATGCCTCCAATATCATATTCATGTATATTAAAATTTATAAAACATTTTTTTTTTAAAATATTTAAAATTTTATATCCTTCTCGCATGACTTCTGGACCAATTCCATCACCGGGGAGTACAGCTAAATTAAATGTTTTTTTCATATATTATATAATTATATAGTTAATTAAAGTATGTTATATTAAATTGTAATTATTATTTTATTTTTCTTTCGAAAATTTATTTAATTGTAAAATTACTTGGTTTGCTCTCCAAATATTATTTAAGACATTTATCATTGCTTTGACAGAAGATTCAATAATATCCGTTGCTAATCCTATTCCATGAAATTTTCTATTTTTATATTCAACTATAATATCCACTTGCCCCAATGCATCTTTCCCCTTCCCTTTAGCAAATAATTGGAATTTTTGCAATAACATAGAGTAACCAGATATTTTATGTAATGCTTGATATACTGCATCTACCGGTCCGTTACTCGTAGTAGAAAATTTAGTAATTGTATTTTTCCCACATATTAAAGATACTGATGCAGTTGAAAAACCACTAGAACTGGATTTTACATGAAAATGATCTAAAATAAAATATTCTGGGTTTTCTTGTTGATTATTGATAAATGCCAATGCTTCTAAATCATAATCAAAAACCTGACCTTTCTTATCTGCTAATTTTAAAAACGATGCATATAATTCATCGATATTATATTCACTATTTTTATATCCCATTTGTTGCATTCGATGTCGTACTGCAGCCCTACCGGAACGGGAAGTTAAATTTAATTTCACTTCTTGTAAACCAATGGTTTTTGGTGAAATTATTTCATAATTCTCTCTATTTTTTAAAATACCGTCTTGGTGAATACCAGAAGAATGGGCAAAAGCATTACTACCGACAATTGCTTTATTCGGAGGAACAGAGATATTACAAATTTGGCTAATTATTTTACTAACACGATATATTTCTTTTTTTTCAATTGTAGTATGTACTTTAAGTATGTCTTTTTTAACAGCAATCGCCATAATTACTTCTTCCAAAGCAGCATTTCCTGCTCGTTCACCAATACCGTTAATTGTACCTTCAATTTGTCTCGCTCCTGCTGCAATAGCTGAAATTGAATTCCCAACCGCCATACCTAAATCATCATGACAGTGTACAGATATTATTGCTCGATCTATATTTGGAACTTTCTGATATAAAGTATGAATAATATTACTAAATTGATTTGGTAATGTATAACCTACAGTATCAGGAATGTTAATTGTTTTAGCACCAGCTAAAATAGCTTTTTCTACTATTACACATAAGTTATCTAAACAAGTTCGACCTGCATCTTCACAAGAAAATTCAACATCATCTGTATATCGTTTTGCTCGTTTTATTCCACGTATTGCCATATCAACGATTTCATCAAAATTTTTTTTTAATTTAGAATACATATGTAAATTTGATGTTCCTAAAAAAACATGTATACGAAAATTATTTAAAACGGACATAGCATCTGCAGCTACATCAATATCTTTATCGAGACATCTTGCTAAACTACAAATTGTAGTATTCTTTATTTTTTTTGATATTTCTCGAACAGAATCAAAATCTCCAGGAGATGAAATTGGAAATCCAACTTCCATAACATCAACTTTCATTCTTTCCAGTGCAATTGCAATTTGCAATTTTTCTTTTACGCTTAAGCTTGCTTGTAGTGCTTGCTCACCATCCCGAAGAGATGTATCAAAAATAATAATTTTTTCACTCATAATTTTCCTATTATAAAGTTTTAAATTAAACAAAATTCATATTTTATATTTGTATTATTTATATATAATATAAATATTTCATTTTCGTGATATAATATTTAAATCTAAAGTTAAATTATACGGTGTTTTTTGATGAAATGTTACATGAATTAAATTTGCAGTCATCTGAGAATTTTGATTAATAACAGATAATAATTCTTTTTTTAATTTTACAAAATAAGTTGAATGGACAATTCTTTTTTTTTTAGAAAACATAAATTGTAATCTTTTTTTTGCAATATATGCTGTATGTTTTTTTTTATATACAAAAAAACCTAATAATGACATTATTTATCTCCAAAAAAATCTTTTAAAAAAACCTATTTTTTCTTCTTTTAAAAATCTAAAATCGCATTGTTTCCCTAATAATCTATCTACTGTATCACAGTATGCTTGCCCAGCATGAGAAGAATAATTTAATATTACTGATTTTCCTTGATTAGATGATTTTAATACAGATGAATCTTCTGGAATCACTCCAATTAAAGGAATACGCAAAATATCTATTACATCTTCCATACTGAGCATCTCTCCTTGATTGACACGCATCGGATTATATCGATTAATTAATAAATATTCTTTTACTGGAAGTGAATTCTTTTCAGCTCTCTTAGATTGTGAAGCAATAATTCCTAAAATACGATCTGCATCTCTTACAGAAGAAACCTCTGGATTAGCTATAATTACTGCTTCATCAGCAAAATACATAGCAATAAATGCCCCTGTTTCAATTCCAGCAGGAGAATCACAAATAATAAATTCAAATTCCATATTTAATAATTCTTTAAATAAAGCACTAATACCCTCTTTTGTTAATGAATCTTTATTTCTAGTTTGTGAAGCAGGTAGAATAAATAAATTTTCTGTATATTTATCTTTTATTATAGCTTGATTAATTGATACATCTCCTTCAATTACATTAATTAAATTATAAATAACACGTCTTTCACAACCCATAATTAAATCTAAATTACGTAATCCAATATCAAAATCAATTACTATTGTTTTATTACCCTGTCGGGCAAGTCCAGTAGCAATTGCTGCACTAGAAGTAGTTTTCCCTACCCCTCCTTTCCCTGAAGTAATTGTAATAATACGAGTCATATACGTATTCCATATTTATGTATATTATTTAAAATAATGGTTTAATAGATAAATTATAATCTTTAAGAAAGATATGTACACTTTTCCCTAAAAAAATAGAAGGTATTTTTTCAATTAATAAATATTCTCCTGCAATAGAAACTAACTCAGCAAAAAAATTAGTACAAAAAATATTTTTTGTAATATCTCCATTAAATCCAGCTAAAACCCTTCCTCTCATTTCTCCATATACATGTATATTTCCATCAGCAATTAATTCAGCTCCTGTATTAACATGGTTAAGAATAATTAAATCTGATTTACAAACAAATATTTTTTGACCAGATCGTACTGGTTGATCAATAATTGTAGATTGCATTTTCTTATTTTGATAAGAAAAAGATTGATTTTTTGCACAATTATTCTTTTTTACATATTGTTCTTGATAATTTAAAATAGGCAAACCAGATTGAAGAATTAAATTTTTCAATATCTTGTTTTTACAATTAAGAATACCAACAATTTTTAATCCAGTAGATAAAATTGCTGTTTTCATTGTTTTCCAATTTATTTTAGATTGTAAATAAGATATATTCAATATTATTGAAGCATTTTTAAATAAAAATGGTTTTATTCTCATTTTTTTTAAGATTTCATGTTTTACAATATGTGCAGCACTAGTATTAATATATAGTACTAAAAATGTAAAAACATGACCTTGAAATTTAATTGGTTCATTTTTTAGCATATTTTTAAAATATTAATTTAAACATATAATAAAAAATATATAATTTACAATTATATATTTTATAATCAAAAAAAAAACAATTTATATTATATATAGTGTAATCTAAATGAAAAAAAAAGAAGATAAATTATATGAAGAAAGTATAATAATAAAAAATTATTTAAATAATACCGATAAAAATTTCATTCTATTTTCAGGAGATATGCAAGACAATTTTTTTTTTATTTAAACAAAAATCAAAATAAGTTTCATATACAAAAATGCTATGATGAAAAAAGAATAAAAAAATATAATAAAAATAACTTTTATTTTCGAATTTTCCCAAAAAAACAAAATATTTTAAATTGCAATATGATTGTATTTTTTTGGATAAAAAATAAAACTGAATCAATATTTCAGTTAACATACATATTATCAATAATTCAAAAAAATAAAAAAATTCTAATTATCGGAAAAAATAAATTTGGAATTAAAAGTATTACAAAAAAAATGCATGAATGGATGTATATAAAAAAAATTTTATACAAAAAAAAATGTACTGTATATTTAAGTTATAAAAAAAAAAAAGTAAATTTTGCACTAAAAAATTTTTTTAAAAAACATATCTTATATAATCAAATTATTATTACCCTTCCAGGAGTATTTGGATATAAAAAAATAGATCCAGGTAGTATATTGTTAATTTCTACTTTTAATAAAAGTATTCAAGGAAAAGTATTAGATGTTGGATCTGGTTCGGGAATTTTATCTGTTATGTTACATAAAAAAAATAGTAATATTAAATTAACATTAATTGATAATAACAGTACTGCTTTGTTATGTAGCAGATATTCTTTAAAAGAAAATAAAATAATTGGTAATGTTTTTTATAGCAATCTTTTTTCTCATGTTCAAGAAAAATATAATTTTATTATATCTAATCCACCCACTCATTATGGAAATTTGAATAATTTAAAAATAGTTCATGAATTAATTAAACAATCCGTTAATTTTTTGCACAAAAATGGTGAATTAAGAATTATATTACACTCTAATATATCATGTACAGAAATATTACTTCAAGAATTTGGAAACTACAAAATTTTAAAACAAAAAAATCATTACAAAGTATACCAATCAATACTATAATTTTAATACCCAGAGCGGGAATCGAACCCGCAAAGCTGTTAAGAGCCGAGGGATTTTAAGTCCCTTGTGTTTACCTATTTCACCATCTGGGCTTAACGAAAATTATAAAATTAGGCGCGTTCTGGAGTCGAACCAGATTATACGGATTTGCAGTCCGCTACATAACCAATCTGTCAACGCGCCAAAATTATTTCATCCAATTAAATTGTACAATGTATTAAAATTTTTGTCTAATAATATTTTATTTGTAAAAAAAAATCACACCTTAAGAATAATATTCTTATTCAATTAAAAACTTTACATTGTATATAATATATATTATTATATTTATTGATACAATTATTTTTAAAGAATTAGGAGGGGTGGCCGAGTGGTTGAAGGCAGCGGTCTTGAAAACCGCCGATGAGTATTCCTCATCCGAGAGTTCGAATCTCTCCTCCTCCAATAAAAAAAATAAAAAAAAATATTAAAATCTATATTTTTAAAAATGATTTTTTAAAAAAATATAAATAAAATGATTTTATAAAAAATTTTTTTTGAAAATATAAAATATAAAATATAAAAAATAAAATATTAAATATTTATCAAGTATTATTTTTTATATTTTTTATTAAAAAACTATATTCAAAATAACCTTTTTTGACTTTTAAAATATAATTATTTTTTTTTAAATTCAATATTTGATATCATAGTATTATTAAAAGAGTATATTTAATTTAATCATATATTTTGTATGTATTAAAATTTCTATACAATATAGGTATTAAAAGATGAAAAAAATTAAAAAAATAATACATAAAAAATCAATATGATTCAAAAAAAGATAATAATTATTGATAATAATTACAGTAACCAAAGAATAGATAATTTTATAAAAACTCAATTTTATAAAATTCCGAAAAGTTTATTATATAAAATAATCAGAATAGGAAATATTCAAATCAATAATAAAAAAGTTCATCCAAGTTATAAACTCCAAAAAAGAGATGTATTGTCTTATAATAATATTTTACAATATAAAAAAACAGATAAAAAAAAATCCGTTTTAACTACATACATGAAAAAAAATATTATCTCCAGCATATTATATGAAGATAAATATTTATTAATAATCAATAAACCATGTGGCATTGCAGTTCATGGAGGTAGCGGCATTAAGTTAGGAATAATAGAAATGATTAGGTTAATAAAACCAGAATATCGGTACATTGAATTAATTCACAGATTAGATCGCGATACTTCAGGAATTTTAATGTTATCCAAAAAAAGATCAATGTTAAGAATTATGCATGAAAAATTCCGTGAAAAAAAAATTAAAAAAAAATATATTGCGTTAATTCATGGAAATTTAATTCCAAATAAAAAAATTATTTCTTTCCCATTAAAAAAAACAAATTATCAAAATAAAAAAAAAGTTGTATTAGATATATACGGAAAAAAATCAATTACAGTGCTAAAAGTAAAAAAAAGATTAAATCAAACAACATTCATTGAAATAATACCTAAAACAGGAAGAACACATCAAATTCGTTTTCATACATCACATATTGGATATCCAATTGTATTTGATAAAATTTATGGAAATAAAATACTAGATTATAAAATTGACAAATCATATAAATCAAAAAAAATGTTATTACATGCTTATGAAATATCATTTTTACATCCATATAAAAAAAAAATTTTTTTTATTCAAGCGCCATTGTGTAAAAGATTTAAAAAATATCTTTAAATCAATATCTTATAAAGAAAAAGTATTATATACATATTATAAATGAGGGAAATATGGCTGTACAAAAAAGTAAACCAACACGATCAAAAAGAGGAATGAGAAGATCTCACAAAAAAATTAAAATTTTTTGTTTATCTCAAGATAAATACAGTAAAGAAATGCATTTAAGACATCATATGACAAAAACATTTTTTTACAAAGGAAAAAAATTATTAAAAGATAAAAAAGATTAAATAATTTTAAAACATATTAATATCACTATTCGAACAAAAAAATATTCGGTATATAATTTGAAACATGAATTTTTCCATGATCTTCCCTGGCCAGGGATTACAAAAAATTAATAAATTAATTTCATTAAATAAAAAATACAAAATTATTCAAAATACTTTTCATCAAGCATCAGAATGTCTAAAATATGATTTATGGGGAAAAATTAAAAAATTCCATCAATATAATATAAAAATAAAAAATATACAACCATTAATTTTCACAGCTTCTGTATCAATATATAAATTATGGAAGTTTCTTGGAGGAAAAAATCCTAAGATGACTTCTGGACACAGTTTAGGAGAGTATGCAGCTTTAGTATGTGGGGGGGTAATAAATTTTTCTGATACAGTTAAATTATTACAAAAAAGAGAATATATGATGCAAAAAATATCTCAAAAATATAAAACCAGTATGGAAATAATTTTCGGATTAAATAAAACATCCGTGAATAAAATAATTAAAAAACATAATTTTACTAAAAAAATTAATATTTCTAGTATTAATGCAAACAAACAAATTGTAATTACTGGATTTAAAAATGAAATAAAAAAAATTATTCCAGATATTTATAAAAAAAAAGCACGTATTATGAAACTTCCTATAAAAATAGCTGGACATTTTATGATTATGAAAAAAGTTAAAAGAAATTTTTCTAAAAAAATAAAAAAAATCCCTATAAAAGATGCAAAATATTCTATTATAAATAGTATTACTGTAAAAAAATATAATTCAAAAAGTAATCTCAGAAAATCCTTAATAAATCAATTATTTTATCCTGTACAATGGAAAAAAACAATTGACTTAATTTTAAAAAAAACAAATATCATTTTAGAAATAGGAACAAATGATTTTTTAATCAAATCAATTCAAACAAAAAAAAAAGTTAAACTAATTTCTATCAATAATATAGAAAATATTAATACAGCTATCAATCTAACAAAAAAAAATGTTTATGAAAAAAAATAAAAAAATTGCCCTAATTATTGGAGCAAGTAAAGGAATTGGATTAGAAATAGCTAAAAAATTATCTTTAAATAATATTTTTGTTATTGGAACAAGCACTAATATTAAAGGAAAAAAGATCATTCAAGAAAAAATTCAAAATTTAGGATTAGGAATGATTTTAAACTTAAAAAACTTAAAAGATATAAAAATATGTATTCAAAAAATACATAAAAAATTTAAAAAAATTGATATATTAATTAACAATGCTGCTATTAAACATGATAAATTAATTATAAATATGGATTATCATGATTGGTCAAAAGTATTAAAAATTAATTTAAACTCAATATTTTATATATCAAAATTAATAGTAAAAATTATGCTTCAAAATAGATATGGAAGAATCATAACAATAGGTTCTACAATAGGTAGTACCGGAAATATTGGTCAAAGTAACTATGCTGCATCCAAATCTGGTTTAATAGGTTTGAATAAAAGTTTAGCATTAGAAGTTGCTAGAAAAGGAATTACTGTTAATATCATTTCTCCTGGTTTTATAAAAACCGGAATGACAAAATTGCTTACAGATCGTCAAAAAAAAAAATACAAATCGACAATCCCTATGAAACGTTTTGGTAATCCTGAAGAAATTGCATCTATTGCATTATTTTTATCTTCAACAGAAGCATCTTATATTACAGGACAAACAATACATGTTAATGGTGGGGTATATATGAATTAATATTTATATATTATAATATTTATAAATATATTATAATTATATTATTCTTTCTTTTTTTTGTTAAAAAAATATGAAAAATATAGAAAAAAAAATAAAAAAAATTATTTCACAAATTACAGAAATAGAATTAAAAAAAATTAACAACACAGATTTTTTAATTAAAGATTTAAATCTTGATTCATTAGATATCATTGAAATTACTATGGCGTTAGAAGATATTTTTAAAATAGAAATTTCAGACGAAGAAATTGAACAATTTAAGACAATTAATTCTATTATTGAATATATTAAATTAAAAAAAAATAAATAATACATAAGATATAAAATGAATTTTTTAGATAGTAAATTTATTGCAATTGAAGGATTAGATGGATCAGGTAAAACTCATTCCATAAATATAATAAAAAAAATATTTAACCAATATCAAATTCCGTATATTATTGTTCGTGAACCAGGAAGTACTCCATTATCAGAAAAAATAAGAAAAATAATTAAAAATGATAATATATATGAAAATATTAATAAAAAAACAATTCTTTTATTAATATACGCAGCACGTATGCAATTAATTGAAAATTTAATTCAACCTGCATTAAAAAATAATATTTGGGTAATTGCAGATAGATATGTTTTATCTTCATATGCATATCAGGGAGGGGGTTTTAAAATCCATCAGTCGATTATACAACAAATAAACAAAATTGTTGTAAAAAAATTATTACCTCATTTAACAATATATTTAGATGTAATTCCAAAAATTGGATTACAAAGAGTCTTAAGAAGAGGAAACATAGATGCAATAGAAAAAAATAATTTAAATTTTTTTATTAGAATAAGAAATATGTATTTAAAATACATTAAAAAAAATAAAAATATCATAAAAATTAATGCAAATCTGAAAAAAAATATTGTACATGAAAACATTAAAAACACATTAATTAAATGGTTAAAAAAATGTATATAAAAACATTTTCTTATTTAAATAAAATATATAAAAAAATAATCATTAATTATCAAAAAAAAAAATTACATCATGCAATTATTGTAGAATCATATTATTTATATGATATTTATTGGTTAATTTATTGTATTAGTAAGTGGATTTTATGTCATAATAAATTAAATATTTATGCATGCGAAACATGTACAAGTTGTATTTTAATAAAAAAAAAAAATCATCCTGACTTTTATATTTTCCATCCCAACAAATTAGATAAAATATGTGATATTGAAAAACTAAGAAAAATAATTATCAGCATTCAAAATACACCACAACAAAATCAAAATAAAATTTTATGGATTCCAAATTATCATACACTAACGTTGTTCAGTATTAATACTCTTTTAAAGATTTTAGAAGAACCTCCAAAAAATACATTTTTTTTTATTGGAAATATTATTGGTAATACTTTACATCCTACATTTAGAAGCAGATTACTATTACATCGTATACCTATTGTTACTGAAAAATTTATTTTAAATTGGATAAAGAAAAAAAAAATATATAACCAAAAAAAATTTTTCATTGAATTTCGAATTAATAACCATGATTTTCATGCTACGATACAATCAATTAAAAAAAAAATGTGGGTCAAGAGAAAATTTTTATATCAAACTATTCATAGTTTAATAAATCAAAAAAATTTTTTAAAATTATTACCTATATTAAATAACAAAGAATGTATTATTCAATTAAATTGGATTATTTTATTATTTTTAGACAGTCTAAAAAAAAAAAGTAATATTTTTTATACTATTATTAATATTGATTATATTGATTTAATCCACAAAATAAACCAAACATATTCTTATTTTTATATATCTAAAATATTAGATATATGGATAAAATGCAGATATCAAATTTTTACAATAAAGAATATTAATCAAGAATTGTTAATTTTAAAAAATTTATTAAAATGGAATATCTTTCATAACAAATAAATTATACAAAAATCATATGCACGAGAAAAAAATATTTTTAATTGATTCACATTGTCATTTAAACTTAATTTCATGTTTAAAAAAAAAAAATAATATAAAATATATTTTAGAAAAATCATTCCGATCGCATGTTTATTTATTATTAACAGTTTCTGTATCTCTTCAAGATTTTAAAAATTCAGTCAAATTGTTTAACAAATATAAAAATATTTTATATAGCTGCGGAATACACCCATTAAATCATGACATTCAAAAAGCAGAACAATTTACAAAATTAAAAAATTTAATTTTAAATAACAAAAATATCATTGCATTAGGAGAAACAGGATTAGATTTTTACAAATATAATACAACAAAAAAAGAACAATGTTTTGCATTTGAAAATCATATCGAACTGAGTATCAAATATAATAAACCTTTAATTATTCATACTAGAAACGCAAAAAAAAAAACATTGGATATTCTTTCTCAAAAAGAATATCAATCGTGTTACGGAGTAATACATTCATTTACTGGTGATATCGATATGGCAAGAAGATTATTAGACTTAGGATTTTATATTTCGTTTTCTGGAATTATTACATTTAAAAATGCCAAAGATATAAAAGAAATTGTTAAATTTATCCCAATAAATAAAATATTGATTGAAACTGATTCTCCTTATTTAACGCCAGAGCCTGTACGAGGAACAATAAATATGCCATCTTATTTATTATATGTGGCAAAATATATTTCAAAATTAAAAAAAATAAATATATATGATATGGCAAAAATTATTAAAAAAAATTTTTTTTCACTATTCAACTTACCTAAAATAAAATTAAATAAAATTATATACAGGAAATGATTTATATGATAAAAAACATGTTTTCTAATTTACAAAAACTAGGCAAATCATTAATGTTACCTGTATCAGTATTACCTATCGCAGGAATTTTATTGGGAATAGGATCGGCCAACTTTCATATTTTTCCTCCAATCATCTCTCATGTTATGTTGGAGGCAGGAGGTGCAGTATTTAAAAATATACCATTAATATTTTCAATAGGAATTGCATTAGGATTCACTAATAATGATGGAGTATCTGCATTAGCAGCAGTAGTATGCCATGAAATTATGATCAAAACTACTACTGTTATAATTCCATTAATTACAATACATTCTAATACACATCATCAATATTTTAGTGACACAGGTGTATTAGGCGGAATTATCTCTGGAACAATCACAGCATATTTATTTAATAAATTCTCAACAATACAATTACCAGAATATCTAGGTTTTTTTTCTGGAAAACGTTTTATACCAATGATTTCCGGATTATTTGCGATATTATTTGGATGTATATTATCTTTAATTTGGCCATCCATCAGTAATATTATTGAATTGTTCTCACAATGGGCTGCATATCAAAATCCTATGTTAGCATTTGGTATTTATGGTTTTGTTGAACGAGCATTGATACCGTTTGGTTTACATCACATTTGGAATGTTCCATTTCAAATGCAAATTGGAGAATATAAGAATTCATTTGGACAAGTTTTTCATGGAGATATTGCAAGGTATATGGCTGGCGATCGAACTGCGGGAAAATTAGCTGGAGGTTTTTTATTTAAAATGTATGGATTACCAGGTGCTGCATTTGCTATTTGGAATAGTGCAAATAAAAAATATAGATCAAAAGTTGGAGGAATTATGATTTCTGCAGCTTTAACAGCATTTCTAACAGGAATTACAGAGCCAATTGAATTTTCATTTTTATTAACTGCTCCAATATTATATTTTGTACATGCAGTTTTAGCAGGATTAGCATTTCCAATTTGTATTGCATTAGGAATGCATGCTGGAACAAGTTTTTCACATGGATTGATTGATTTTATCATTCTTAGCGCAAATGGAAAATCAATATGGTTATTTCCAATTGTTGGAATTGTATATGGATTAATTTATTATATTATTTTTTATTTCTTAATTACTTACTTTAATCTGATGACACCGGGAAGAGAAATTATTCAAGATAATATAATTGTTAAAACTCCAAAAGAATTAGCTCCTTTGTTAATTTGCGCTTTGGGTGGAATTAACAACATTGATCATTTAGATGCTTGTATTACGAGAATTAGAGTAACTGTAAAAGACATAAATAAAATAGAACAAATTAAAATAAAAAAATTAGGTGCATCTGGTATTGTCATTTCAGGTTTAGGAGTACAAATAATTTTTGGAACTAAATCTGATAATTTAAAAACTGAAATGGACATACACATCAAAAAAAATAAAAATAAATAAAATTATGTATTTTATTTAAAATATTATACTTCTATTATTTTATTTAAATAATGATAGAAGTATAAAACTACTTATTTAAAAATTATAGACTATACCACTTTTTAAAATATTTTTTTTATTATATGAATGATCTATATGATTATATAAAATATTAAAAGAATTACCTATATAAATAAAAATATTTTTATTAAAGTAATATTTTACCGATGCATAAATTTGTTCTAATTGATAATATCTTTTATATTTTTGTAACAAAATAAAATCTCTAGAAACAATATCATTTTTATTATAAAAATCATATTCATGATATATATTTGAATAACTAATATCTGTAAAGATGTGTGAACTTACTTTATATTCTGTATAAATATTAAAACTCTTATAATTGTAAAAAGAGCAACCAATTGAATTGATTGGATCAATACGATAAATATTATTATAACACGATGATATATTTAAATGATGACCAACATATTGACCTGATAAAGAATATGACTCATTTTTATATTGTGATAAATTATATAAAACAGGATGTATATAATGATTAATATTAGTTAAATAAACACCAGAAAGACTAAATCCAGTATTTTTAAAATCATACTTTATAAACTGACTTATAATATCATTGGTAATTTTATTATCATGACTAGAGTATTGATATTGCGATGCTACAGTTAAGTTATCTATTAAACCAAAAAAATTTACATTATGATAAGTAATTGAATTTTCTACATCAGAATTTAAATATTTTTGCTGTTTGAATAGTATGTCAGAATGATCATTTTTCACATTTCCTCGAGACATTTTATTAATTTCATACATGAAATTATGATCTTTCCCTATTTCTAACAATCCAATTTTATTAACATAAATCCCTATAACTAATGGATTAATATACTTCACTTGAATTTTGCTATATTTTGAAATAGTGTCTTCTTTTTTCACCTGTAGACCACATTTAAAATAACTAAATATATCACTTCCATTTTGTTTAATTCCATACAACATCAAATTTAATAAATTATTATAATTCTTATAATCAGAATCTTTTTTATCGATATTACAAGTATTTTTTTTATATTGCGTAAATGTTGCATCTCCATATATCTTAATATTTTCACTTTTATAAATAGTTAATGCATGTGCTGAATTAATAGAAAAAAAGATTACAAAAATCATTATTAAAAAATTGTTTATTTTAATCATATATAATAATCTCATATTATTAATAAATAAAAATAAATAAATATCAATTGTATTATTATATCTTAAAAACAATAATATGCATAGCAAAAAATTCTATCAACATAATAAATTATTTACAGTTCTCGGAAATGGAATTAAATCTTTAACATTTTTTATACCAGTAATATAAGACAATAATCTTTCAAAACCTAAACCAAAACCAGAATGAGGAACAGTACCATAACGACGTAAATCTAAATACCAATCATAGTCTTTAATATTTAACTGTAGTTCTAAAATTCTCTTTTTTAATACAGATATTCTTTCTTCACGCTGTGAACCCCCAATGACCTCTCCTATATTTGGTAGTAATAAATCCATAGCAGAAACGGTTTCTTTATCTTTATTCATTCTCATATAAAAAGATTTTAAATTTTTTGGGTAATTTTTAATAAAAATTGGTGATCGAAAATGATGATTTACAAGATATTTTTCATGATCAGAAGAAAGATCATCTCCTTTCTGGATATCATATAAAAACTTATCCTTAGAACGTTGTAAAATTTCAATAGCTTCAAAATATTCAATTTGAGTAATTTTATTTAATATAAATTTTTCTAATCTTTGAAATATACTTAAATCTATTTTTTGATACAAAAAATTTATATCAGGTACACAATGATCTAAAACATGTCGAATAATATGTTTAATTAAATTTTCAGATATTAAAATAATATCATTTAAATCTGTAAATGATTCTTCTATCTCTAACATCCAAAATTCTGACAAGTGACGAGTGGTATTAGAATTTTCAGCTCGAAAAATTGGACCAAATGTATATACCTTTTTCATAGAACACGCATAAGATTCTGCAGTTAATTGCCCAGAAACTGTCAAAAATGATTCTTTTCCAAAAAAATCTTCTTGAAAATTTACTTTTCCAGATTCGTTTATTGGAAGATGATGAAAATTTAATGTTGAAACACGAAACATAGCACCAGCTCCCTCAGCATTTAAACTGGTAATAATTGGTGTAGAAACCCAAAAATAATTATTTTGACGCAAATAGTCATGCATTGCATAAAAAATTTCATTCCTTAATCGAGTAATGACACTGATCAAGTTAGTACGTGATTTTAAATGAGGAATTTTCCGCAAATATTTATTAGTACATTTCTTAGAAGATATAGGATAATACTCAGGTTGATCAACCCATCCAAAAACATTAATTTTTTTTACTTGAATTTCATACCGTTGTTTCTTTCCAAGAGAATATATTAATTTTCCTATTACACAAATTGAACATCCTATGCTTAATTTTAATACTTCTGTATCATAATTGAGTATATTTTTTCGAATTAAAACTTGTATTGTATTAATACAAGAACCATCATAAATATCAATAAATGAAATTCCAGCTTTTGAATGTCTTCTATTACGCACCCATCCAAATATTTTAATTGTTTGATTAACAAATAAATTATTTTCATATACTTCTTTAATTAATAATAATTTCATTTTAAAAATCCTATTTATTTATAAAATCAAATTAAATAAAATTATACTAAGTATTAATATTAATAGTAAAAATACTAGTATCGATGAATTATATATATGAAAAAACTTCAGATATAATATTTATTTTTTTGAAAAATAATTTTTTTTACATTGTGATGAACAAAAATAAGAATATTTTTTAGAACACAATGTACATTGAATAAATAATTTATGACAAAAGTCATTTTTACAATTTATATAGTCATCACATGGTATACCACAATTATAACATATAGATAGAATATCATTCGATATTCTTTCTGCAATACGATTATCAAAAACAAACATTTTTCCTTGGAATTTAATTTCAAAATTATTTTTACGTGATTCATATAAATAATTTAAAATACCTCCATGTATTTGGTATACTTTGTTAAATCCATTATGTTTCAACCATGCTGTTGCTTTTTCGCAACGAATTCCTCCTGTACAATACATAACTATGTTTCTTTTTTTATATTTTTTTAAAAAATCTACAATTATTCTCAATTGAGATCTAAAAGTTTCTCCAGGTATTTTTATTGCATTAATAAAATGACCAATAACATATTCATATTCATTGCGCATGTCAACACAAATCGTATCTTTTTTTTTTAATATGTTATTAACATCGCTAATCTTTAAATAATTTCCAACATTATTAAAATCAATATTTTTATCTTTTAAACCATCGGATATAATTTTTTTACGTATTTTAATTTGTAACATCCAAAATGATTTTCTTATATCTAAAGATTGATTAATATGAATGTTGTAAAAAATATTATCTAAATTAGATAAACAAATTTTAAACTGATTGATATTTTCTTTTAAAACACTAATTTGAGCATTTACACCTTCCTTCGAGATATAAATTCTTCCAAAAATTTCTAACTTTAAGAAAATAATATACATTTTATTTCTTAAAGTAATAGGATCATTGATATCACAATACTTATAAAAAGATAATGTATATCTTGATCGAGAATCATGTAACATATCTATTTTCAGTTGCTTTTTTGAATAAATATTATGTAATAATTTCATAACATTCCCAATAAAATAAAAATATTTCAACTATTTTATTTAAAAATTATTTATTTAATTAATATGACAGTTTATTTTTTTTTTTAACAAGGTTTTTACGATGTAAAATTAAAATTTTTAGTTCTTTCCGTTTTTTTGAAATTATTTCTTCTTCAGCACATTGAATAAATTTTTTTTTTTTTAATATATCATTTAAATGTTGAATTTTTTTTTCAACTAAATTAATTTCTTTATCTATTTTTTTTAAAAAAAAATTTAAATACAATGATTTATCTATTTCAATAAAAAAGTTAATTTTTTCAACAATCTGTATAAAAGAATTTTCTGGAATATTATAATCTGAATGAAAAATTTTTACTTCACTTAAGTAACTCATTTTTTTTATAATGTGAGTATAAGACAAAATATATTTTTTATAGTTTTCTGTGATATTAGATATTGAAAAACATAATAAATCATTATATTTCATATTTAGTTCTATTCTTACTTTTCTGATAAATAAAATTATTTTTTGAATGAAATAAACAGTTTTCACTATTAGAGAATTATCACCCATATTATCATTAAAATTAGGAAATTTTTGTAACATAATAGTTTGTGCATTAACATTCATTGTTTTCATTATTTTGATCCAGATATATTCAGTAATAAAAGGAATAATAGGATGGGCTATTCTTAATAGGATTTCAAAAACATATATTAAATTACATTTAATATATTCAATTTCAGTTAAACTACCTATTTTAAAAAAAATTTTAACAAATTCTATGTACCAATCACAAAATTTATGCCAAAAAAAATTATGCAATGCATTTGCAGCTAAATCAAATCGATATGTATCCAATGCATCTCTGTATATTTTAATAAAATCATTTAGTTCAACTAAAATCCAAATGTCAAAAATGCAAAACATATTTTTCTTTAATTTTTTTTGTTTTTTACTTATATTTAATAAAATAAATTTACTAGCATTCCAAATTTTATTACAAAAATTTCTATATCCTTTTAGACGATTCATATCCCAATTAATACTTCTAGTATGTGAAGATAATGAGGTAAATGTAAATCGTAATGCATCTGCTCCAAAACCTAAAATTCCATCAGGAAAATTATCCTTAGTATTACGATATATTTTTTTTTCTAGATTATTTTTAATATTATTACTCATCCTTTTTTTTAATAAATTATCTAAACTAATACCATCAATAATATCCAATGGATCTAAAACATTGCCTTGAGATTTGGACATTTTTTTTCCTTGTTCATCCTTAATTAACCCTGTAATATAAACGGTTTTAAAAGGAATCTGTGCATTACCATGATGATCCTTAATGGTATACATAGTCATCATAATCATACGAGCAATCCAAAAAAAAATAATATCAAAACCACTAATCAAAACACTAGTAGGATGAAAATTTTTCAATAATTTTTTTTCTTTTGGCCAATCTAAAGATAAAAATGTCCATAAACTAGAAGAAAACCATGTATCTAAAACATCCGGATCTTGTTTTAGTGGTATATTATCATTAATATTATGTCTTTTTCGAATATCATATTCATTATATCCAACATATATTTTACCTGTTAAATCATACCATACAGGTATTCGATGTCCCCACAATAATTGACGTGAAATACACCAATCTTGAATATTATACATCCAAGAAAGATACATATTTTTATATTGAACTGGGATAAAATTAATTTTTTGATTATTTACTACAGAAATTGCTTGTTTAGCAAGTTTTTTTGTACGCAAATACCATTGATTAGTTAACATTGGTTCAAGAATTTCTCCACTTCTATCTCCATATAATACTGTAGTTTCTGTTTTTAATACTTGATATAACATACTTTTTTCTTTTAAAATATTTACGATAATTTTTCTTGCCAATAACCTAGTTTTTCCTTGCAATATTTTAGGAATACTTTCATTATATAAATGTATTAAATCTCCTTGAGAATCATAAACAGTAGCATGTTTGCTCACTAAACCCGTAGTAGTAAAAATATTAATCATCAACAACTTATGTTGTACAGCAATAGCATAATCATTAAAATCATGAGCAGGGGTAATTTTTACACAACCTGTTCCTTTATTTATCTCAACAAATCTATCAGCAATAATAGGAATTTTCCTATTTATAATAGGAACGATTGCATAACATCCAATAAATTTTTTATATCTTTTATCATGTGGATGAACTGCAATTGCGGTATCTCCTAATAAAGTTTCTGGCCTAGTAGTTGCTACTATAATAAATTGATCTTTATTATTCATTTTTCTATTATAAACAACAGCATATTTAATATACCACATATTTCCTATAATAGTTTTATGCTCTATTTCTAAATCAGAAATTACAGTTTGTAGTTTTATATCCCAATTACACAATTTTTTTTTACGATAAATTAATTTATTATTATACAAATCTATAAAAACTTTTTTTACTCCTATTCTTGAAGCTTTATCTAATGTGAATCTTGTTCTATTCCAATCTACCGAACTACCTAATCTTTGAATTTGATAATTAATTTTTTTACTAATTTCTTTTTTCCATTTTAAACATTTTTTAATAAAATTAACTTTTCCTATATCATTAATATTTTTATTTTCTTCAATTTCAATTTTTTTCATCACAAGAATTTGTGTTGCAATTCCTGCATGATCTAATCCCATTTGCCATAATGTATTATGGCCTTGCATACGAAAATACCGAATTAAAATATCAATAATTGTTTGTTGAAATGCATGACCCATATGCAAATTACCTGTAATATTAGGAGGAGGCATCATAATACAAAAATTTTTTCTATGATTTGTATAATTACATTTAAAATAATTATTTTTTTTCCACGTACGATATATTTTTTCTTCAATATTTTTTGGATTATATTCATTTTCCATACTTTCACAAACTCCATAAAAAATAAAATATTATTTTTAATTTAATAAATTTAAAAATACTGTAATTTAAAAAAAAAAAAAGAAAAAAATTTTTGTAATTTTTGTTTAATGAACAATCAAAAATATTTAAATACTCCAGTTGATATTTTTATATCAGCATATAAACATACAACTATAATAACATCGAAAAATTTATTTTCTTAATATTTTCTAAATCAGAAAAATTTGACTGCAACTTTCTATAATGTTGAAAAAAATAATATGTATAAATTTCATCATTGGTTTCATTTAAATAATGATATAAATTATTCAGTAATTTATCAGAATTAAAAAAATAATCAAGTTATCGTATTCTTAAAATGATTATATATAATCGTTTTTGAGAATTACAAAATATATTTTAAAAATTACATATAATTAATTTATTCTATTTTTAAAATTTACCACCTGAACAATTTTCCTAAAATATTTTTTAATATCTTCCTTATTTTATAAATATTTTTTCCAAAAATATTTGTACAATCTATTAAATAAAAAAATAAAATTTAAAAAAAATATTTAACTATATATTGCATACTAATATCTATCAATGTTAAAAATTATATATCGTATTTCATGACATTTATACTATGAAATTATCGTTTTCAAAACATATAATTTATATTCTTAAATATATTTCTTTATTATATCTTTTTTTTTAATAAATATTTATATCTTTTATTTTCAATATAATTAAATAAAAAATATTTTTCCAATCTAAACAAAACTCTTGTTTTTAACTAATTAATATGTAAATGACTATATTGATGAATAATATTTTCGAATATAAAAATTATAAAAATTTTTAATAAAAAAATGATAATTTTTTATTTACAAAAAAAAGTAATATTTTTTTATTAATAACATTATATTTGTAATATAATGTTATAAAATATAAAAAAATTTAAAAAACTTTTATTTAAAAAATATTTGTATATAATAAATAAATATTCTAAACATTTAAAACATAAATATGAAAAAACTATACAAAAGAAATTTCTTAAAAATTTCTGATTTCAACAAATCAGAAATAACAAAAATTATTCAATTTGCACGTATTTTAAAAAAAAATAAAGAAAAAAAAAAAGAGGTCAGGTATTTAAAAAATAAAAAAATTGCTTTAATTTTTGAACAAGAATCTACCCGAACAAGATGTGCATTTGAAATTGCCGCTTTTGAACAAGGAGCATATACAAGTTACTTTGCTCCAAATAATTTACATTTAGGATATAAAGAATCTGCTCATGATACTATAAAAGTTATGGAAAAAATATATGATGGAATAGCATATCGGGGTATTAAACATAATAATCTAAAAATATTATCTGAAAATTCTAATATTCCTATATGGAATGGATTAACTGAAAAATACCATCCAACACAATTATTAGCTGATATCTTAACTATGCAAGAATGTACACCGCAAAAAAAAATATCAGAAATTATTTGTACATATGTAGGAGATGCTTCTAATAACATAGCAAACACAATATTAGAATTAGCCTCTATATTAGGATTTAATTTACGATTAGTTGCTCCAAAATTATATTGGCCAAATAAAAACACACTAAATAAATATCAAATTAAATATAATAAAAAAATATTATGTACTGAAGATATTGAACAAGGTGTGAAAAATACTGATTTTATATACACTGATGTTTGGCTATCAATGGGAACAAATCAAAAAGAATTAGAAAAAAGGATAAAAATATTAAGAAAATATCAAGTCAATTATCAAATGTTAGAGTTAACAAAAAATTTAAATATTAAAGTATTACATTGTTTGCCTGCATTACATGATATAAATACTATTTTAGGAAAAAATATTTCTGAAAAATATAATATGCAAAATGGGATAGAAATTACCAATGATGTATTTCAGGACAATAAAAATATTATTTTCACACAATCAAATAATAAATTACATACAATAAAATCACTAATGATATTAACATTAAAAAAAAATGTTAATATTCCTATATAATAAATTTTATTATTTAATTCAATTTAATCAAAAAAAAAAAAAAAAAAGAAAGAAAGAAAGAAAAATTATGAAAAAAATAATTAATACAAAAAAATCACCATTACCAATTGGACCATATCAACAAGGAATATTAATAGAAAACACTTTGTTTATTTCTGGTCAAATTGCAATAAATGAAAATAATCAGATTATATCTGATGATATTGGAATACAAACAAGAAAAATATTAGAAAATATTAAAAATATTGTACAAACATCGAACTTAAAAATCAATGACATCGTGAAAATTAATATATTTACAACATGTTTAGATAAAATAAATATCATAAATTCTATATACGAAAAATTTTTTATAAGTAATCAATCCATATTTCCAGCACGTACTTGTATTGAAGTAAGAAAGTTGCCAAAAAATGCAAAAATAGAGATTGATGTAATAGCAATAAAATAATGCAATTGTAATAAATATGCCACAAAGTGGCATAAAATCAGTGTTAAATATTTTTCATTTTTTCATTTTTTTTACACTTTTAGAATAATTAAATAATTTTATATTCATTGGTTTATTAAAAATTCTTGTATAAAAAAAAGTTTTAACAATATCTTTATTAAGATTTTTTGACAACTCTACCGTAGAAAATGAAGAAAAAATTTTTACATTTCCAATATCGTAACTGTTAATATTGCCTTCATTAGCAATAGCTCCAACTATATGTTTGACTTCTACTCCATCTGTCTTTCCTAAAGAAATTCGATACACATTCATATTGAATTTATTTTTTTTGAATTTAAAATGACTAACTTTTTTAAACTTTCTACTTTTTAATAAATTTTTACTATTTGTATTACCCACACTATGAACAATTAATTTTCTTTCTCCTTGAGCGATTTTTAATAAAGCAGCAGCTAATGTAGTAATATCATATTGTTCATCTGGATTAAATACTTTTAACAAATTTTTATATTTGTCAAGATCATGACTATTTAAATAATTTAATAATTTTTGAGAAAATCTTGCTATTCTACATTTACTTAATAAATGATCATCAGGTAATTCTACTCTAAGAATTGATTGTCGTGTAAAATGTTCAATATTTCTTAATAATCTTCGTTCACGATATTCAACAAATAATAATGCTTTACCCGGACGACCTGCTCTTCCAGTACGACCAATTCTATGAATATATGATTCTGCATCCATTGGAATATCATAATTAATTACTAAACTTATACGATCAACATCTAATCCTCTTGCTGCAACATCTGTTGCAATCAAAATATCCAATTTTCCATTTTTTAAACGTTCTAAAGTTTTTTCTCTAATATTTTGATTCATATCTCCATTCAAAGCTGCACTATTATAACCATATTTTTCTAATGCTTCCGATACCTCTAAAGTTGCGCTTTTTGTACGAACAAAAATAATTGTAGCAGAAAATTTTTCATATTCTAAAAAACGCACTAATCCATCAGTTTTTTTACAACAAACAATCCAATAATTTTGTTGAATTTTTGGAGTAGTAATCATATTAGATTGAATTTTTACTTCTTTAGGAGTTATCATAAATTTTTGAGAAATTTTTTTAATAACATATGACATAGTTGCAGAAAATAATGCAGTTTGGTGTTTTCTTGGAATTTTAGAAAAAATATTTTCTACATCTTCTATAAAACCCATCCTTAACATTTCATCTGCTTCATCTAAAACTAAAGATTTTAAATAAGATAAGTTTAGCGTACCTTTTTTTAAATGATCTAATAATCTTCCTGGTGTACCAACAATAATTTGTGGACCTTTTTTTAATACTTTTAACTGAATGTCATAACTCTGACCACCATATACAGCTAAAACTTTAATACAAGTGATGTACTTCGAAAATTCAGAAAAAGATTTTGCAACCTGAATTGCTAATTCTCTTGTTGGTGTTAAAACTAAAACTTGAGGAAATTTCAAATTAAAATTAATATTATGTAATAAAGGTAATGCAAATGCAGCAGTTTTTCCACTTCCAGTTTGCGCCATTCCTAACACATCTTTTCCCGATAACAAATAAGGAATACATATTTTCTGTATTGGGGAAGGCTTTACATACTTCATTTCATGTAATGCTTTAATTAATAATTTATTTAAACCAAAATTCAAAAATGAATTTTCAACTTGAATCATGTAATATATATACCCTTTAAAATGTAAACGATGAATGTATATTAATAAATATAAATGTATATTGTTAACAAAAAAAGTAACATAAATATATCCTTATTAATTAATATTTTAAATTTCATAAATATTGTTAAAATAAAATTTTATATTTTAAATATCATTTGCTGCTTTTATACTTAGTCGTAATCGTCCTTGACGGTCAATGTCTAATACTTTTACTAAAACTGTTTGATCAATACTAAGATAATCTTTTACTTTTTCTACTCTCTGCATCGCAATTTGTGAAATATGCACTAATCCTTCTTTTCCAATACCAATAGAAACAAAGGCGCCAAAATCTGTAATACGAATTACTTTTCCAGTATATATTTTTCCTACTTTAATATCAGAAGTAATTTCCTGAATTCTTTTAATGGCATTTTTTGCTTTTCTTTCAAGAGTTGCAGAAATTTTAATTGTACCGTCATCTTGAATTTCAATAGTGGTACCTGTCTCTTCAGTTAACATACGAATTACAGAACCACCTTTACCAATAACATCTTTTATCTTTGTAGGATTGATTTTTATAGTATGAATACGAGGAGCAAACTCAGATATTTTACTTCTTGGAGTACTAATAAATCCTTTCATAAAATTTAAAATATATAACCGAGCTTTTTTTGCTTGATATAATGCATCTTCTAAGATTTCACGAGTTATTCCTGATATTTTCATATCCATTTGCAGTGCAGTAATTCCATTTTCAGTACCCGAAATCTTAAAATCCATATCTCCTAAATGATCTTCATCTCCTAAAATATCCGATAAAATAACATATTTTTCTCCCTCTTTCACTAAACCCATCGCAACTCCTGCAACAGCAGATTTAATTGGTATTCCAGCATCCATTAACGCTAAAGAAGCTCCGCAAACAGAAGCCATAGAAGATGAACCATTAGATTCAGTAATTTCAGAAACAACTCTAATAGTATAAGGAAACTTTTCCAGTTTTGGCATTACAGCTAACATACTACGTTTTGCTAATCTACCATGCCCAATTTCTCTTCTTTTTGGAGATCCGACTATTCCAATTTCACCAATAGAATATGGAGGAAAATTATAATGAAATAGAAAATTATCTATTCTATCTCCTAATAATTCATCTAAATTTTGTGCATCTCTTGATGTACCAAGTGTTACTGAAACTAATGATTGTGTTTCTCCTCGAGTAAATAAAGAAGATCCATGTACACGGGGTAAAATACCAGTTCTAATATCCAAATCACGAATGACATGGTTTTTCCTGCCGTCTATTCGATTCTCTCCATTTAATATTTTATTTCTCACAATTTTTTTTTCTATATAATATAGAATATTTTCTATTTCAGATTCAATAAAGGAAATATTATTTAATAATAAATTTTGTATAACATTTTTTTTTATAGTATTTAATTTTTCATATCTTTTTACTTTTTTTGAAATTTTATATGCATCTATAATATCTATTTCAACAAGATTTAATACATATAAAAATAATTCATGATCTTCAATATTAATTGTAACATATTTCCATGGTGTAATTTTTACATCATTAGCAAATAAACAAATATTTTCAATCAATTCTTTTTGCTGTTGATGTCCAAATAAAATAGCATTTAAAACATCTTTTTCATTTAATAAATTTACTTCTGCCTCAACCATCAAAATCGCATCTTTTGTTCCTGCTACTACCAAATCTAATTTAGTATTTTTCATTTCTTCAGTAGTAGGATTTAAAATATACTGATTATTAATATAACCTACTCGAGCAGCTCCAATTGGTCCCATAAAAGGAATTCCAGATAATTGCAATGCTGCTGATGCTCCAATCATAGCCACAATATCTGGATTAATTTGTGGATTTACTGAAACAACCGTTGCAGTAACTTGTATTTCATGAAAAAATCCTTTTGGAAATAATGGACGAATCGGTCGATCAATTAATCTTGCAATTAATACTTCATTTTCACTTGGCCTCCCTTCTCTACGAAAAAAACTACCAGGAATACGACCAGCAGCATATGTACGTTCTTGATAATTTATATTTAAAGGGAAAAATTTTTGATTAATTGGTGTAGTTTGGTCTCCTACAACAACAACAAAAACAGCAGTATCGTCCATTGTAACCATAACAGAAGAAGTTGCTTGTCTTGCCATCATACCAGTTTCTAGAGTAACAGTATATTTACCGTATTGAAATTTTCTAATAATAGAATTTAACAAAATAACTTCCTTAATTAATATAAAAATTTTTTAATACATAAAAATCTAATAGTGTATTCAACTAAAATATTAATAAAATTTAAAAAAAAAATTTTTAAAATACACCTATGTTATATAGTATAAATTTTTTATTAAATATAAAATATTATTTATCGACGTAATGATAATTGTGATATGATTTTAATATATCGATTTAAATCACTGTCTTTTAAATAGTGTAATAATTTTTTTCTTTTAGACACCATATTTAACAAACCTTTTTTCCCGGAAAAATCCTTTTTATGTAAATTAAAATGTTTTTTTAAATAGTTAATTTGATCAGTTAACAATGCAATTTGAACCTCAGTTTTTCCAGTATTAGTTTTATTTGTACTATATTTTAATATAGTAATTTGATTATTTTTTTTCATAAATATTCCTATGTATTATATAATTTTCTTAAAAATTCAATATTTTATATGAAATTAATTGACTTATTTCATTAATTTCCCCTAATATAAATATATTATGGTCATTTTTTATAATAATTCTAAAAATTCCTGTCTTGATAAATGGGAAAAAACAAAAATTTTCTTTAATATATAATATTTGTAAATCGTCAACAATAATTTTAGGACACTTAAATAATATACTTTTTATAGAATATAATAAATTACAAAAAATATTATATAATTCTTTTTTTTTATATAAATTACACAATTTATTTAATTGATTCATCGTAACAGAACAATTAACATTATATGATGATATCATGGTTCTTCGTAAGAAAGTAACATATGCACCACAATGCAATAAATTTCCTATTTCGTGCACTAATGTACGAATATATGTTCCTTTAGAACAAGATACTTTTAACTCAATGAATTGATAATTATATTTTATACAATTTATATTGTAAATATAAACACTTTTTGAAATTTTTGGTGTTTTGATATTTTCCCTTGCATATTTATGTAAAGGTTTTCCTTTATATTTTACCGCAGAATATATCGGAACATATTGCTTAATTTTACCAGTAAATTTTTTTAAAATATAATGCAATTGCGTGTAAGTAAAAAATACATCTTTTTTTTCTAATTCTATACTTTCCGCATCATAAGTTATAGTAGTTGCTCCCAATTTTGCAATTACATGATATACTTTTTTCTGATTTACTAAGTATTCTGATAATTTTGTTGCTTTCCCAAAACAAATAGGTAAAATTCCTGTTGCTATTGGATCTAGGGTACCAATATAACCAGCTTTTTTAGCACAAAAAATTTTTTTAATTTTTTGTAAAATTTTATTTGAAGTAATGTTAGACGGCTTATCTAAAAATAATACTCCATGTATATATTTTTTATGCATAATATCTTTTATTTAATTATTTACAAATAAAATATATAACGTTAATTAATTTTATTTAATAAATTATCAATTTTTATTCCTTCAATAATAGAATTATCATAATAAAACTTCAAATATGGAATTTTCCTGATATTTATTTTATGACATAAAACACTCCGAATATAACCTGAAGCTTTTTTTAAAATTTTCAAAATATTTTTTATACTTTTCATATTAGTAACACAATTATTTTTGCTTTTAGATACATTGAAATAAGTAATAAATACTTTTGCGCAAGATAAATCTTTTAAAATTTTCACTTCAGATATTGTAATCATAAAATTAATTCTAGGATCATTTAAATTATTGTAAAGAATATTTGCAATTTCTTTTTTAAAAAATTGCTCTATACGCATTATACGATTATATTGACTTGCATTGTTTTTTTTTAAATATTTCATATATTTATTTTATAAAAAATTGATATAGTTAAATTACTTCTTAACTTCTATAACTTCAAATGATTCTATCACATCACCAACACAAATATCATTATAATTCTTGATTCCAATTCCACATTCCTTTCCTGTACCTACTAACTTTACATCATCTTTAAAACGACGTAAAGATCCTATTTCTCCTGTATATATAATATTTTTTTTCCTTAAAATACGAACTGCATTATTTTTTTTGATGGACCCATTCACTACCATACATCCTACAATAACAGTAGATTTTGTTAATTGAAATTTATCTCTTACTTCCGCTGAACCAATTACTATAGTTTGATGTTGTGGAGATATTAAACCTTTGATTAATAGTTTAATATCATCAATTAGAGTATATATTACAGAATAAAAACGAACATCAACTTTTTCTTTTTTAATGAGTTTTTTTGCTGTAATATTTGTTTGTACATTAAAACCAAGAATCATAGATTTAGTAGAAATAGCAAAATTTACATCTGTCTCTGTAATATTCCCAACATTAGAATATAAAATTTTAATATTAACTTCTTTATTTTGTATAGCAACAATTGCATTAGAAATGGCCTCTAATGAACCTTTTACATCGGTTTTTAAAATTATATTACACTCTTTGATTGATTGGTTTTTTATACGATTAAATATATCATTTAAACTATTTTTTTTCATTTTTTCAAATTGGTTGTTTTTTATTTTATTTTTCCTATATAAAGCTACTTCTCGGGCATCTTTTTCATTCTTCACTACATGAAAAATATCACCGCTAGTTGGTGCATCTGATAGACCTAATATTTTTACTGGAATTGATGGACCTATTTCTTTTTTTTCATCATTATAAGAGTCAATTATTACTCGTATTTTTCCATAAGTTGTACCACAAAGTACATTATCTCCTTTTCTTAATTTTCCCTCTTGAACTAATATAGTTGCTGTAGGACCGCGATATTTATCTAGATATGATTCAATAACTACTCCCATAGCCATTCCAGAAACAGTCGATTTTAATTCTAAAACCTCTGCTTGTAATAAAATTGCACTTAATAAATTATCTATTCCAGTTCCAGTAATTGCAGAAATATTTACAAAAATAGTTTCTCCTCCCCATTCTTCTGGAATAACTTCATAATTCATCAGTTCTTTTTTCACTTTCTCAGAGTTGGATTCAATTTTATCAATTTTATTAATTGCAACTAATAAAGGTACACCAGCAGATTTTGCGTGTTGAATTGCTTCTATTGTCTGTGGTTTTACTCCATCATCACCAGCCACTACTAGCACAATAATATCAGTAATTTGTGCACCACGAGCTCTCATTTTTGTAAATGCAGAATGACCAGGAGTATCTAAAAAAGTAATTTTTCCTTTTTTTGTATTAACACAATATGCTCCGATATGTTGTGTAATACCTCCAAATTCATTTTTAGCAACTTTAGTAGAACGGATATAATCTAATAAAGAAGTTTTTCCATGATCAACATGCCCCATAATTGTTACTATTGGAGAACGATGTACCGAATTATATTTCTTTCTTGAAATTTTATTTTGATTAATAATAAATCTTTCTAAACTATTTTCATATTGTAAAATTGCTTTATGTCCCATTTCTTCTATAATTAATTGTGCTGTTGTTTGATCAATAACTTGATGAACATCAGTCACATCAATAATATTTTTTATGCGCTTAATAATTTCTGACCCTTTAATAGCCATTTTATTTGCTAAATCTTGTATAGAAATCATGTCATGAATAATAACTTCACGAATCAATTTTTTTTTTGGTTTGATAAAATTTGTTAATAAAGAATAATTTTTATTCTTATGTAAAAAAAATTTTTTATCATGTTTTTTTTTTTTTATATTATTCTCGTTGACTTTTTGACTATTTTTAACTTTATTATTTTGAATATAACGATCACTTTGATATTCAGAAACATTATTTATATCTTCATATTTATGCAAATTTATATTATTATTTAAAGAAGAATTATACAGAGATTTTTTTTTAATTGAATCATTGATTATATTTATTTTAACCTTTTTATTTATATGAAAATTTTTTTTATAATGGTTTTTATTTTTTATAACATGATCTTTTTTTTTATTTTTAAAATATATAGACGATGGAATATCTACCGTTTTTTTTTCATAAACAATATTTTTTTCAGAATTCATATTTTTTAAATATTTCTTTTTTAAAATTATTGATTCTGTTTTTTTATTATAGATAGTATTTATATCATTTGTTGAATTTAAAGAATCTTTTTTTAAAAAAACATCTTTCTTGATTAAATTTTTATCATTATTATTTAAATTTATATTTGTTTTTTTTAAACTATTAATTTTTTTTTCAGAAAAAGAATGATGAGAATTTTCGTTAACATGTATATTAAGTGATAACTCATTTTTTGAAGATAAATAATGCAATAATAATTTTTTTTCATACAAATTAACATAATCATTTTCTTCTTTCGAAATTCCTATATTAGAAAATTTTTCAATTAAATCAATAACTGTAATGTTCATTTCACGTGATAAATTTTTTAACGTAAATAATGTCATATTCTCTCCATAATAAAATACACTACTTTTAATTAAATAGATTTTTTTTACTAAATTTTTTTGATATATTATAAAATAAAAATTTTTAAATAAATTATTTAATAAAAATATGATTTTTTTTTTTAATTAAAAGATTTGATAAATAATTTTCAGCTTTTTCTTGCATATTAAATAAAATATACTTATTAATTTTCTTGATTTTAAAAAAATGTGTATAAGAAATACATGCCAATTCTGATAAAGATAAAAAACTAGAATGAGTTAAAATATTTAAGAAATCTTTTTTTTTATATAACTGATTATTAATAGGAGTTTGGATCTCGTGTATTTTGTGTTTATTTTTATCTTGTAAATCTTCCATAGTCATAACATTTAACTCCCATCCGCTCAATTGCGCTGCTAAACGAACATTTTGTCCATTTTTACCAATTGCTTGTGCTAAATAATTTGGATGTACTGCAACATCCATTGCATGAATATTTTCATGAACAATTATCGATACAACATGTACAGGGGCCATAGCATTAATAACAAACTGTGCTGCATTATTATTCCATAAAATAATATCTATTTTTTCTCCTCCAATTTCTTCAGAAACAGATTGCACTCTTGCACCACGCATTCCAACACAAGCACCAACTGGATCTACTCTTTTATTATGTGTTGTAACAGCAATTTTTGACCGAAATCCCGGATCACGAGCAATTGCTTTAATTTCAATTACTTTTTCATTAATTTCAGGAACTTCAATTCTAAATAATGCAATTAACATTTCTGCTCTTGAACGACTGATTAACAATCTAATTCCATGTAATTGTGAACGTATTTTATATAATACACCACGTATACGATCTCCAGTAAAAAATTTTTCTTTTGGCAACATATCTTTTTTCAAAAGAATTGCTGAAATATCATGTCCTAAATCAATAATCATTGCATCACGTTGAATTCTTTTTACAAAACCTTTTACTAAAGCACCTTTTGAATTGTAAAACTTATTTACAATCATTGCTTTTTCCGCTTCTCGAACTTTTTTTACAATAATATGTTTCGCTGCTTGTGTAGCAATTCTATCAAAATGAATTGATTGAATTTTATCTTCTATAAATTCACTTAATTGAACTTTTTCATTTTCATATTGTGCAGCTTCTAATGTAATTTCTTTAGTAGGATTAATAATTTTTTCTACTACCATCCATCGACGAAAAGTATCAAAATTTCCGTTTTTCCGATTAATACTAACTCGTACATCAATATCGTATGTATATTTTTTTTTTGTTGCAATAGATAATGCAATTTCTAATGCTTCAAAAATTTTTTCACGAGGCAAAGATTTTTCATGTGATACTAAATTCACAACTGACAAAATTTCCTTATTCATTATATTAACCTTTAAAAATTTAATATCTAAAATGAAACATTAATATAAAATATTACAAATTAAATATTGTATTTTATCGTAACATAATTGGTATTAAAATTTAAGATATTAAATTTATGTATTCAACAAAAAATAACATAGATAAAAAATAAATTAAGTGATAAAAATTACAACATTACTTACAATGTAATTCTTAGAAATGTACAATAGTAAGAATTTGCTATTCATAAAAGAAAAAATTTTACCGAGAGTGGGAATCGAACCCACACGCTTGAATTAAGCATTACCCCCTCAAGGTAATGTGTCTACCTATTCCACCATCCCGGCAAATTAAAATATGATAGTTTACTCGTTATGTCATACATGTTAAAATTTGATCTTAAGATATACCAAATATACACATTATTATACTTAATAAAAAAAACAATATAATAAAAAACTTTGTGATAACATTTACTAATGAACTATGATAAATTAAATAAAATATACTAAAATTTTTATTATAATTATTTAAGTAATATGTATTATTATCAACTGGATTAAATAAAATTAATATAATTAAAATGAACGAAACTAAAATAAATAAAAAAAAAATTAAACTATTGATCATAAATTTATAATAACCTTATAAAACATATAAATTATATAAAAAATATAAATAAATATCTCATCTACTATATATAATTATATAATAGTAGGATAACTTTTATATTTAAACTGCAATTGAAATTTTACAAAATTTTTCCATTCATCAAGTCATGGATTTGACTAGCATTAATAGTTTCATATTTTATCAATGCATCTTTCATAGCATATAAAATATTTATATTATCTTTTAATATTTTTTTTGCACGACAATAATTTTTCTCAATTAATGATTTAATTTCTTTATCAATTAAACTAGCTGTAAATTCAGAAATGTGACTATTTGTAGACAATGAGTGTGTAAATGATGAACCATCTTCTTGATTAGTTTCATATAATAACGGACCTAATTTATCTGAAAATCCCCATTTCGTTACCATATTACGAGCTAAATTAGTTGCTACTTTAATATCATTCATTGCTCCCGTAGAAACCTTTGAAGCTCCATATATAATCTCTTCAGCTAAACGACCTCCATACAAAGTTGATATTTGACTTTCTAATGCTTCTTTACTTAAATTAATCACGTCTGATTCAGGTAAAAATAAAGTTACACCTAACGCCCTACCTCTTGGAACAATTGTTACTTTATGAACAGGATCATGATTTGGAACTAATTGACCGACAATGACATGTCCTGATTCATGATATGCAGTACATTCTTTTTGTTGTTCTGTCATTATCATAGAACGTCTTTCTGAACCAATCATAATTTTATCTTTCGCTTTCTCAAAATCCAGCATGGAAACTTCTTTTTGATTTGCACGAGCAGCAAACAATACTGATTCATTAACTAAATTTGATAAATCTGCTCCAGAAAAACCAGGAGTCCCTCGTGCAATTATCATAGTATTTACATCAGATGATATAGGTACATTTTTCATATGAACTTTTAAAATTTGATTTCTACCTTGTACATCTGGCAATGATACTACCACTTGCCGATCAAATCGACCAGGCCTTAATAAAGCAGGATCTAAAACATCAGGACGATTTGTTGCAGCAATTAAAATAATACCTGGATTTCCTTCAAATCCATCCATTTCAACAAGAATTTGATTTAATGTTTGTTCTCTCTCATCATTACCACCCCCAAACATGCTACCTCTGTGACGTCCTACTGCATCAATTTCATCGATAAAAATGATACAGGGTGATTTTTTACGTGCGTAATGAAAAACATCTCGAACTCTTGCTGCTCCCACACCAACAAACATTTCTACAAAATCAGATCCAGATAAAGTTATAAAAGATACACCAGCTTCTCCTGCAATAGCTTTTGCAAGTAAAGTTTTTCCAGTTCCAGGAGGTCCAATCATTAATACTCCTTTTGGAATTTTACCCCCTAATTTTTTAAATTTTTTTGGTGTTTTTAAATAATCAACTAATTCACGAACCTCTTCTTTTGCTTCATCACATCCTGCAACATCTTTAAAAGTAACTTTAATTTTTTTTTCAGAAAAAATACGTGTTTTACTTTTTCCAAATGATGTTGAATTTCTTCCAACATTATTTTTCACTTGTCGCATAAAATAAAACCATACACCAATTAATAGAAACGTAGGAAACCAAGATACTAACATGGAAAATAAAATATTTGATTTTTGAGGAGGCATACCCACTATAATAACATGATTTAACAATAGTTTATGTAATAATTGATGATCATAAAAAGGCATATAGGTAGAATATTTTTTATGCATAAAATTTACAAAATAAATATATTTTCCATAAATACGTGCCTTTCGTACTTCATGTTTATGTATTGCAGATAAAAAAGTGGTATAATTTACTTCATGGATAAGATCGTTATTTAAATTTAATCCAATTAGTATACACATTAGAAAAAAAAATAATATTAACCAAAAAAAAACATTCTTAACTATATGAATCAAGACATTAACCTCATTAAATAAAAAATTTTAGAAATAAATAAATATTATTTTCGAAAACCTCTAGCAAGAACAAAAATTTCACGAGAACAATTCTTTGAAGCAGATGGTTTACAAATTGTTATATTAGAAAAAAAAGAACGTAATTGTTCTAAAAAAAAATTCCATTCATTACCATGAAATATTTTTACTAAAAATGATCCACGATTTGACAAAACCTTTAATGTTATTTTTATAACTAATTTAAACAAAGATACTATATTAGACATATCAATATAAGATATTCCAGTAATATTTGGAGCTATATCTGACATAATAAAATGAATTTTTTTATCTTTAATCATGGTTAATAACTTATTAAATACATCGATATTTTTAATATCTCCTTGTAAAAAAAATACACCTGGAATAGCATGCATAAAATTTACATCACATGATATAACTAATCCATTTTTTCCAATTTTTTTAATAGCATATTGAGACCAACTTCCAGGAGCCGATCCTAAATCAACAACATTCATCCCTTTTTTGAATAAATGATATTTTAGATCTATCTCATGTAATTTAAACCATGCTCGTGATCGTAAATGATTGATGTCTCTTTTTCTGATAAAATGATCACGAAAATGTTCATTTAACCAACGTTTTGAACGATGATTTTTTTTTTTTTTCATAAAAAATAATTTCAAACAAATAAAGTAAAATATAATTTAAATATATTGTATATCAAGTATTTGATATTTCACTATTCCAGAAGGAGTATTTACTAATACGATATCTAATTTTTTTTTTCCAATCAAACTCCTTGCCATTGGAGAATTAACAGAAATTAATCCTTCTTTAAAATTTGCTTCGTCATCCCCAACAATACAAAAAATAAACTTTTTATTTTGATTAATATTAAAAACACTTACTGTAGCACCAAATACAATTTTCCCATTAAAAGGAACATTTTTAATATCAATAACTTGCGCATTGTACAATTTTAATTCGATTTCTTTAATACGTTTTTCACAAAATGCTTGTTCTTCTCGTGCAGCATGATATTCAGCATTTTCTTTTAAATCTCCATGTTTTCTTGATTCAGCAATCGCATTAATAATTTTTGGACGAATAACATTTTTTAAATTTTTTAATTCCATATTTAGTTTTTTTAATCCATTAACAGTCATTGGAATTTTGTTCATCAAGATATTCCTAAAATATTTTAACATTAATATATATTAAAAAAAATTATATATTGTATAAATAATACATAATCACTAAAATAAAAAATATAAACTATTTAAAGAAAATTCAATACATTAAATTTATTAAAATAAAAATGAAAAACGAAAAATTAAAACTTCATATTATAAAACATGTTGAATTAAAAAAATTATATATTGAAGGAAATGAAGATCACATAGATATTACTGCGATCGGTAATATATTTAATGGAATAAGTAATATAAAAAGACAACAATTAATTTATAAACCAATTACAAAATATATTTTAGAAAAAAAAATACATGCAATAACAATACATACATTTACAGAACAAGAATGGAAAAATAAAAAAAATAAATTTTGATAAAATGTTTAATAAGGAATTATATATCAAAAAATAAATTTGTCAAAAAAAATCTTTTACAAATTTAAATAATAATTTTTTTTAATATAAACTATTAAATAAGGAAAAATAAAATATGTACGCAATTTTTGCACATGGAGGAAAACAATATCAAGCTAAAAAAGGACAAACTATTCGTTTAGAAAAAATTAATCTGAACATAGGACAAGAATACAACATATCCAATATACTTTTGATTGTAAAAAAAAATAATATTAAAATCGGCAATCCAAATATAGATAATAGTACTATTACAAGTAAAATCATACAACATGGAAAATATAAAAAAATTACAATAACAAAATTTAAAAGAAGAAAACATTATAAAAAAAAACAAGGACATAGACAAAATTACACGGATATAAAAATTATTAATATTAATATATAATTCATTATAGGAAAAAAATATGGCACAAAAAAAAGCTGGAGGATCAACCCGTAATGGAAGAGATTCACATTCTAAAAGATTAGGGGTAAAAAAATTTGGAGGAGAATACGTTATTCCAGGATCAATTATTGTACGACAAAGAGGAACAAAATTCCATGCTGGGAAAAATACAAAAATAGGAAGAGATCATACAATATTTGCGATTCAGAAGGGAAAAATACAGTTCCAAAAAAAAGGAATTAAAAAAAAACAGTATATTAATATAATTGTATAATTTACATCTACTCCATTATGCATCTTGAATTATTTTATTTAAAAATATTCAGACATATATTTAAAATAAAAAAATAAAAAATTAATATCAATAAGAGTGTATTATGAAATTCATTGATCAGGTGACCATCACAGTTTCTGCTGGTAATGGAGGCAACGGTTGTACCCATTTTAGAAGGGAAAAGTTTGAACCAAAGGGAGGTCCAGACGGAGGTAATGGAGGTGATGGAGGTAATATTTGGATTCAATCTAATCAAAATTTAAATACTTTAGTTGATTACAGATTTAATAGTCTTATTTCTTCCGAAGATGGTGAACCTGGAAAATCCAAAAACAAATCTGGAAAAAATGGCTCAGATAAAATCATTTATGTTCCAATAGGAACAAGAATTATTAACAGCGAAACAAAAGAAATTATTGCTGATTTAAACAAAATTGGAGAAAAGATATTAGTTGCAAAAGGTGGAAAAAAAGGAATAGGAAATAGAAAATTCAGATCATCAACTAATCAAGCTCCATATAAACACACTAATGGAAGAAAAGGAGAAAAATATACTCTAACATTGCAACTTTTATTAATTGCTGATGTAGGAATTATAGGATTACCCAATGCAGGTAAATCAACACTTATGCATGCTATTTCTAATGCAAAACCAAAAATTGGAGAATACCCTTTTACAACACTTATTCCTACTTTAGGAAAGGTAAAAATAAAAAAAAATTTTTTTATAATCGCAGATATACCTGGTTTAATTAAAGGTGCATCACATGGATCAGGACTTGGAATTCAATTCTTGCAACATATCAAAAAATGTCGAATTTTATTACATTTAATTGATATTTCTTTAAACAAAGAAATAGTAATAAAAAATATAAAAAACATTATACTAGAAATAAGAAAATATAGTCGTGAAATATATAATAAACCTATATGGATAATATTTAATAAAATTGATTATTATAAAAATCAAGAAGAAAAAATAAAAAAAAAAATTATATATATAAAAAATAAAACAAAAATTAACAGAAACTATTTTTTTATATCTGCTAAAAAGAAAAAAGGAACAAAAAATTTATGTAACAAAATATCAGAATATTTATCATTTATATTAAAATAAAATTATATCACAAAAAATAAAAATTATATATATATATAT
>NZ_CP134977.1:284884-422485 GCF_039349365.1 Buchnera aphidicola (Shivaphis celti)
TATATATATATATATTTGCATAAAATCCGGACAATAATATATTCCGGATTAAATAAATATTATATATTATCTTTTTGAAAACTGTGGTCTTTTTCTTGATTTTCTTAAACCAACTTTTTTTCTTTCTACTTTTCGAGCATCTCTAGTAACAAAACCAGATTTTCTCAAAATTGTTTTAAAAGAAATATCGTACTTTATTAAAGTACGAGTAATTCCTTGTCGAATAGCTCCTAATTGTCCAGAAATACCTCCTCCTTTAACAGTAATATAAAAATCTAACTTATTTAACATATTTGTAATTTTTAATGGTTCTAAAAGTATTATACGAGATTCTTCTAATGGAAAATAATCTAATATACTTCTTTTATTAACTATAATTTCCCCTATACCATGTTTCAAAAAAACACGGGCAGAGGAACTTTTTCTACGTCCTGTTGAATAATTAATATTTTTTTTATACATAAATAAACCTATGAATTAAAGATGTAATGTTATCGGATTTTGCGCTTGATGATTATGCGTATTAGATGCATAAATTTTTAATTTAGATAACATAAAACGACCTAACACATTTTTCGGAAGCATCCCTTTGACAGCAATCCTAAGAACTTGTTCAGGATTTTTTGTAAACATTTCTTGAAAAGAGATTTTTTTTATACCACCAACATAACCAGTATGTTTATAATAAAATTTTTTTACTTTTTTTTTTCCTGTTACAATTATTTTATTTACATTTAAGACAATTACAAAATCTCCAGTATCACAATGGGGAGTATATTCTATTTTATGTTTTCCTGTTAAATATATAGCAATTCTTGTAGATAATCTACCTAAAATTTGATTTTTTGCATCAATACAAAACCAATTTTTTTTTACATTTTTATTTTTTGCAACAAAACTTTTCATATCATTCCTTAATGAGTAAAAAAAAAATAAAAAAAATATTTTTTACTTTATGATATAAACTAAATAATTCAAATCAACGACATTGATAATATCAAATATAATCATTAAAATAAAAGTGAAATTTAATTAACTTGTTATTAATATAATATAATTTATTGAAAAATAAAACAAAAAAAATATTATGACATCTAAAAAAATCCTATTAAAACTAAGAAATCAAATTAATCAAATTGATAAATTAATACTCGATTTATTATATAAAAGAAGAACATTAGCAATAAGCATCGCAAAAAAAAAAATCATACATAAATTTTTAATACAAGATCGTACACGGGAAAAAGAATTATTACAAAATTTAATTTTGATGGGAGAAAAATATCATCTATCTGCAAAATATATAAAAAAAATATTTAATATAATTATTCAAGATTCTGTTACTATACAAACAAAAATTACAAATAAATTTATCCAAAATACTAATTTAAAAAATCCAATATTTTCCTTTTTAGGTCCTACAGGATCATATTCATACATTGCAAGTATGAAATATATTAAAAAATACCATAATAATTATGCAATACAACAACATAAAAATTTTGAAGATATATTACATTCAGTAGAAAATAATCAATCGAATTATGCAATTGTTCCAATTGAAAATAGTTTTTCAGGTTTTATAAGACCTGTATATAATTTACTATTTAAAACAAAATTAAAAATTATTGGAGAATGTTATTTACCAATTAATCATTGTTTACTCACTAAATCGAAAATTTTATTATCCGAAATTAAAGTAATATATAGTCACGCACAATCATTTGAACAATGTAGTAAATTTATTCAAAAATATAAATATGGAAAAATAAAGTATACAAACAGCACTTCTGAAGCTATGCAAATTGTTTCTAATATGGACAAAAATAATATTGCAGCTATTGGAGACAAAAACAGTGCAAAAATATATCAATTACAAACAATATCAGAAAATATATCAAATTCTTTAAATAATAATACAAGATTCTTTATATTAACAAAAAATATAATACATAACTTAAACATTATACCTATAAAAAGTACATTAATTTTAACAACAAAAAAAAATTTATTATTCAGTATTATTATACAATTAAATAAAAAAAAGATAAAAATTTTACAACTAGAATCGCAATTATATAATGAAAAACCTATTAAAGAAATGATTTACATAGAAATTTTAGGTCACACACATGATGAAAAAATTAAACACATATTACAAGATTTTGAAAAACAAGATATATTAATCAATATATTAGGATCATATCCTACACTAGATATATAATAGAACATAAATAATATTAACACCAAAATTCTAATATCTTTATCATAAAATTATTGAGATAAATATCATGTTTGACAATCTTGCAAAAAAATTTATATCAATTGTAAAAAATATTTCTGGATATGGAAGAATTACAGAAAAACAACTCCATCAAACATTGCTTCAAGTAAAAAAAAATTTATTAGAAGCTGATGTATCATATATCGTTATTAAAGAAATTATCACTCAAATCAAAAAAAAAGTTATTGGAAAAGATATTAATCAAAATCTTACTCCAGGACAAGAATTTATTAAAATCTTGAAACAAGAATTAATTTCTATTATGCATCATAAAGAAACAGAAATTAAAATACATGAAAAAAATCCTAATATTTTTCTAATTGTTGGACTACAAGGATCAGGAAAAACTACTAGTGTTGGAAAATTAGGTTATTTTATAAAAAAAAAATATAAAAAAAAAGTACTAGTTGCTTCAACTGATATCTATAGACCAGCAGCAATAGAACAATTATTTATGATCTCCAAACAATCAAATATAAATTTTTTTAATACTAATACATTTCATGATCCAATAGAAATTAGTAAGAGATTTATGAAAGAAATAAAAAAATCTTCATATGATGTTTTTATATTAGATACTGCTGGAAGAATGCATATTAATCAAAATATGATGCAACAAATTAAAAAAATAAAAAAAATTATTCAACCTACAGAAACATTATTTATAATAGATGCAATGATGGGACAAGATGCTATTCATGTTGCAAAAAAATTCCATGATGATTTAAGTTTAACTGGTTTAATACTGACAAAAACAGACAGTGATACTAAAGGAGGATCTGCATTATCTGCAAGCTATATTACTAAAAAACCAATTAAATTCATTGGAACGGGTGAAAAAATCTCTTCTTTATCTATTTTTAATCCAGAACGAATTGTTTCAAGAATACTTGGAATGGGAGATATATTTTCAATTATTGAAGTAATTAACAAAAAAGAAAAAAATAAAAATAAAAAAAATAATGTAGAAAAAAAATTCGACCTAGAAGAATTTAAACAACAAATGAGTAATATAGAAAATTATGGAGGAATTAAAAAAATTATATCAAATTTACCAATAAATATATTTAATAATTCTCAAAAAAAAAATATTACAGAAAAAAGAATTTTATTAAAATTTATTTCAATTATTAATTCTATGACCCCATTAGAAAAAAAAAATCCAAATATTATTAAAATGTCAAGAAAAAAAAGAATTGCAAAAGGTTCTGGAACTACTGTGCAAGATGTTAATCAGTTATTAAAAAATTTTTATGAAACAAAAAAAATCATAAAAAAAATAAAATATCACGGGATAGAAAAAACATTACAGAATATAAAAAAAATAATCCCAAAAATATTTTAAATAAATTATAATCATTATATAAATAAAATACACTCATCTATTATATTAAAAAAACATTTTTATTAAAATATTGAGGAAATTATGGTTAAAATCAGACTATCTTTGTACGGATCAAAAAAAAAACCATTTTACAAGATTATTATTGCGAACAGCAAATCTCCCAGAGATGGAAAATTTATCGAAAAAATTGGATTTTATAATCCATTTAGCAAAGATATTAAAAAAAAAATAAAATTAAATATCAATCGTGTACAACACTGGATAAAAAATGGAGCTATTACTACAAAAAAAGTAAAAACATTAATTAAAGATTATTACAAAAATTTATAAAATAAATTATAAAAGTACAATTTACATAATCATATGAAAAAAATTATTATTGGAAAATTTGGTTCTGCATATGGAATTTTAGGATGGATAAATATTATTTCTTATACTGAAAGAAAAAAAAATATTTTTCAATATAACCCGTGGTTTATTCAAATCAACAACTTGTGGAAAAAATACTTTATTGAATCTTATAAAAAAAATATTTCAAAAATAAAAGTTAAATTAAAAAATATAAATAATAGAACAGAAGCGAAAAAACTAACAAATTGCATTATTTCAATAAAAAATACACAATTAAAAAAAATACCAAAATACGAATATTATTGGAAAGATATCTTATACTGTCAAGTATTTAATATAGATAAAAAATATATTGGCATAGTATATGATATTATACGATCTAAAATAAATGATATTTTGGTAATTAAAAATTTTCAAAAAAAAAATAAATGTATTTTAATTCCATTTATCGAAAAAGTATTTATTAAAAATACTGACATAAAAAGAAAAATTATATATATAAATTAAAATTCTTTTTTAAAATAATAAAATTTTATGAATGCAAGAGATTCAAGAAATTCAATGTGGATTGGAATTATTAGTATTTTCCCTGAAATGTTTGATGCAATTCAAAAATATGGAATTACTAAAAAAGCAATAAAAAAAAAAATTGTTTCTATCACAATCTGGAATCCTAGAGATTTTACAAAAAATATACATCATAAAATAGATGACCGTCCATATGGTGGTGGAGCAGGAATGGTTATGACCGTACAACCATTAAAAAATGCAATACAAAAAGCGCAAGAATCTGCTCCAAAAAACACCATAACAATTTACTTATCACCTCAAGGAAAAAAAATTACACAAGAAAAAATAGATTACTTTGCAAAACACACTAATCTTATTTTAGTATGTGGAAGATATGAAGGTATTGATGAACGAATTATAGAACAGTATATCGATGTAGAATGGTCTATTGGTGATTATATTGTTTCAGGTGGAGAATTGCCCGCTATGATCATTATCGATGCTATATGTAGATTACAACCTGGTCTATTAAATATTTCTTCTATCCAAGAAGAATCCTTTAATCATGGATTACTTGATTATCCGAATTACACTCGACCAAAAAAAATATTGGGTAAATCTGTACCAAAAATTCTATTATCTGGACATCATGAAAATATTAAAAAATGGCAATTCAGACAATCTTTAAAAAATACTATTCTTAAAAGACCAGATTTATTAAAAAAAAAAAAATTATCTGTAGAAGAAGAAAAAATTATAAATCAAATAAAAAAAAAATATTATATATTACTATAAATATTTCATTTTGGAACTTTAAATATGACACCAAAGATAATTCAAAAAATAGAAAATCAACAAATAAAAAAAAAAATAATAAATTTTAAACCAGGAGATACAATTGAAGTACAGGTATGGGTCGTAGAATCTTCAAAAAAAAGAATTCAATCATTTGAAGGAATTGTAATTGCTATTAGAAATCGATCGTTACAATCTTCGTTTACAGTAAGAAAAATATCTCATGGAGAAGGAGTAGAACGAGTATTTCAAGCATATTCTAAAATGATTGCAAAGATTAAAATTAAAAAACTTGGATTAGTAAGAAAATCAAAATTATATTATTTAAGAGGAAAATTTGGAAAATCTGCTCGAATAAAAGAACGAATTTAAAATTTTTACTAATAAAAAATGCAGTCATATATTTTATTGACTGCACAAAAAATATTGTTAGACAGTACCACCAATAGTCAATTGAGATAGTTTTACTGTTGGTTGACCCACGCCAACAGGAACACTTTGTCCATCTTTCATACAAATTCCTGTTCCACTATCCATTAAAAAATCATCAGCTACCATAGAAATAGCATTCATGACTTCTATTCCCGAACCAATTAATGTTGCTCCTTTAATAGGATACATAATTTTTCCATTTTTTAATAAAAATGCTTTCGAAGTTGAAAAAACAAATCTTCCAGATGTAGTGTCTACTTGACCGCCAGAAAAATTTAATGCTAATATACCATATTTAATAGTATCAATAATCTCTAAAAAAGTTGACTTTCCTGGTAACATATAAGTATTTGTCATTCTTGGACGGGGTAAATATGCATATGATTCTCTTCTTCCATTCCCAGTAACTGGAACATGCATCAATCGAGATGTTAATTTATCTTGCATATATTTTTTTAATATCCCATTTTTAACTAAAATATTATATTGACCGACAGTTCCTTCATCGTCAATAGATATTGATCCTCGTTGATTTAACATCGTTCCATCATCTACTATAGTGCATAAAGAAGAAGCAATTTTTTTGTTCATTTGATTATAAAATATTGAACTTTTTTTAAGATTAAAATCAGCTTCTAAACCATGTCCTACCGCTTCATGTATCAAAATTCCAGGCCAACCTGATCCTAAAACTACAGGAAATGTACCAGAAGGAGCAGATTTAGCTGATAAATTTAATAATGCCATTTCTACTGCTGAATGAATCCAAAAATCTAAATTTGTTTTTCCAGAATTATTTTCTTGATACAAAAAATTATATGTTGTTCTACCCCCTCCCCCACTATTTCCATATTCACGTTTTCCATTGTTTTCTACTAAAACAGAAATAGAAAGATTAAACAATGGGCGAATATCTGAACTTAAGATTCCGTCTGTCGATACAATTAAAATATTTTCATCTACACTATTTAATATTGCACGTACTTCTGAAACACGATGATCTATTTTCCTTGCAGTAGAATTAATATAATTTAAAAGATGTACTTTGTCTATTTCAGTAAAACTATTAATAATACTTTGTTGAGAATAAACATGATTATGATATTTTTCAACGTATTTAATTTTCTTTTTTTGATCTATTAAACAAGAAAAACTACATGCTTGTTTTGCATGTTTAACTAATTCATTTAAATTAATGTTGTCAGAATATGAAAAACCAGTAGTTTCATTTAAAATTACTCGAATACTAAATCCTTGATCAATATGATATTTATTTTCTTTAATAATTTTATTTTCTAATATCCAAGATTCTGTAAATATAGATTGAAAATATATATCTGCATAATCTATTTTAAAACGTTGACAATCATTTAAAATAGATAATACATCTTGTTTATTGATTCCATTAGATAATAATAAATTATAATATACAGATTCATGTATCATATTTCCCCTCATAAAAAAATAAAATTAAAACTTTACAAAAAAAATCATATTACTTATTATAAAAAAATAACATTTTTAAAATAAAAATATCATGTATAAATTCAACATTCTATTATTAAATGGACCAAATTTAAATCTATTGGGAAAGAGAGAGTCAAATATATATGGAAACATTCCATTACAAAAGATAGTCGATAAATTACATCAACAGGCTAAAAAAATATATACCAAAATTACCCACATACAATCTAATGCCGAACATATTCTAATTGATACGATTCATACAGCAAAAAAATACGATTATATTATTATTAACCCTGGAGCTCTGACACACACTAGTATATCATTAAGAGATGCATTTTTAGCAATACAAAAACCGTTTATTGAAGTACATATTTCTAATATATTTGTTAGAGAAAAATTTAGGTCAAAATCATTTTTGTCAGATATTTCTAACGGAGTAATTTCTGGATTAGGAGTATATGGCTATTATGTAGCATTAAGAACTGCAGTGCATAGATTAAATTTAATAAAAAAAAAATCGCCATAATAATTCATAATCCATGCTATATTAAGTAAAATATTTTCATATATAAAAAATTAAATATATTGCATCAATTCAATCATATCTTTAGGTAATTTCAAATAACAATCTATCACACATTGTGTTATTGGATGCAAAAATTTAATGTGACTAGCATGTAATGCTTGTCTTTGAAATGATTGAAGAAACGTATAATCAAAATAAAATAACTTTTTTTTTAAATCATTCATATTAAAATTATAAACCGTATCACCAAATACTGGATGTTGAATAGACAACATATGTACTCTAATTTGATGAGTTCTGCCAGAATACAAGGTTAAATAAACGTGTGTATTATGATGAAAATGTTGTATAATTTTATAATTAGTAATTGCCTTTTTCCCTTTATAATGTATCATCATTCTATTTTTCTTATTTTTATCCCGCATAATTGGAACATCAATAATACCTCCTTGTATTAAAATACCAGAAATAAATGCATCGTATTCTCGAACAACTTTCCTTTTTTTAATTAAATCAATCATTTTATAGTATGTGTAAATATCCTTTGCAATAATCATTAAACCAGTTGTATTTTTATCTAAACGATGTACAATTCCTGCCCTGGGAACTACAGAAAGAAAATTATATTTTTTTAACAAAAAATTCAATAAAGTACCTGTTTTATTACCAGCTCCGGGATGAACAACTAGTCCTGCAGGTTTATTAATAATCAATATGTATTGATCTTCGTACATAACATTTATTTTCATAATCGTTTCTACNAAAAAAAAAAAGAATTATAATAGTTTCTTATTTACTAATAATTATTATTAAATTAAATTGAATTAATTCAATTAATTTAAAAAAAATAAAAATAAATATTTATTTATCAAATTAATAAAAAAAAATAAAAAAAATCTTATTTTTATAATAACAACAGTAATTATACATAAAACAATATAAAAATAGCAAATATAAATCTTTTTTCGTAAGAATAAATAATAATATATTAAAGAAATATATTATATTAAAAAAAGAAAATATTTTAATTTCAGCAGGATTAATATGAAATATACAACAAATAATGTTAGAAATATGTTTTTAAATTTTTTTCAAGAAAAAAAACATACAATCGTTCCAGGAAGTCAATTAGTACAAAATGAAAACTCTGATTTATTATTTACAAATGCTGGAATGAATCAATTTAAAACAGTATTTCTAGGAAAAAAAAAATATCCTTTCAGCAAGGTAACCACTGTTCAAAAATGTTTAAGAACAGGAGGAAAACATAATGATTTAAATGAAGTGGGATATAGTAATTATCACAATACATTTTTTGAAATGTTAGGAAATTTTAGTTTTGGAGAATATTCAAAAAAAACAGCAATTACATATGCATGGGAACTATTAACGCATAAAAAATGGTTTAATATTCCACAAAATAAATTATTTGTAACAGTGTATTATACCGACGAAGAATCATATAATATTTGGAAAAAAAAAATAAAATTACCAAATGAAGATATCATTAAAATATATGATAAAAAAAATAAAAAATATGAATCTGATAATTTTTGGCAAATGGGAGATACAGGACCCTGCGGACCATGTACAGAAATTTTTTTTAAAAAAAAAAAAAAAAAATCTTATATAAATGATTTACAAAATAAAGAAATATGCATAGAAATTTGGAACATAGTATTTATACAGTTCAATAAAATTCAAAAAAACAGTATTCTTCCTCTTCCTATATTATCTATAGATACTGGGATGGGATTAGAAAGAATTACTTCTATCTTACAAAATGTACCTTCCAACTATAAAATAGACTTTTTTGATAACATCATTAAAAAAATTAACTATAAAGATCATAACAATCATTTTAATAATCAGTCATTATATATTATTGCTGATCATTTAAGAGCAATAATTTTTATTATTTATGAAGGAATTATTCCAAATAATGAAGGACAAGGATATATTTTACGAAAAATTATTAGAAGAACATTAGTACATATGAAATTAATAAAATATAAAAAATATTTTTTATACCAACTTATTCCTACAATAATTCAGTTTATACAACCCTACGAAAAGAAATTAATTGAAAAAAAAACATACATTCAAAGTATTTTACAACAAGAAGAATTACAATTTAAAAAAATATTAGACCAAGGAGTAAAAAAATTATTGAATGAATTACATCAACTAAATAAAAAAGAGTTAGATGGTAACTTTGTATTTTATTTATATGATACCATGGGTTTTCCTATTGATTTAACTAAAAGTATATGTCATAAAAAAAATATTTATATTAATCAAAACAAATTAGACAAAATTATATTAAAAAATAAAAAAAACATAAAAAATAAAAAAAATAAAAATTGTATGATACATATCACAAATTTAAAATTAAATAATCACTTTGTAGGATATAAAACAAAAAAAATTGATACTGTTATAAACAGTATCTTTGTAAAAAACAAACCAACAAAAGTAATAAAAGAAAATGAAAATGGAATTATCTTTATTGAAAAAACACCATTTTTTGCAGAATCAGGTGGACAAATTGGAGATAGTGGAATTATATATAAAAATGGATCATCGCTCTTTCAAGTACAAGATACACAAAAATTTTCCAATTACATTGGTCATATTGGAAAATTACTTTCTGGAATAATCAAAAATAACGATATTATTACAGCAGAAATCAATAAAAAAAAAAGATTATGTATACAAAATAACCATACTGCAACACATTTATTACATGCAGCATTAATATTAATATTAAACCATAAAATAGAACAAAGAGGATCTTTTATTAACCATGAGTATATAAGATTTGATTTTTCTTATTTTAAAAAAATTCATAAAATAGATATTTTAAATACAGAAGATATTGTCAATCAATATATTCAAAAAAACACTGTTATTATGAATAACAATATGCAATTTATACAAGCAAAAAAAGAAAAATATATTTATTTAAAAAATAAAACATATGATTCTATTGTACGAACTGTAAATATAGGACATTTCTCTAGAGAAATATGTAAAGGAACCCATGCAAATAGAACAGGTGATATCGGTATATTTAAAATTATATCCTATAAAAGAATTGCTTATGGAGTAGTAAGAATAGAAGCTCTTACTGGATTACACGCATTGAAAAACATTCATGATAAATATACACAAATCTATGCAATTAAAAAATTTTTAAATATTAATGATAATATCATTATTCCAAAAATAAATACAGTTATGCAAAATTACTTAAATTTAAAAAAAAATAATGAATATTTAAAACAAAAAATAATGTTTCATAAAATCAAAAAAATTATTGCAAAAAAAATAAAAATCAAAAAAATTAATTTCATATGTAAAAAAATTGACATAACGCAATCGAAATTAGTAAAAAAGTTAATCGACCAAATTAAAAACATGATAAATACAGGAATTATTATCTTATATTATCAAAAAAAAGAGAAATATATTTTTACTAGTAGTGTCACTAAAAATATAATTAATAAAATTAATGCTATTCAAATTATTGAAATAATTAAAAAAAATACAAATGGATCAGGAGGTGGTAAAGTGGAACTTGCTGAATGCGTTGGAAATAATATTAATAATATATTTTGTATTCTAGAAACAATAAAACATACAATTGAAAAAATAATATAAAATTATATTATTTAAATTATATAATAAATGTTTTTATAATACATAATTTATATTATATTTATGTAAAATAATTATTATTTAACATCAAAAAAAAAAAAAAAAAAAAAATATAATAGAAATTTATTAATTTTCTTTTTTTTCAAGGATTCGAAAATGTTAATTTTGACTCGAAGAGTAGGTGAAACATTAATTATCGGCGATGAAATTACTATAACAGTTCTAGGAGTAAAGGGTAATCAAGTAAGAATTGGTATTAATGCTCCAAAAGAAATTTCAATACATCGAGAAGAAATTTACCAAAAAATTAAATCAAAAAATAAAAAATTAATATAAAATTTATTTATAAATTAAGAAAAGTATGAAAAAATAATTGACTTAATTTATAAAAAAACTAAAATTATCTATAGTAAATATAAAATTGGTGAGATGGCCGAGAGGATTAAGGCGTTCCCCTGCTAAGGGAATATATAGAAACTTCTGTATCGAGGGTTCGAATCCCTCTCTCGCCATATGAAAAGCATCCGTAGCTCAGTTGGATAGAGCACTCAGCTACGAACTGAGAGGTGGAAGGTTCGAATCCTTTCGGATGCATAAAATATAAATACACAATTTTAATTTAAAAAAAATATTATTAATTTTTTATATAAATAAAAAATAATTAAAATAATAAAAATTATTGAATAACATTAATTCCAGATTGAGTACCAATCAATAATATATCAGATTTTCTATTCGCGAATAAACCAACAGTGACTACACCAACTAAAGAATTAAGAATATTTTCAATATTTATTGGATCAGATAAATTCAAATTGTGCACATCAAAAATAATATTTCCATTTTCAGTAGTATAATTTTTTCTATATTTTGGATTTCCACCCATTTTCTTTAATTGATGATATACATAAGAATATGCATTGGGTATGATCTCAATTGGAACTGGAAATTCACTTAATACATTAACTAATTTAGTTTCATCAATAATACATATAAATTTTTTACACATTGCAACAAGAATTTTTTCTTTAGTTAACGCCCCTCCTCCCCCTTTAATCATATGCATATTTTGATCAACCACGTCAGCACTATCTATATATATTATAGGTTCAGAAATGGTATTAATATTATATACCTTAAAACCATATTTTTTAAGTATAACAGTAGTATTAAATGAACTAGAAATTGCGCCAATAATTTTTTTATTAGATTCATATAACATTTGCACAAAATGCAGAATAGTTGTTCCTGATCCAATACCTATAATTGAATTAGAAGGAATATAATCTAAAACAGCTAAAGAAACTTTTTTTTTTAATGCATTGCATTTCATATTAATATTAATCGTAAAATTATACAATTTTAAAATATTAGAAATAAAAAAACTTATACACTGGGGTACCTGGATTCGAACCAGGGATGTCGGTATCAAAAACCGATGCCTTGCCACTTGGCTATACCCCAAAAAAATACGGGAGGCGAGATTTGAACTCGCAAACCCAATAAGGCGCCAGATCCTAAATCTGGTGCGTCTACCAATTTCGCCACTCCCGCTAAAAATATATTTAGCTACGATGGGATTCGAACCCATGACAACAGCGTTATGAGTGCTGTGCTCTAACCAACTGAGCTACGTAGCCTTATTTTGAATTATGCTGGTTAACATTATTTTGTCAACTATTATTTTACTAAAAACATATCATGATAAAAAAATTAAAAAAATAATTTTGTTAAAATATAAAATACAATCTAATAAATAAAATATATAAATTAAAATATGATCAATAAAAAAAAAAATAAATATAAAAGTTTCATACATAAAATCATTGAAAATGATCTAGTGCATATGAAAAAAAAAAATATACATACTAGATTTCCGCCAGATCCAAATGGAAATTTACATATTGGACATGCAAAATCAATATACATAAATTTTAAAATTGCAGAACAATACCAGGGAAAATGTAATTTAAGATTCGATGATACCTATCCACATATTAATCATAAAAAATATATAAATTCTATTCAAAAAGATATATTATGGTTAGGATATCAATGGAATCAAAAAATTCGATATGCTTCTCAATATTTTGATAAAATGTATAAATATGCTATACAATTAATAAAAAAGAATTTAGCATATGTAGATAAATTAAAAAAAGAAGAGATTCGAATATATCGCGGAACATTAAAAAAACCAGGTATTGTAAGTCCATACCGTAAACAAACAATTGAAGAAAATATGTTACTGTTCGAAAACATGAAATTTGGTAATATACCAGAAGGTGATGCATGTTTAAGAGCTAAGATTGATATGCAATCCAATTCAATTATTATGAGAGATCCAATATTATATAGAATTAAATTTCTTGAACATCATAATACAAAAAATCAATGGTGTATCTATCCTACATATGACTTTGCACATTGCATCTCCGATGCAATTGAAGGAATAACACATTCCCTTTGCACACTAGAGTTTCAAGAAAACAAAAAAATATATAACTGGATATTAAATAACATTGATATTAATCATTATCCTAAACAATATGAATATTCTAGATTAAATTTAGAATATTCAACTTTATCAAAAAGAAAATTACAAATCTTAATTGATAACAATATTGTTGATTCATGGAATGATCCAAGATTACCAACATTATCTGGATTACGTAATAGAGGCTATACTCCACACGCAATAAGAGAATTTTGTAAAAAAGTAGGAATTACAAAACAAGATAATTTAATTGAAATATCTTCGCTGGAATCATGCATTAGAAAAGAATTAAATATTACTGCTTATAGAACGATGGCAATACTTAACCCTATTGAAATTGTTATATGTAATATACCTGAAAAATATATAGAAAAAATTAAAATTTTAAATCACCCAAAAAACAAAAATATGGGATACAGAAATATTATTTTTTCTAAAATTATATATATTGAAAGAAATGATTTTCAAGAAAAGTCAAGCAAAAATTATAACCGATTAACTTTAGGAGGATCAGTAAAATTAAAATATTCTTATATTATTACAGCAAATTCAATTCACAAAGATTGTAATAATAATATTACTCGTATATTTTGTACTTGTGATTTAACCAATAAAAATAAAAAAAAATATGGAATTATTCATTGGATTTCAAAAGAACAAGCAGAACAGGCTCAACTTATATTGTACAATCATATTTTTACTACTAAAAATCCAAATAAAAAATCAAATATTTTATCATATATTAATAAAAATTCTAAAATTATAAAAAATGGATTAATTAATAGTGAACTAAAAAAACAAAAAAAAATTAATACATATCAATTTGAAAGAATTGGATATTTTTACAAAAATAAAAAATTTTCAGAAAATAAACATCCCATTATACATCAAATAGTACAAATAAAAAAAAAAAATAATATAATTTAAATGTACATAACATATAATGGTTTTAGTATATAACGATCAAATGAAAAATAATAAAATTTTTCAAAAAAAAAAGGGAGAATTATGTCTAAAATTAAAAATATCTTTTCTAGAGAAATTATTGATTCCAGAGGAAAACCAACAATAGAAACAGAGGTACATTTAGAAGACAATTCAATAGGAATATTTTCTTGTCCTTCAGGAGCATCAACAGGATCAGAAGAAGCTTTAGAATTAAGAGATAATGATATATTTCGATTTCTCGGACAAGGTGTATCTAAAGCTGTTTCTAATGTTCAAAAAAAAATATTTCACTTACTAAAAGGAATAAATGCATATGACCAAAAAAAAATCGATTACATGATGTTAGAATTAGATGGAACAAAAAATAAGAAAAAAATAGGAGCAAATGCAATATTATCTGTTTCTATGGCGACAGCAAAAGCTGCTGCTATATCTAAAAAAATTCCATTTTATCAATATATTTCTGAATTAAATGGTACTCCCAATAAATTTTCTATGCCATTACCAATGATTAACATTATTAATGGTGGTAGTCATGCAAATAATAATATTGATGTGCAAGAATTTATGATACAACCAATTTGTGCTTCTTCAATTAAAGAAGCCGTAAGAATTGGATGTGAAATTTTTTATCATTTAGGAAAAATAATTAAAAAAAATAACATGAATACTTCTGTAGGAGATGAAGGTGGATATGCTCCTAACCTTAAAAATAACGAAGAAGCTATTAAATTAATTTATGAAGCTGTACAAACAGCAAATTATCGTTTTGGGAAAGATATTACATTAGCAATAGATTTTGCTGCTTCTGAACTATATAACTTTAATACAAAAAAATATTACTTAAAAAGTGAAAACAAAAAATTTAATTCACAAGAATTAAGTCATCTTATACAAGATTTAACGCTAAAATATCCAATTACATCTATTGAAGATGGACAAAGTGAATTAGACTGGGATGGTTTTTTATATCAAACAAAATTATTAGGAAAGCGTATACAAATCGTAGGAGATGATTTATTTGTTACTAATACTGAAAAACTATCCAAAGGAATTAGAAAAAATATTGCCAATTCTATTTTAATTAAACCAAATCAGATAGGAACATTAACAGAAACATTATCTGCTATTAAAATGGCTAAAAAAAACGGATATACAACTATTATATCACATCGATCAGGAGAAACAGAAGATCATTCAATTTCAGATTTAGCAGTTGGTACACAAGCTGGTCAAATTAAAACTGGATCTATGAGTAGATCAGAGCGACTGTCAAAATATAATCAATTAATTAGAATAGAAGAAAAATTAGGTAATATTATTGCACCATTTCGAGGTATTGAAGAATTGCAAAAATACCAAAATTATTTTTAATGTTATGATAATAAATTAAATGTAATAAACTACAGGGATGTTGAAAATATAACTTTATTTTAATAATAATTATGATGAAAATTTCATATTTTCGAAAATCTGTAATACTCATTGATGGACATTGTTATGCATATAGAATATATTATGGACAGATAAAAAATAATAAAAAAATCAATTTAAAAGAAAAATTTATAAAAAATATATTATATGTAGTAAAAAAAATAATTTTGAAATATCAACCAAAAAAAATTATAATTATATTTGATAATAAAAAAAAAAGTTTTCGAGATAAAATATTTAAAAAATATAAAAAAAATAGAAATCCGATACCGAAAATACTAAAAAAATATATAAAAGATCTACAAAGTATATTAGTGAATATAGGAATTCCAATATTTTGTATTCCATATGTTGAAGCAGATGATGTAATAGGAACACTATCAAAAATAATAGAAAAAAATGGAGACGTAGTATTAATTGTAACATCAGATAAAGATTTAACACAATTAATCAATAAAAATATCTATATATTAAATATTATAGATAAAAAAATAATTAATTTCCATCAGGTAAAAAAAAAATATGGAGTATATCCAAATTTGATTGTTGATTTATTATCTTTGGTAGGAGATCCCTCAGATAATATACCTGGGGTGAAAGGAATAGGAAAAAAAACTGCTGTACAGTTATTAAATAATATTGGTTGTATTAAAAAAATTTATAAAAATTATCATAAAATTTATATGTTAAATTTTCGTAATAAAAAAAATATTGTAAAAAGATTACTTGAAGGGGAAAAAATGGCTAATTTATCATACAAATTAGCAAAAATAAAATTAAATGTCATATGTTCTAAAGAATATAAAAAAAATAATTTATATGAATTATACAAACCATGTAAATATAATAATATTAAATATATTAATATTATATATGAAATAAAAAAAAATATAATAAATTCTATATTGTAAAATTTATTTATTTAAAGATAATATTATCAATATAATTATACAGAATATGTAAACCAACTTTTTTAAATGATGAAAATAAAATAGAAAAAGAAAATGGATTAATGGAATTTATTTCTTTATTTAACAAATGAATTTTTTTTTTTTGATATAAAGTATTTAATTTATCACATTTATTTAATAGAACAATACATTGAATGTTATATAATTTTAACAAAAATAACATTTTCACATCAAAAGGTCGTAATAAACGACGTATATCTATAACTAAAATAACAATTTTTAAACATTTTCGATATTTAATATATCTCACAACTAAATTAAAATTTTTAATTTCACATTTACAAAATTTAGAATATCCATAACCAGGTAAATCCACTAAACGAAAATTTTTATCTATCATAAAAAAATTAATCAGTTTGGTTCTTCCAGGATATTTACTAAAACGAGATAATTTATTATTTCGTGCTAAACAATTAATTAATGTTGATTTTCCAACATTAGAGTATCCGATACAAGCAACTTCTATTCCTATATCTGTTATATTAATATATTTAACATCTGCAAAACTTGTTAAAAATTGAATTGACTGATATTTTAAATTCATATAATCCTATAATATGACATATTTATTTTATAAAAATAATATTTATAATTTAAATAAAAATATTATACAATATATTATATTGTAAAGAGAGGAAAAAATGAATAAAAAAATTAGAAATATTGCTATTATTGCACATATTGACCATGGTAAAACAACATTAGTAGATAAATTATTAGAAACATCTGATACTTTAATTAAAACTAAAGAACCACATAATAGAGTGATGGATTGTAACGATCTTGAAAAAGAAAGAGGTATTACTATTTTTTCAAAAAATACTTCTATTGAATGGGAAGATTATAAAATTAATATCATTGATACTCCAGGACATGCAGATTTTGGAGGAGAAGTAGAAAGAATATTATCTATGGTAGACTCTGTATTACTAATAGTAGACGCTGTAGACGGTCCTATGCCTCAAACAAGATTTGTTACAAAAAAAGCATTTGAGCATAACATGAATCCAATTATTGTAATTAATAAAATTGATCGAAAAAATTCAAGAACAGACTGGGTTATAGAAAAAATATTTGACTTATTTGTTAATCTTGAAGCAACAGATAAACAATTAGATTTTCCAATTATATATACTTCTGCCATACTTGGACAATCAGGAACGAAATTAAATAATATAAAAAATAATATGTTACCACTATTGAAAACTATTATCCAATATACTCCGGCTCCCAAAGTAAGTACAATGGGAGAATTACAAATGCAAATTTCTCAACTAGAATACGATAATTACTTAGGAATAATAGGAATTGGGAAAGTTCAAAGGGGTATAATATCTGTTAACCAAAAAGTATCTATTATACATAACCAAAATAAAATTCGATATGGAAAAATAGGAAAAATTTTACAATATGTAGGGTTAAAAAAAGTAGAAATTAAAGATGCACATGCAGGAGAAATTATCGCAATTACCGGTATTGATAATATCAAAATTTCTGATACTATTTGCAGTATAAATGATCAAATAGCGTTACCACAGCTGAAAGTCGATTTACCAACAGTAAATATGTTATTTTCAGTAAATACTTCTCCATTTTGTGGACAAGAGGGGAAATATATTACATCCAATCAAATTTATCGTCGATTAAAAACAGAGATAATATATAATATTTCTTTAAAAGTAAATACTACGCCGCATTCAAATACTTTTTTAGTTTCTGGAAGAGGAGAATTACACTTATCTATATTAATTGAAAATATGCGTAGAGAAGGATTTGAATTAGAAGTATCTAGACCAAAAATAATTTTTCAAAAAAAAAATGGATATATTACTGAACCATTTGAAACTGTTATTATTAATATTGAATCCCGACATCAAGGAACAGTGATGGATTTCTTAGGAGAAAGAAAAGGGAAAATGATTAATATGGAATCATCTCTAGATGATCGAATACAACTAGAATATATCATTTCTAGTCGCGCATTAATAGGATTTCGAAATAAATTTCTTAATATCACATCAGGAACAGGAATATTTTACTCATCATTTCTTCATTATGATAAAATACAAAATAATACAATTGGTCAAAGAGTCAATGGTGTACTAATCGCAAATAATACTGGAATAAGCAGTGGATTTGCATTATTCCACTTACAAGAAAGAGGGAAATTATTTATAAATCATGCAGAAAAAGTATATAAAGGACAAATTATTGGATTACATAATCGATCAAATGATTTAACAGTAAATTGTTTAACAGGAAAAAAACTCACAAATATGAGAGCTTCAGGAACTGATGAAGCAATTAATTTAATTCCTCCTATCAAAATGACATTAGAACAATCTATGAGCTTTATTAATGATGATGAATTAATCGAAATTACTCCAAAATCTGTTAGAATAAGAAAAAAATATTTAAACGAATATGAACGTAAAGTTGCAACTAGAAAAAATAAATAATGGTTTCTTAAGTTATTAAAACACTAATAAAACTATATAATCATAAATTATTAGTGATAAAAAAATTAGAATTATAATCCGTAGATAACCGAAAATTATTTACAATATTTTTATTTTTTAAAATACATTGTATAAAAAAAATATTATCTTGTATATGTAAAAAACACAAAATTTTTCCAACTTTTTTCCATTGTTTTTTACTATACATTTCTATCATAGGTAATTTATTTATTGCTTCAAACGATGTAGTACCAATCAAATGATACATATTTTTATTATTGATATTTTTATGATATAATTTTGAAATTACTTCTTGTCCACAATAACAACCTTTTTGAAAATCAATTCCATGAAAAATATTTAAATTCATTTCATTTGGGAAAAAATTGTTAATCATGTTATTTTCTAAAATTGGAAAACCTGCCTGTAAATCTAAAAACAACCAATAACTACTCACTTGTAGAAAATTATTTTTTAGAAATATTTCAATCATTTTATTTAATTGTTTTTTTTTTATAATCAATAAAAATCGTTCTACAGGATCGATGAAAAATAAAATAAAAAAATTTTTAATATATTTCATGGATTGTGTACTATCTGGTAATTCACTAAATATAAACGATAATTTTTTTTTTATATTACAACCCATTAATCCTATGAATACATAATCATTGAGATTTTGAAAACATACGTCAGAAAAAATAGCATACTTTTTAAAATTTTGAATTTGCGATTCTACAATACAACTACGTTGAATATAAAAATATTTATCCTGATGTAAAAATAATCGTAGTATTCCTTGTACTCTCCCATTTGGATTACAATTAGCGCATAAAATATGAAAATTATTTTTTAAATCACATACGTTAACGGTCGTTTGATTATGTAAATATTGCTTACTATCTGTTCCAGATACTGATATTATAGACCAATCATGTAATATTTCAAATAAACATATATTATTTAACAAAGAATTCATATGAAATAATTTCATTAAATTGATTTTCACTCCGTGTAATAAAAATAAAAAAAATCGTTTTATTGTAATGTACTAAAAAATAATATGATTAAATAAATATTACAAAGTATAGAAATACTATATTATTAAATATTAATTTTATAAATAAAAGGATATAGTTAATTATGATAATAAGCATATATTACACAAAAATAAAAAAAATAAAAAATAAAATTAATAACTTAAAAAAAATAACACAATATAATATAAAAAAAAAAAGAATTTCCCGAATTAATCAAATACTACAAAAATCAAAGAAAAAAAAAAACAGATTTTTTTTTAAACACATTGCACAAGAATCTAAAAAAAATTATTATATTGTAAAAAAAATAAACGATATCGAAAAAATTATACAGGATAACCAAAAACTATTGCAATTATCATTAGATTATAAAGATAACAGCATTTTACATGATATTAAATTAACATTTAATAAAATAGAAAAAAAAATAAAAAAAATAAATTATCATAATCTTTTCAAAGAAAAACATGACAACTGCAATTGTTACCTTGATATACAATCCGGATCTGGAGGAATTGATGCACAAGATTGGTCCAACATGCTTTTAAGAATGTATTTAAAATGGTTAGAAAAAAAAAAATTTAAAACACGTATATTACATAAACTAAATGGAGAAATTGCGGGAATAAAATCAGCAACTATACATGTTATAGGACCATACGCATTTGGTTGGCTCAAAACTGAAACTGGTATACATAGATTAATTCGCAAAAGTCCATTTAATTCCGGAGGTAGAAGACATACATCGTTTAGCTCTGCTTTTATATATCCAGAAATTAACAAAGAAATTAATATTAAAATTGATTATTCCGAATTAAGAATTGATGTATTTCGATCATCAGGATCAGGAGGACAACATGTTAACAGAACAGAATCTGCAGTCAGAATTACACATCTTCCTACATCAATTGTTACCCAATGTCAAAATGAACGTTCACAACATAAAAATAAAGAACAGGCATTAAAACAAATGAAATTAAAATTATATAACTTAGAATTAAAGAAAAAAAATATAGAAAAAGAAAATATAGAAAACAGTAAATCATCCATTAGATGGGGAAATCAAATTCGATCATATATCTTAGATCAATCAAGAATAAAAGATAATAGAACTGGAATTGAAACACGAGAAGTACAATCAGTACTAGATGGAAATCTAGATTTATTTATTGAAACAAGTTTAAAAAAAGGACTATAAAAATAATACTATGCTATTAAAAAAAAAAAATTTGCATGATGAGTATGAAATTCGAAAAAAAAAACTTGTCAATCTTGTTAATAAAGGTTTTGACTTTCCTAATCATTTTAAAGTAAATACAAACATTCAAAATATTAATAAAAAATATGATCATTATTCTCGACAGGAATTATTAAAAGAAAATAAATTAATATATCTTTCAGGAAGAATTATAAAACAACGAATTATGGGGAAAGCAACATTTATCATAATACAAGACATGATAGAAGAAATACAAATTTATGTTACTGAAAAAAAAATAACACCAAAAATATACCAAGAAGAGTTTAAAAAATGGGATATAGGAGATATTATAGGTGTTATAGGTACAATTTTTAAAACTCATACAGGAGAATTATCAATATATTGTACAAAAATTTATCTACTATCCAAATCATTGCGCCCTCTTCCAAGTAAATTTCACGGATTATTAAATCAAGAAATTCGTTATCGAAAACGATATTTAGATTTATTAGTTAATAAAAATGTTACTAGAACGTTTATCACACGTTCTAAAATATTAATACAAATTAGAAACTACATGGATGAAAAAAATTTTGTGGAAGTAGAAACTCCTATTATGCAAAATATTCCTGGAGGAGCATCGGCTAAACCATTTGTTACATATCATAATAGTTTAAATATTAAAATGTACTTAAGAGTATCTCCAGAACTATATCTAAAAAGACTAATCATTGGGGGTTTAACTAAAATATACGAAATTAGTAAAAACTTTAGAAATGAAGGCATTTCATATAAGCATAATCCTGAATTTACAATGATGGAATTGTATATTGCATATGCTAATTACGAAGATTTAATGAATTTAATTACTGATTTAATCAAATATATAACAAAAAAAATATATTACACATATCAAATAAAATATAAAAAAAGAATAATTGATTTCAATCAACCATTTGATGTTTTTACCATGAAAAATGCAATTTTGCATTATAATAAAAATATTAAAACTAATGATTTATTAAATATCCAGAAAATTAAAAATATTGCTATCTTATATAATATAAAAGTTCAAAAAAAATGGACTATTGAGAAAATCATGACAAAAATTTTCGAAATGACAACAGAAGAAAAATTAATCAACCCAACTTTTATTACAGAATATCCAATAGAAATTTCTCCTCTAGCAAAAAAAAACAAAATTAATAAAAATTATGCAGATCGATTTGAATTATTTATTGGAGGAATAGAAATAGCAAATGGTTTCTCAGAATTAAATAATCCAGAAGAACAAAAAATGAGATTTATTAAACAAAATCAAGAAATATCATCTACATTGAACAAAGAAAAAAAATATGATCAAGAATACATTACGGCCATGGAATATGGTATGCCTCCAACAGCTGGATTAGGTATTGGTATTGATAGGTTAATTATGATTTTAACTAATCAGTCTAACATACGTGATGTTATACTATTTCCAACATTACGACCAAAAAAATAAATTCAATGGAATAAATATGACAAATCACAACTTCTATAATAAAATATTAAAAAATCAAGATATATATTCCGTATTAAAAAAATTAGGTAGTCCTATATGGTTATATCAAGCTGATATCATAAAAAAAAAAATTCAACAATTAAAAAAATTTGATATTATTCGATTTGCACAAAAAGCATGTTCTAATATTCATATATTAAAATTAATGAAAAAAAATAATGTAAAAGTTGATGCTGTCTCTTTAGGGGAAATACATCGAGCACTGTACGCAGGATATACAAATAAAAATGATGATATTATTTTTACCGCAGATCTATTCGATAAAAAAACGTTAAAAAAAATTGTTGAAATGAATATTACAGTTAATGCAGGTTCATTAGATATGTTAGAACAATTAGGAAAAATATCTCCAGGACATAAAGTATGGCTCCGCATTAATCCAAAATTTGGTCATGGACATAACAAAAAAACAAATACTGGTGGGGAAAATAGTAAACATGGCATTTGGGAAACAGAATTAGCAATACCTATAATTAAAAAATACAAACTAAAATTAATTGGTTTGCATATGCATATTGGTTCTGGAGTAGATTATCAACACTTAAAAAAAGTTTGTAATACAATGGTAAATTATGCACTCTCTTTAAACCAAAAAATTCAGGCAATTTCTGCAGGAGGTGGATTATCTATTCCATATAAATCTACTGATCAAGAGATTGATATTGAACACTATTTTAAATTATGGAATCAGACAAAAAAAGTTATTTCAAAAAATTTAAAAACTCCTATTACATTAGAAATTGAACCAGGACGTTTTTTGGTAGGAGAATCTGGAATATTAGTCGCAACAGTATATGCCATAAAGCGTGTTGGAAAAAAAATATTTACATTAGTTGATGCAGGATTTAATGATTTAATAAGACCAACATTATATGGAAGTTACCATCATATTTCAGTTATAAAAAAAAATAATATTAATGATAAAAAAAAAAAGACTATGAAAACAATTATAGGAGGACCTTTATGTGAATCAGGTGATATTTTTACTCAAAATGAAAAAAATGAACTGATAGAACGAGAATTACCGGAAATAAAAATTGGAGATTATTTAGTTTTTCACAATACAGGAGCTTATGGAGCAACTATGTCGTCGAATTACAACAGCAAACCATTAATACCAGAAGTATTATTTGAAAACAATATTCCAAAAATTATTCGAAGAAGACAAACAATCCAAGATATTTTAAATCTAGAATTAAATATCAAAAAAGAAATATAAAATATATCAAAATATTTATTATATAAACTAAACTATCTTATTAAATTAATGTAATGAAATATGAAAAAAAAATTTTATATTAAAACTTGGGGATGTCAAATGAATGAATACGATTCATTGACAATAAAAAAAATATTACAAAAAGATAAAAAATATATTTACACAAATAATTTTCATGAAGCTGATATATTGATTTTAAATACTTGTTCTGTAAGAGAAAAAGCGCAAGAAAAACTATTTCATCAATTAGGAAGATGGAAATATTTAAAAAATAAAAATAAAAATATCATTATTGCTGTTGGAGGCTGTGTCGCAAACCAAGAGGGAAAGAAAATTACCAAAAGAGCAAAATTTGTTGATATAATTTTTGGTACACAAACATTACACAGATTGTCAAAGATGATTACTGATGTATTAAGAGAAAAAAAAATATTTATTGATATTAGTTTCCCAAAAGGAGAAAAATTTAAAAATATAACACAACCAAACTATCATAATTATTCAGCTTCAATTTCTATTATAGAGGGGTGCAACAAATACTGCTCATTTTGTATTGTTCCCTATACCAGAGGTAGAGAAATAAGTCGACCATTTCATGATATTATATACTATATTAAATCAATATCTCAAAACGGGATAAAAGAAATTCAGTTATTAGGACAGAATGTTAATTCATACAAATATATCGATGAAAAAGGAAAAAAATATACATTTGCAAAACTATTAAAAGAAATCGCTACTATTCCAACAATTAGTAGAATTAAATTTATCACTAGCAACCCTATGGAGTTTACTGATGATATTATTAATATTTACCATGAAACAAAAAAAATAGTAAATTTTTTACATTTACCTATTCAAAGTGGTTCAAATAGAATTTTAAAACTCATGAAAAGACCATACTCTGTAGAAAAATATCAAGAAATTATTGATAAATTAAAACTTGCAAGACCTGAAATACAAATCAGTTCTGATTTTATTATTGGGTTTCCAAGTGAAACTGAATCGGATTTTCAAAATACAATGAAAATTGTAAAAAAAATAAATTTTGATATGAGTTTCAGTTTTATATATTCTCCTAGACCGGGTACACCTGCATCTAAATTAAAAGATAATATTAGCATAGAAGAAAAAAAAAATAGATTATATAAACTACAAAAACAGTTAAAAAAACAAACATTAAACTGGACTAAAAATATGATCAATAGTCAGCAAAAAATATTAGTAGAAAAATATTATGATCAAAATTTAAATATTATCGCTGGAAGAACAGAAAATAATAGAACTGTAATTTGTCAAGTTAAAGAAAATGTTATTGGAAATATTATCACAGTCAATATTACTAAACAGAAAAACAATATGTTATATGGAGAATACATAAAATAGTAATATGAAAAAAAATAGAATATATTTTCAAATTAATACTATTATTCCACAAAAAATATCTAAAAAAAAATTTTTAAATTGGATTAATCAAACAATAAAAAAAAAATATCAAATAACCATACGCATAGTAGATCAATCTGAAATACAAAAAATAAATTATACATATAGAAAAAAAAATTATCCTACAAATATATTATCTTTTTCATATAATCACCAAAGTTATAATAATAATATTATCGGAGATCTAGTCATTTGTGCAAAAGTTGTGTATGAAGAAGCTCTGAATCAAAAAAAAAAATTAGAAAATTATTGGGCTCATATTGTTATACATGGATTATTACACTTATTAGGATATACACATTATACAAACTATCAAACACAAATTATGCAAAAAAAAGAAATTGAAATTATGAAAAAATTAGGATATCAAAATCCATACTCTAAATAAAATACAATAAATCAAATAAATAAAATATTGTTATATAGGATTAAATTAATATTTATGGACAACAAAACGCCTAAAAAAAATATTAAAAAAAAAGGATTCTTTTCTATTTTTACCGATCAAATTTTAAAAAAAAAAAATAACCATCAAATCGAATTAATCAAATCAATCAATTATGCAAAAAAAAACGCATTAATTAATAACAAAATAAGTAAAATGTTAAAAGGAGTAATTAAAATTTCAAAAAAAAAAATTAAAGAAATTATGATCCCAAAATCACAAATGATCACTTTACAAGCAAACTATTCACTCACCCAATGTTTAAATATTATTCTTTCTTCACAATATTTAAAATTTCCTGTTATGAGTAGTGATAACAATTATGTAGAAGGATTTTTATATGCAAAAGATTTATTAATCTTTTTAAAATACAAAAAATTATTTGATATAAAAAAATTTTTAAAACCATTAATCATCGTACCAGAAAGTAAGTATATAGATAAAATGTTATACGAATTTCAGATACATGAAAAAAAAATGGCAATAGTAATTGATGAATTTGGAGCAATATCAGGATTAATTACTATCCGCGATATTTTAAATATCATTATTCAAGATATATCTGAACAACATATAAAAAAAGCAAAAAAAAATATTAAAAAAATTAAACATAATGTTTTTTCAATCAAATCATCTACACCTATAAAAGAAATTAATAAAATATTTCATACGCGATTTCAAAATAAAACAGTTGATACAATAGGAGGATTTGTAATGCAAAAATTTAAACATCTTCCACAACCTGGAGAAAAAATTAATATACAAGGATATGAATTTAAGATTTCTATTGCCAACTATAGAAGAATTATAAAATTACAAATTAAAATTCCTAAAAATAAACAAGATTAAAAAAAATAAAATACAATATATTAAAAATTTCTATTATTAAAAAATTAATGTAAATCTTTCAAATAAAATATTAATTACTATAAGTATTTACGTATATGAAAAAAATATATAATCATAAAAAATTTGAGTCCATTGTACAAAAATATTGGAAAAAAAATAAAACATTTAAAGCTTCCGAAGATCTTAATAAAAAAAAGTACTATTGTTTAGCAATGTTACCATATCCATCTGGCAAATTACATATGGGACACGTTAGAAATTATACTATTAGTGACGTCATAGCAAGATATCAAAGAATGATTGGAAAAAATGTTTTACATCCAATTGGATGGGATGCATTTGGATTACCTGCAGAATTAGCCGCAATAGAGAACAATATTATACCATCAGAATGGACATACAAAAATATTAAATACATGAAAAAACAATTACAATCGTTGGGATACAGTTATGACTGGGATAGGGAAATTACTACATGTCACCCTGAATATTATCGTTGGGAACAATGGTTTTTTAAAAAATTATATGAAAAAAAATTAATATATAAAAAAACATCCTTAATTAATTGGTGTCCTAAAGATCAAACTGTATTATCAAACGAACAAGTTATTCATGGAACATGCTGGAGATGTCAAACGAGTATAGAAATAAAACTTATGCCACAATGGTTTATTAAAATTACCAAATATGCTGACAGATTGCTACAAGACTTAAAAATATTAAAAAAATGGCCTACACAAGTTATAAATATGCAAAAAAAATGGATTGGAAAATTAAAGGGATTTGAAATTTCCTTCAAAATTATGCCATATGCAAAAAAAATAAAAATTTATACATCTAGATTAGATCTACTAATGTATACAACATATATTTCAATTTCTCCATTACATGAATTAGCTCAAAATATATTAAACGAAGAAGAAATACAATTATTTATTAATAACCTTTACACAATAAATTCTAACATCAATAAAAAAAAAATTAATTATATAGGAAAAAAAATTAACCAGTATGCTATTCATCCAATTACTCAAAAAAGAATACCAATTTGGATTACTAACTATACAGAAATTGAATATAATACAAAGATAAAGCTATGTCATCCTATAAATAACAAAATTGATTGGAATTTTGCAAAAAAATATCACATAAAAATTACACTCAATCATCCAATCAATCATGTTAGTACTCAACAAGATATACTAGTCGAAAAAACAATTCAAAGAAAAAATAATGTATATAATTTCAGTAAGAAAATTAACCAAATAGAATCAAATAATATCTTTAATATATTACAAGAAAAAAAAATAGTAAAAGCAAAAAACAAATATCGATTACAAGATTGGAGTATTTCCAGACAACGATATTGGGGAACTCCTATTCCCATTGCATATCAAAATGGAAAAACCATCTGTATTTCAGAAAAAGAAATGCCTGTACTATTACCGAAAATCAATACGATATATGATTTTCAAAATATCAAAGAAATATATAAAACATGGTCTAAAATAAATATAAATCATCTTCCAGCAAAAAGAGAAACAGATACCTTTGATACATTTATAGAGTCATCATGGTATTATATTAGATATACTGCTCCACATTACAATGAGGGTATGATAAACAAAAAACTTGCAAACTATTGGCTACCCATCGATCAATACATTGGGGGTATCGAACATGCAACAATGCATTTAATATATTTTCGTTTCTTTCATAAATTGCTATATGATTTGAAATTAGTATCTTCCATAGAACCTGCAAAACAATTATTGTGTCAAGGTATGGTATTATCTGACGCATTTTATTATATTGACAATTCAGGAAAAAAAAATTGGGTTAACCTAAAAGAAATACAAATTAAAAAAAAAAAAATTGGAAATACAAAAAATATTTTTACAAATCAAAAAGAAGAAATTATTCATGCTGGTATGATTAAAATGTCAAAATCAAAAAAAAATGGTGTTGATCCGGAAATTATGATCAAGAAATATGGAGCAGATACTGTAAGACTATTTATTATGTTTGCAGCTCCTGTCACATCCAATATTGAATGGAAAGAAACTGGAGTTCATGGAATGTATCGATTTTTACAAAAAGTTTGGAACCTAATTTATTGCTATAAAAAATATAAAAAATTATCTGAGTGTGGAAAAGAAAAACATACACATGATGAAATTAACTTTTTCCTACATCAAACTATCTTTCAGGTAACACAGGACATTCATAAAAGAAAATCTTTTAATACTGCAATTGCAAAAATTATTACATTTATCAATTTTTTATATGCAACAAATATAGATATAAAAAAAAATAAAAAATTCATAAAACACATACTAAATACAATAATTATTATGTTATATCCATTTACTCCTCATTTTAGCTTTATTGCATGGGAAAAATTAAATAAAAACAATTTAATAGATTATGAAAAATGGCCAAAATATAACATTAATATTATTAAAAAAAAAAATATTAATCTAATAATACAAATTAATGGAAAAAAAAAAGATATAATTAATATTCCAAAAAAAAATAAACAGAACGAAATATTAGAAATATTAAAAAAAAAATCAAAAATTTCTCATATATTCAAAAAAAAAATAAAAAAAATTATTTACATAACAGATAAACTAATTAACTTTGTAATATAAATTTATGATCTATATTCTACAATACAATGAGTTAGAAAAAAAAATATTTCAAAAGATATACCACTTTCTTATTATAGAACAAGACTTTTTTATTTCACAAAAAACTATAAAAAAAATATTATTCTATTATTGCAGTAAAGAACACAAAGTAATTCAAATAATAATAAAAAAAAAAAATCATTGGGAAAATGTCTATTTTGAATATAGACAAGATAAAATTTTTGACAAAAAAAAAATACTAATATTAATACTAGAAAATAAAAAAATCGATTATGTTACAATTACTGCTTTAAGTAAAATCTTTAAGTATAAAAATAATAATATCATTTTAATTATATATTTTAAAAAAATTAGTAATAAACATAATATTGAAATAATAAGCAAAAAACTTCAAAAATACCCAATAGGTATAATTCCTAATCCTGTTTTTACAAAAAACGAATTAAATCAATGGATAAAAAAAAAAATAAAAAAAATAAATTTAAAACTTAATTCTTCCATTATTAATATTTTGTCTCATTTATATAAAAAAAATTTACTATTTCTGTATAAAATATTAGAAGGATTAAAAATAATTAACAAAAAAAAAAAAATTACAGTACAATTAGTTAATCAAATCACTCAAAATACACTGAATTTTTATATCAGTGACTTAATTCATGCAATATTTCAAAAAAAAATAATTAAATCATGCTATATAATAGATTTCTTAAAAAGAAATAAATATGATATATCTCATATAATACGATCTATACAAATTCATATCATATATTTTATACATATAAAAGAAAAAAAAATATATGATCATTACTTACATATTTTCAAAAAATATATTGTACTAAAAAAAGAAGACAAAGATTTCACTAAATTAATAAATGATATCAATAATACCCAATTATATAAAATAATAAACTTAATATATAAAATAGAAATTAATATAAAAAAAAAAAATAATCAACTTTCCTGGTATTATCTAAAAACTTTAACTGCAATATTTTGTAATATATCACAAAAAAAATAAAATTATCAAAAAAAAAAAAAAAAAAAAAAAGATAATTATGTCACTGACTATATTAAATTTAACTCGTTTTCAATGTCCAGATACAATGATTTTTTTTAGAAAATATTTACGTCGTATTAACAAAAAAAATATAATACTTATTTTATCTAATGATATTTCAATTCAATGGGACATGCCATTATTTTGTAATTGTATGAATTATATATTAATAAAAAAAATCACTACCAAAAAACCATATTATTTTTTTATTAAAAAAAATATCAATTAAATTATCGATTAATTAATATCTTTAAAACTCTTCGTAAAGGTTCCGCAGCACCCCATAACAATTGATCACCGACCGTAAAAACAGATAAAAATTCTGATCCCAAATGAGTTAATTGTCTAATTCTTCCAACAGCGATATCTAAAGTACCGGAAATTGCAATAGGAGTAAGGAAATTAATTGTAGATTGATAATCATTTGGAATAATTCGTACCCATGGATTATTATTTTTAATAATATGAATAATACTATCATATGAGATATCTTTTTTTAATTTGATTACAAAAGATTGACTATGACAACGTATGGTACCTACGCGAACACAAGTTCCATCTATAGGAATAATATTATTGGTATTTAATATTTTATTTGCTTCCGCTTGCACTTTCCATTCTTCTTTTGTTTGAAAATTATCCGATTCTAAATCAATCCATGGTAAAACATTACCTGCTAGAGGTGCAAGAAAATTTTTTTTTGGAAAACTATTATCTTTGATCGAAAAAGATATTTTTCTCTCAATATCCAAAATAGAAGAAGATATAGGATTTTTTAAATCTATTGATATAGAGTTATATAAATAACCCATTTGTTGCAATAATTCTATAATATGTTTAGAACCAGCTCCAGAAGCAGCTTGATAAGTAGAAAACAATATCCATTTAATTAAATTATGAGAAAATAATCCACCTATTGCCATTAACATTAAACTAACCGTACAATTACCTCCAACAAAAGTTTTAACATTATTTTCCAATGCAGAGTTTATAACATGTAAATTAATGGGATCTAAAACAATCACAGATTCATTTATCATTCTTAAAGTAGATGCAGCATCTATCCAATATCCATTCCATGCAGTATCACGTAACTTATAATACACTTTACTGGTATACTCTCCTCCTTGACATGATACAATAACATCCATAGAACGCAAAATATCAATATCATAAGCATCTTGTAATGTATTGACACTAGAAAAGTTTGGACTCTTTAATCCAATCTGAGAAGTAGAAAAAAATATTGAATCAATATTATTAAAATCTTTTTCTCGTTTCATTCTATCCATTAATACTGATCCCACCATACCTCTCCAACCAATAAAACCAACTTTTTTTTTCATAAAATATCCTCTATATATAAAATAAATTTTATTATATAAAATATATTAAAATATTTAAATATAAGTTTAAAAATAAGATATAAATATTTTAACTATAAAAATATTTTATTTAAAAAATATTTATTTATAGTTAAAATAAATATTTCAAAATACAATACATAATGTATCAAAATATAAATAAATAAAATATAAGGAAATCATATGAGCCAAATGATATCGACTACAATATTATTAGTATTAATTATGGATCCATTAGGTAATCTACCAATTGTGATGTCAATTTTAAAAAATTTAAGCACAAAAAGAAGAAATTTTGTTTTACTTAGAGAGATGATGATCGCATTAATTATAATGATATTGTTTTTATTGGCCGGAGAAAAAACACTATCGATATTAGCTTTGAAAGCAGAAACAGTATCCATTGCTGGTGGAATAATATTATTTTTAATAGCAATAAAAATGATTTTTCCAGAAGAAGATGATAAAAAAAAAAAAAATGATACAATAGAACCATTTTTAGTACCATTAGCAATTCCATTAATTGCTGGACCATCATTATTAGCAACATTAATGTTATTGTCTCATCAATATGTAAATCAACAATTTTCATTATTTATATCATTATTCATCTCTTGGGGAATTACACTAACCATTCTAATGTTATCAAATTTATTTTTAAAAATACTCGGTCCAAGAGGAGTCATTGCATTAGAAAGACTAATGGGATTAATACTAATAATGCTATCAACACAGATGTTTCTTGATGGAATTACTAAATGGTGTAAATCATAAAATACTAATATATATTTAATATAATAAATAAAATTAATATAATTTACATTATAAATAATTATTCATCAAAATTTTTAATTAAAATAAAATATTCAAAATATGATGTTTAATATCATATTATTGATATAATCATTATAATATTCCAGGAAAACAATGAATATAAAAAATATTATTCACATGAATGAATTAAATCTTTATCATAAAACAGTATTAATACGTGTAGACTTTAATGTTACCATTCAAGATGGGAAAATACTCTCTGATAAACGTATTCAAGCAAGTATACCTACCATTCAAATGGCATTAAAACAAAATGCAAAAATTATAATTATGTCACATTTAGGAAGACCAACAGAAGGAAAATTTGAAGAAAAATTTTCTTTATTACCAATTGTAAAATATTTAAAAAAAATATTCAAAAATCATAAAGTATTTTTATCCAAAGAACTAAAAAAAATTAAACTATATCCTAAAGAAATCTGCATTTTAGAAAATGTTCGATTTAATTATGGAGAAAAAGAAAACAATGATGAGTTATCTAAAAAATACGCAAGTTTATGCGATATATTTATTATGGATGCATTCGGTAGTGCACATAGAAAAGAAGCTTCTACTTTTGGAGTAGGATTTTTTTCTAAAATTGCGTGTGCTGGACCTTTATTAATTAATGAACTAAATATTTTAAAAAAACATTTACATCATCCACAACGTCCTATGACTGCTATTATTGGAGGAGCAAAAATATCAACAAAATTTAAACTTTTAAAAAAAATATCTTCTATTGCAGACCATGTCATTGTTGGTGGAGGTATTGCTAATACTTTTTTAGCAATTGACTACAATATTGGAAAATCATTACATGAACCAAAATTTATTCAATTAGCAAAAAAAATTCGAGAAACTAGAAATAATATCTTAGTTCCAATAGATTCAAGAGTAGGAAAAAATTTTTCCAAATCAGAAAAATCAGTTATGAAAACTCCAGATAAAATATTCAGTAACGAAGAAATTATGGATATTGGAGATAAAAGTATTAAAAATATAAAAAAAATAATCCAAAAATCAAAAACAATCATCTGGAACGGACCATTAGGAGTTTTCGAATTCCCAAATTTTTGTATTGGAACAAAAGAATTAGCTTACAGTATTGCAAAAAGCAATGCTTTTTCTATTGCTGGTGGAGGAGAAACATTATCTGTTATTGAGATATTAAATATCAAAAAAGAAATATCCTATATTTCTACAGGGGGTGGGGCATTTTTACAATTTATAGAAAATGAGAACTTACCTATAATAGATATGCTGAAAAAAGTGAAAAATAAACTATACAAAGATGATTTAAAATAAATAAAAAAATAATAATATAAAAAAAAAAAAAGGAAAAAACATGTCCACTATTTTAGATATCATAAAACCTGGTATAATATTTGGAGAAGATATTAAAAAACTTTTTAACATTGCTAAAGAAAAAAAATTTGCAATTCCTGCAATTAATTGTACAAGTATTGATACAATTAATGCTGTTTTAGAAACAGCTGATCGCGTACGATCACCTGTAATTATACAATTTTCTTATACTGGATGCATTTATATGGCCGGTAAAAATATTAAAAATACTCCAAACCATATAAAAGCAACGTTAGGAGCGATTTCTGCAGCTCATCACGTTCATTTAGTCGCAAAAAAATATAATATACCAGTGATATTACATACAGATCACTGTCATAGAAACATATTACCATGGATTGACAATTTATTACATATTGGGAAAAAACATTTCAAAAAAACAGGATATCCTATATTTTCTTCACATATGCTTGATTTATCAAGCGATCCTATAAAAGAAAATATATTAATATGTAGTACATATTTATCAAAGATGAAAAAAATAAATATGATACTTGAAATAGAATTAGGTTGTACTGGAGGAGAAGAAGATGGTATAAATAATGAAAACATTAATAATGAATTATTATATACAAACCCTATAGATATTAATTATGCATATGAAAAATTATCTGAAATTAGTAAAAATTTTACTATAGCGGCAGCTTTTGGAAATGTACACGGCGTATATAATACTCAAAACATTCACTTAAAACCAGAAATATTAAAAAATGCACAAAAATATATTGTTCAACAACATCATTTAAACAAATTATGTCCAATTAATTTCGTATTTCATGGAGGATCAGGATCATCTATACAAGATATAAAAAAATCTATTAATTATGGTGTTGTAAAAATTAATTTTGATACTGATATACAATGGTATTCCTGGAGAGGCATTTTAGAATATTATAAAAGTCATAAATTATATTTACAAACACAATTAGGAAACCCTTCTGGACAAAATGAACCCAATAAAAAACATTATGATCCCCGAAAATGGATGCATGCTTCAAAAAAATCTATTTCTAAAAGAATGAAAAAAATATTTAAAAAACTTAATGCATATCATTTATGGTAAATGATAATAAAAATAAAAAATAAAATCTTAAAATAAGGAGAATGAAATGCAAATATTCCACGACGTAATTAATAATATTAATTATGTAGAATATTGGATAATACAGCATCAGCAGATATTAATCCGATGTACGATAAATATTATATCTGCTAGTCTGATTATGATAATAGGCATTTTTTCTTCTAATTTCATTTCTCAATTATTTAATCAAATGCTTTCTATGCAAAGCATAGATACTACCGTCACTAGCTTTCTTACTGTCATTACACGATACGTTATTATAACCATGGCTGCTATTGTAGCTTTAAATCGACTAGGAGTACAAACAACTTCTGTTATTGCTATTTTAGGGGCAGCAGGAATGGCTGTAGGGTTAGCATTACAAGGTTCCTTATCCAATTTTGCAGCAGGAGTATTATTAATCGTATTTAGTCCATTACGAATTGGTGAATATGTCGTACTAAAAAATGTCTCTGGAACTGTATTAAATATACACGTTTTTTATACTACATTGAAGACATTAGATGGGAAAATTATTGTCATTCCAAATGGGAAAATAACAGCAAATAACATTATTAACCATTCCCGCTCTCCATGCAGAAAAAATGAATTTATAATTAATGTAGCTTATGATACTAATATAAAATTAATTATCAAGATTTTAAAAGATGTTATGTATAATGAACCTAGAGTATTAAAAAATAAAGATATTGTCGTTAGTTTAAGTAAAATAGAACCATATTCTATCAATTTTATTGCAAAATGTTGGAGTAATACAAATATTTTAAACACAGTATACTCCGATTTAATGATACAATTTAAGCAAGCACTAGACGAAAATAATATTTCTTTGGCATATCCAAAATTTGATATATATATTAATAAAAAAAAAAAAAAAAAAAATAAAATAATCAAAGAAATAAAAAATAATAAAAAAAATAAAAGTAAATAATTTCATTAAATTAAATTAAGTTATATAATTATTACATATATAAAGAGAATATAAAAAATATTATAAATATAAAATATTGGTTGCGGGAGCTGGATTTGAACCAGCGACCTTCGGGTTATGAGCCCGACGAGCTACCATACTGCTCCACCCCGCTATTGTTTCAATTATATACAAAAACAAAAAATAAATCAATCAATAAAAAAATACTATACAATATCGAAGGAAATTAATATGAATCATTTTTCTACAACAAAAAACAAAATTAATATAATTACAGGAAATATAACATCTCAAAATTATAAAATTGCAATTATTATATCCCGTTTTAACGAATTTATTAACGAAAAACTATTATCCGGAGCAATAGATATCCTTATTAGAATAGGAAATATGGAAAAAAAAAATATTACTATTATTAAAGTTCCTGGAGCATATGAAATACCTATTGTTGCAGAAACGATTGCAAAAAAAAATAAACACCATGGTATTATAACAATAGGAACAATTATTAAAGGAGAAACTATTCATTTTGAACACTTAACATCATCTATTACTCACAATATACTAAATATTAGTGTTAAAAATAATATACCAATTGCATTAGGAATACTAATGACAAACAATATTGAACAAGCAATTAACCGATCAGGAAATAAACTGGGAAATAAAGGAAGTGAAGCTGCAACAACAATATTAGAAATGATTAATATAATAAAAAAAATATAAAATAATGAATACAGAAAACAAAAAAAAAAATAATGAAAAATATCTACAAGATATTTTTTATATGAAAAAAACAATTAAAATTGCAAAAAATGGCATATATACTACTCATCCTAATCCAAATGTTGGATGTATCATTGTGTTAAATGGGAAAATTGTAGGAACAGGATGGCACAAAAAAAAAGGTGGTCCACATGCCGAAGTATATGCCATTAAAATGGCAGGAAAATTGGCAAAAAATAGTACAGCATATATTTCATTAGAACCATGTATACATCATGGAGAAACGCCTCCTTGTTGCCATCTCATTGTAAAATCAGGAATAAAAAGAGTAGTAATTGCAGCAATTGATCCAAATCCAAAAGTTTTTGGAAAAGGAATAAAATATTTAAAAAAATCAGGTATTGATGTTTCAATTGGGATTCTTGCACAAGAATCTGAGAAAATAAATTACGGATTCTTTAAAAGAATGGTTTCAGGTATACCATGGATACAAGTAAAAATAGCAATTTCATTAGACGGTAAAATTGCTATGAATAATGGAGAAAGTAAATGGATTACTGGAGAACAAGCTAGACACGATGTTCATAAATTTAGAGCAAAAAATTCAGCTATTTTAAGTACAAGTAATACTATATTACAAGATAATCCAAAACTTACAGTACGGTATACAGATAAAATAAAAAATAGAAACTTATATCATATCAAATTTTCTCCTATCAAAATTATTTTAGATAGCAAAAATCGTATTCAACCTATACACAATATAATTCATAAAACAACAGATCCTGTTTGGTTAATTAGATTAAATAAAGATCACAATATCTGGCCAAAACATGTTAAACAAATTATTATACAAAAATATAATAATAGTATTGATTTAAAAAAATTGTTAATATTTTTAGGAAAAAAAAAAATTAATACCTTATGGGTAGAATGCGGAGCAAATTTATTTAGTAATATGTTAAATCTTGGATTAATAGATGAATTAATTATATATATCGCTCCAAAAATGCTAGGTCATACAGCAAAATCATTATTTTTAGATTATAAAAATATAAAATTAAAAAAAACACCAACATTAAAAATAAAAAAAACTATCAAGATAGGATCAGACATTAGAATTACATTAGAGCCATCATACAAATGGAAAAAATAAATTATTTATCATGAACAATATTAAGAGAAATTTATGAATCCAAAAAAAAGAAGAATGGCAAGAAAATATGCAATACAAGCTTTATATACATGGGAAATATCTAAAAATAATATTTCCAAAATTGAAAAATATTATCTTAAAAATATTAATATCCAAGATGTAGATATTGCATATTTTCATGAATTAATTACTGCAGTAACTTTAAATTATGAAGAAATAGATAAAAAAATTATACTATGTTTACATCGAAAATCACAAGAAATTGGGAAAATCGAAAAAGCAATTTTAAGAATTTCTTTCTATGAATTATATAACAGAATAGATATACCATACAAAGTATCTATTAATGAAGGGATAGAGTTAGCAAAAATTTTTGGCTCAACAAACAGTCATAAATTTATTAATGGTGTTTTAGATCAAGCAACATATAAAATAAAAAGATCAGGTTTAAAATAAATAATAAAAATATAATATTAAAAATAAAAAAAAATGAAAAAGAATAATAAAAAAAAAAAAAAAAAAAAATGGAACATAGAAATAGCAAAAAATATTGCAAAACATGAAAATATTACTTTAACTACTGAACATTGGGAAATTATTTACATGATTCGTAATTATTACAAAAAATATAATTTTATTCTATCAAATAGAACTTTAATTAAAGCAATGAAAAATTCTTTCCCAGAAGAAAAATGCAATAGTTTTTATTTAATTAAACTATTTCCTCAGGGAATAGCAAAACAAGCGAATAAAATAGCTGGTATTCCTAAATCAAATATTTGTTTATAAAATTTATGAAAAAATTAAACATACATCAAAAATCAAAATAATAAAAACAGAACAATAAAATAAATATTTAAAATAATTAATTTTTATTTTTGAAAATAAAGTAAACAAAGATACTACAATCCATATAATTGTAAAAAAAAATAATAAAATAAAAAGAAATGATTTAGTAAAATAAAATTTATAAAAAGTGACTATTAATATAAAAAAAAATAAAATATAAAACAAAATAGAAAAAACAGTATAAGATATTCCTTTTTCTGAAACGATATTTGGTATTTGAGCAATATTATAATCTTTTTGATATATTAATAAAATAGAATACGAGTGTGGAATCTGCCACACAAAAAATATTAAAAATAATAAAATAGATTTTATATCAAAGCTATTTTTTGTCGAACAATAACCAATCACTGGAGGCAAAGCTCCCGCAATACCACCAAAAAAAACAGAATATATAGACTGTCTTTTCAAGAATAAACTATATAAAATGACATAAAAAAAAAATCCAATACAAGATAAAAAAACACATAATATATTTACTTTTAAAAAAAAAATTAATATACTAATACAAAAAAATAATACACCAGTTAGAAAAAAAAATAATTTAAAAAAAAAACCTACCTTTGTTGTCAAACGATGCTTTGTACGAGACATTTTTCTATCAATATCTACATCAATTATATTATTTAAAATACAACCAGAAGATATTAATAAAATTGAACCTAACAATACAAAAAACAATAAGTTAAAATTTATTGATAATTGAGAATAACAAAATCCACTAAAAACTGAAATCATATTTGCAATAACAATACCGGGCTTAATGATTTTAATATACTCAATCATATTTTTATTAATCACACAAAGTATTAAAAGTAGTATTACATTGTATGTTATACATGATCCATAAAGAACCAGAAAGAATAATACATACAATAATTATTGTAAAAAATAAGAAAACAATATTCCAAGAAGAACTTATTGATAATTTTAAATGTAAAAAATATTTTAAATGTACTAAAATTTGTAAAAATCCAAAAAATAAAACTAAAAAATAATTCGTATTTTTATTAAATAAATTTTCGACAACAATAAAAAAAGGAAATACTGTTAATAAAACAGAAAATAAAAACCCAGTATAATAAAAATTTATCTCTTTCCGTAAATATAATTTTTGAAATATTAAATTATTCATTTTATTTTCCCGAATAAATATACTGTCGTAAAAATACAAATCCAAATAATATCTAAAAAATGCCAAAATAAACCAAGACACATGATTCTAGTATAAATAAAATTATTTACATTATACTTACATAACTGAAATATGATACTTACCATCCATAATAATCCCACTACAACATGTGCACCATGTAATCCAATTAATGTAAAAAATGAAGATAAAAAACCATTACTTTGAGGTAAATATCCTAATTTTCTTAAATGATAAAACTCGTAATATTCTAAAAATACAAATACTGTTCCAAGCAATAAAGTACATAAAATAAAAAATAAAACAGAAGTATTACTTTTATATTTAGCATAAATAGATGCTAAACCATATGTAATTGAACTTAATAACAAAACAATCGTTTCCAAAAAAACAATTTTCAGATTTAAAAAATCATGACAAAAAATAAAATTTCTTGACATAACAAAATATACAGTAAACATTGTTGCAAATAAAATACAATCACTCATTAAATATATCCACATACCGAACATATTAATTTTATTTGCATGGTTTTGTATATCATGAAAATCATTTTTTTTATTTTTAAAAACATTTAACATACTTGCATTTCCTTTACTTTTTTTTATAATTTATAAAATATTTATCCTCTATTTCTTTAATTTTCATACTTTTTATATAAATAAATTTTTCTTTTTTACACATATATATATAAAATATAACAATAACAAAAAAAACAGAAAAAATACACATCCACCAAATATACCATATCATGGAAAATCCAAATAATAAAGAAAAAATTCCTAATATTACTCCTAAAGCAGTATTTTCAGGAATATGTATATTATGATATATATTATTTCTATTTAACAAATTATTTTTCTTTTTATACCAAAAATCATCTACATCTATAACATGAGGAATATGAGAAAAATTATATACTGGAGGAGGAGAAGAAGTACTCCACTCTAAAGTTCTACCATTCCAAGGATCTCCGCTATTATCAATATAAAATTTTTTATATTTAATGGAAATATATAACTGTATAATCTGACAAATAATTCCTATCAAAATTAAAAACGATCCAATAGCAGCAATAAATAACATAAAATGAAAATTATGATTAATATTTTGACCAAGACGACGAGTCATTCCCATAAATCCTAAATAATACAATGGCATAAAAGCAACAAAAAATCCAATAAACCAAAAATAAAAAGATATTTTACCCCAGTATTCATTTAATTTAAATCCAAAAAATTTAGGAAACCAATAATTAATCCCAGCAAAACAACCAAAAACAACTCCTCCAATAATAACAGTATGAAAATGTGCTACTAAAAATACACTATTATGTAATAAAAAATCAATTGCTGGAATTGAAAGAACCACACCTGCCATACCACCAATAGTAAATGTTACTAAAAAACCAATAGTCCATAACATAGCTGAATGTAGCTTAATACGACCTTGATACAATGTAAATAACCAATTAAATATTTTTACTCCTGTAGGTATGGCGATTATCATAGTAGTAATTCCAAAAAATGCATTTACATTAGATCCCGCCCCCATTGTAAAAAAATGATGTAACCATACTATAAAAGATAGTATTGTAATTGCTATAGTTGCCCAAACAAGAGAATAATAACCAAATAATTTTTTCTGAGAAAATGTTGCTACTACTTCAGAAAATACTCCAAATGCAGGCAAAATTAAAATATAAACTTCTGGATGTCCCCATATCCAAATTAAATTAACATACATCATAGAATTACCATTTAAATCATTAGTAAAAAAATGGAATCCTAAATAACGGTCTAGACTAAGTAGTATTAAAGTCATAGTTAATACAGGGAAAGAGGCTATAATTAAAACATTAGAACATAGGGTTGTCCAAATAAACACTGGCATTTTAAACATATTCATACCAGGTGCTCTCATTTTTAAAATTGTAACAATGAAATTAATTCCACTAAGAGTTGTTCCAATTCCAGCAATTTGTAAGCTCCAAATCCAATAATCTACTCCTACTCCAGGACTATATTGAATTTCAGAAAGTGGGGGATATGCCAACCAACCTGTTCTAGCAAATTCACCAATAATTAACGAAAAATTTAATAAAATTGCACTACTAGCAGTAAACCAAAAACTTAAGTTATTTAAAACAGGAAATGCAACATCTCTTGCTCCAATTTGCAAAGGTATAATAAAATTCATCAATGAAAAAATTAAAGGCATAGCGACAAAAAAAATCATAATTACCCCATGCACAGTAAAAATTTGATCATAATGATGAGGAGGTAAAAAACCATTTCCATTCGAAGAAGCAAAAAATTGTTGTAAACGCATCATTAAAGCATCAGTAAAACCTCTAAACAACATAATTAAAGCTAAAACAAGATACATAATAGAAATTTTTTTATGATCCACAGAAGTTAACCAATGCAACCATAAATATTTCCATTTTCTTAATTTAGTAATCTGTAAAAAAACAAAAAAACTAATGAAAAAAATGATCATACAAGTGATTATAATAATAGGTTCATGATAAGGAATATCTTTTAAAGTTAATTTTCCAAACATATTATCTCCTATTTATTTTACAAAAAGTAATTATAACAATAACATTTCATATTAACATTATAAATATAAAAAATTATTTACAACTAATTACATAATTCAGTAATTTCGTATCATAATAGTAAAAATATTCAATTTTTCTCGATGTATTCAATTTTAAAATGCTACGAATGTTTTGAAAATTATTTAATGCATGTGAAAATTTTTTTAGATGATTTTTCCATTTATAAAATGTATAAAACTTTGGAACGACAATAACACGAAATTTCATATTAGAAAATCCTGCTCCGTTATAATTTGAAGAAAAACCATTATATTTTCCTGGAAATTTAGCAATTAAATTTAAATGCTTAAACATTTTTGGCATAGCATAAACTTGACTACCTAAACGAGGAATAAAGAAAGCGCTCATAACAGAATGAGAAGTAATATTAAAAATAACTGGAGTATTGTCTGGAATAACAATTTCATTAATTGTAGCAATTTTTTCATGAGGATATATAAATAACCACCTCCAATTTAATGCAACAACATTAATTACAATAGGTTGATTTCTTGTAACAATTCTTCTTCTAGGATCTAATTGATGTGAAGTATTCCATGCAATAAAACCAAGAAATAAAATTATAATAATAGGAACTGTCCAAATAATTAATTCTATTCTAACAGAATGCGACCAATCTGGACGATAAGTATTCATTTTATTATCTTGGTAATTATATACAAAAAATAAAGTCATTAAAATAACTGGTATAACTAAAATTGACATTGCAAAAAAAACAATCCAAATGAGTTTATATTGTTGAATAGATATTACCTCAACTGGATGTATAATAGAACCATGGAAACAACTTAAAATAAATATCCCAAAAATTAAAACAATAATTTCAAAAATATTTTTTATATTCATAAAATTATCTTACACCTCCAAAAAAAAAAAAAAAAATAAACATATATATATATATATATAAACATATAAGTTAGGAATATTTATTATATTACATATCATATCAATCAATATATTGAGATTGAACTTTTAAAATTATAATGATATTATCAAATATCATTAATGTTAAATTAAAAAAATATCAATAAATTTTAAATTATGATTATAAAAAAAATAAAAAAATTTTTTTTTACTCAAATTATAAAAATATACGATAACAGTATATATCATCGCATGCATGATGATAAAAAACATTTATCAATACTAATTGTAAGTGATGATTTTCACAATATGAAAATGATTGAAAGACATCAAAAAATATATAAATTATTAAGAAAAGAAATGAAAAATGAAATATACGCATTATCAATACATACATATACTATGCAAGAATGGAAAAAAAAAAATAAAAAAATGAATCATATAAGATGTATAAATAAAAATATTTAAAAAACTATATTTACTTACCATAAATCATATCAATTAGGAAAATTAATGCAATTTATATTAGAAAAAATGGAAAATTTCCACCAAAAATTAAAAATTACTATACCATTTAACAAAATTGCTGAATTAAAAAAACAAGAAATAATTAAATTAAGAAAAAATACCACAATGAATGGATTTAGAAAAAATAAAATTCCTATCGAAATTATAAAAAAAAAATATAAAAATCAAATTGAAAATAACGTAATTAATGAAATTATTTACAATAATTTTAAAAAAATAATAAAAAAAAAAAATATCCAAGTGATTAACACTCCTAAAATCCAAATTAATCAATATCACAAACAGTCTGATTTTATTTTTTCAATTTATTTTGAATCTTTGCCTGAAATTAATTTGAAAAGTTTAAAAAAAATAGAAATAGATGTACCAATAATTGAAATATCTACAACAGACATAGAACATTATATAAATACTTTTAGAAAAAAAAAAATTATATGGATAAACAAAAAAGATCAAATTGTTGAAAATGATCAAATAAAAATAGATTACACAGTATTTATAAAAAATAAAGAAATTCATAAAAATAGAATAAAATTTATTTATAAAAAAAACCAATTCATTCCAGAATTTACAGCAGTCATATCTCATAAAAAATGTGGAGACCAATTTACAATAGAAAAAAAAATCCCAAAAGAACATCCAGACATCAATTTATGCGGGAAAACAGTATATATAAAAATATTTATTCAAACTATAAAATATAAACAATACATATATTCAGCAAAAGAATATATGACAAAAATAAAAAAAAAATACAATTTTCGTAACAATCAAGAACTATTTTCTTATATTAAGAAAAAACTAGAAAAAAAAAAAATATATTTTCAAGAAAACTATTTAAAATATCAATTAATAAACAAGCTAAAAAAAACAAATTTTTTTAATATTCCTGAAAATATTTTACAGAAAGAATATGTAAATGAAAATAAGAAAAGAAGAAAAAAATATGTTACAGAAAATGGAAATATATTAGAAATAAAATATTACCAAAACCTTAATAAAAAAATTGATGAACAATTAAAAATAGAAATATTAATAAAAGTAATAGCACATCAAAAAAACATCACTGTTACAAAAAAAGAAATAGAAGAATATATAAAAAACATCACCAAAAAGAAAAAATATTTTATCGAAATAACTAAAAATATACAACAAAAAGAAATGATAAATAATTATATTAAAAAAATTATTTTTGAAAAAAAAATTATAAATTTTTCGTTAAAAATATTTAAAATCAATTATATGCACTGTAACTTAAAAAAAATTATTTAAAATTTAACCATATCTAATCATTTATTTAAAATAAAATAATTTCATAGGATAAAGAGATGTTAAAAAATCAAGAAAAAACAAAAATAAACGACCATTTGATTCCAACAGTCATAGAAAAAACTAACTTGACGGAAAGATCATATGATATATATTCAAGACTACTGAAAGAACGAATTATTTTTATTACAGGTACAATTGAAGATAGTATGTCTAATACTATTATTGCACAAATGTTATTTCTTGAATCAGAAAATCCAAAAAAAGATATTTTTTTGTATATTAATTCTCCAGGTGGAGTAGTAACTGCAGGAATGTCTATTTATGACACCATGCAATTCATTCAACCAGAAATTAATACCATATGTATTGGACAAGCATGTTCCATGGCTGCAGTTTTATTATGCTCTGGGACAAAAAAAAAAAGATTTAGCTTAAATCATTCAAGAATTATGATTCATCAACCATTAGGAGGATATCAAGGACAAGTATCTGACATTATGATACATACCAAAGAAATGATTAAAACAAAAAATACAATCAATAAAATTCTTGCATTACATACAGGAAAAAAAGTTGAACAAATTGAAGAAGATACAGAAAGAGATTGTTTTTTCAATGCAAAAGAATCAATACAATATGGTTTAATCGATGAAATATTAAAAAAAAAGAAATAAATATTTCACAAAACAATTAAATATAAAAAAATATTAAAAAATTAAAAAAGATTGATCAAACATCATTTATATAAAAATATAAAATATCAACATATTCTACAAATTAATATTAAATGATATAATAATTTATCATTTAACAGGTAAATAATCAATTTAAAAAAAATATAATGGACATTAAAAAAAAAATATTAACCCCTCAAGAAATAAAGAAAAAATTAGATGACTATATTATAGGACAAAATACTACAAAAAAAATATTATCTGTTGCAATATATAATCACTATAAAAAAATAACATTTCAAACAGAAATAAAAGAACAATATAATACAGAACTAAATAAAAGTAATATACTATTGATTGGACCAACAGGAAGTGGAAAAACATTACTAGCAGAAACATTAGCTAAAATATTAAATATTCCATTTGTTATTGTCGATGCCACTTCATTAACTGAAGCAGGATATGTCGGAGATGATGTTGAAAATATACTACAAAGATTACTGCAAAAATGTCATTACAACGTTCAAGAAGCAGAAAAAGGAATAATATATATTGATGAAATTGATAAAATAGCAAAAAAATCTAATAATGTATCTATTACGAGAGATGTTTCGGGAGAAGGAGTACAACAAGCATTATTAAAAATTATTGAAGGAACTATCGCATCTGTTCCTCCACAAGGAGGAAGAAAACACCCAGATCAACAATGTTTACAAATTAACACTGCAAAAATATTATTTATTTGTGGAGGAACATTTGATGGATTAGATAAAATAGTTCATCAAAAAATAAAAAATAAAACTAAAATAGGTTTTTATCAATTCAATAAAGAAGTTCAAATTCCAAAAAAGAAAAACAATTTCTTAAAAAACATAGAACCAAAAGACTTAATAAACTTTGGTTTAATACCAGAATTTATAGGAAGATTACCTATTATTGCAACATTAAATCCAATTGACAAAAATATGTTAACTAAAATATTATGCGAACCAAAAAACGCATTAATTAAACAATATCAAAGCATATTTGCATTAGATAATATTAAATTAAAATTTACAAAACAATCAATACAAGAAATTGTTAAACAAGCTATTTTAAAAAATATTGGAGCAAGAGGATTGCGATCTATTATGGAAAATATTTTATTAAATACAATGTATGAATTACCATCAATGAAAAACGTTAAAACAGTACAAATTACACAATCTGTAATTCAAAAAAATAATAAACCAATTATTATATTTCATAAAAATAAAGAATCATAAAGAATAGTTTATATTATAACATATAAAATATACAATATATATAATTTATTAAAATAAATTATAATTAATGAAATAAAATTAATATGATAAAAATATTAAAAATAAATTAAACTAAGAGAATTATATGAATTCTGAATGTTCTAAATATATTAAAATACCTATCTTGCCATTAAGAGATATCGTTATATATCCAAATATCATAATACCATTATTTGTTGGTCGAAAAAAATCTATTCAATGTATAGAATATTCCATAAAAAAAGACAAACAAATCATGTTAGTTACACAAAAAAAATCTACAATAGAAAATCCAGAAATACATCAATTATTTAATATTGGTACAATTTCAAAAATATTACAAATGTTTACACTACCAGATGGAACAATAAAGATTTTAGTAAAAGGATTAAAAAGAGCAAAAATTTATTCAATAAATGATCAGGGAAAGTTTTTAACTGGAGAAATTCAATACATTAATTCTTACACAGTAAACGAAAAAGAAAATAAGGTATTGATGAAATTAGCTATAGAAATATTTGAAAAATACTTAAGTTTTAACCAACAAATTCCTATGGAAATTGTAAATTCATTACAAGAAGTCAAAAACGCATCAAAATTATCTAATATAATATCGTCACATCTTTCTTTAAAATTATATGATAAACAAAAAATTTTAGAAATGTCTGATGTAAACAAAAAACTAGAATATTTAATTCTAACTTTAAAATCAGAAATTGATTTATTTGAAATTGAAAAGAAAATAAGACATCGAATACAAAATAACATGGAAAAAAACCAAAAAGAATACTATTTAAATGAACAAATAAAAGCCATAAAAAAAGAATTAGGAGAAATAGATAACACAAAAAAAGAATACGAAGTACTAAAAAATAAAATTCATACATTAAAACTACCAAAAACAGTACGAAAAAAAGCATTAGGAGAGTTAAAAAGACTGAAAATGATGTCTACAATATCTGCAGAAGCATCTGTAATAAGAGGATATATTGAATGGATACTACAAATCCCATGGTCTATCAAAAGCAGAATAAAAAAAAATATCCAACAGGCAAAAAAAATATTAGATAAAGATCATTTTGGTTTAAAAAAAGTAAAAAATAGGATATTAGAATACTTAGCTGTACAAACAAGAACTAAAAATAAAGCGAAAGGACCAATACTATGTTTAGTAGGACCTCCAGGTGTAGGAAAAACTTCTTTAGGAAAATCTATTGCTAAAGCAACAGGAAGAAAATATACTAAAATGGCTCTTGGAGGTATAAGAGACGAAGCAGAAATTAGAGGACATCGTAAAACATATATTGGTTCCCTTCCAGGAAAAATTATGCAGAATATGGCTCAGGTCGGTGTAAAAAATCCATTATTTTTATTAGATGAAATCGACAAAATATCTAATGATACTAGAGTAGATCCTACTTCTGCTTTACTTGAAGTGTTAGACCCTGAACAAAATAAAAATTTTAACGATCATTACTTAGAATTAGATTATGACTTATCAGAAGTCATGTTTATTGCTACTGCTAATTCAACAAACATTCCCAATCCATTACTAGATAGAATGGAAATAATTTATGTTTCAAGTTATACTGAAGAAGAAAAATTTAATATAGCTAAAAATTACCTAAAACCTAAACAAATTAAAAGACATTCTCTAAAAAACGAAGAAATAAATATTACAGATAACGTTCTAAAAAATATTATAAATTATTATACACGAGAGGCAGGAGTACGAAATTTAGAAAAAGAAATAGCAAAAATATGTAGAAAAGTAATAAAAAATATTGTTATGGATACTTCAATTAAAAATATTAATATTCATAGTAAAAATTTAAAAAAATACCTTGGTGTAAAAAAATTTTACTATGGTAAAATTCAAAATAAAAATCAAATTGGACAAGTCAATGGATTAGCATGGACAGAAATTGGAGGAGAATTATTAACAATCGAAACAGCATGTGTACCCGGTAAAGGAAAATTAATTTATACAGGATCGTTGGGAGAAGTAATGCAAGAATCTATACAAACAGCACTTACTGTAGTACGATCACAGTCTGTTAGATTAAATATTCAATCTAACTTTTATGAAAAATATGATATACATGTACATATTCCAGAGGGAGCAACGCCAAAAGATGGACCAAGTGCAGGAATCGCAATATGTACAGCATTGGTATCTATATTAACAAAAAATCCAGTAAAATTAGACATCGCGATGACAGGAGAAATTACATTAAATGGAAATGTCCTAACTATTGGAGGATTAAAAGAAAAATTGCTTGCAGCACACCGAGGGGGTGTAAAAACTATTATTATACCGTATAAAAATAAATACCATTTAACAGAAATATCTCAAAAAATACTACTGAAATTAAATATACATCCTGTAAAAAATATAAAAGAAGTGTTATTAATTGCTTTAAAAAATCCACCTTATAAAAATAACATATAAAATTAAGCTAATAATATTCAAATATTTTAAATATTTAATAAAATATTTACCTAGAAAATTGAATATAAAATTATATTAATAAAATTTTACATAAAAATATAAGGTAATTTTGTGCAATTATTTAAAAAAATTAGCTGGTATTTTCGAGCAGAATGGAAAAGATATACAGGATCTATATTTTTATTAATTATAATATCAATTTTACAATTACTCCCTCCCAAGATAATTGGTATATTGATTGATCATGCTATGATAGAAAAAAAATATACATTGAAATCATTCTTATTAATTAGCAGTATGTTACTAATTGCTATCATAATATATATTTTACGATATTTGTGGAGAATATTACTATTTGGTGCAGCATATAAATTATCAGTTATATTAAGAAAAAAAATATATAAATATCTAGTTAAAAAAAACATCATATTTTATTCAACAAACCGTATTGGTGATTTAATGGCTAAATCAACTAATGACGTTGATAAAATAGTATTTTTTGCAGGAGAGGGAGTATTAACATTAATAGATTCTCTTGTTACTGGATCTTCTGTAATTATCATGATGTTTACACAAATTAATTTCATATTAACAATAATATGTTTAATTCCTATGCCAATAATGACTATTTTAATTATTTATTATGGTCAAAAATTATACTTATCTTTTCAGAAATCACAAAAAACATTTTCTAATTTAAATAATTATGTTCAAGAAAATACAAAAAATATATATATGATTAAAAATTTTGGATTAGAAAAATATATAATTAATCAATTTAAAAAAAATACTATACAGGCTAAATTAAAAAATATCCAACTATCAAAAATTGAAGCAAAATTCGAACCAATTATTTATTCAGCTATTATGTTTTCAAATTTTTTAGCAATTATAATTGGCAGTTATTTCGTTTGTAATAATTATATTACTATTGGCAATCTGACAAGTTTTATAATGTATTTAGGATTAATGGTTTGGCCAATGTTAGCATTAGCTTGGATGTACAATATACTTGAAAGAGGAAATGCTTCTTGGAATAGATTACAAAACATCATGAACAAAAATAATTTCTTTATAGATAAAAAAGAAAATATAATAAAAAAAAAAAAAGATATTTATTTTCAAATTAAAAAATTTAATTATGAAAATAGTAAAAAATCAATTATAAAAAATATATTTATTAAAATTGATTTTAACAAAACTATTGGTTTATGTGGACCTACAGGAAGTGGGAAAAGCACAATAATTAATTTATTACAAAGAAACTTAGAATGTACAGAAGGAACCATTTTATACAATAACACACCAATTAATCATTATAAAATTTCAGATTGGAGAAAAAACATCTCTGTTGTCAATCAATCTACATTTTTATTTTCAGATACTATTAAAAATAATATCACATTGGGAAAAAAACATGCAACAAAAAAAGAAATCGAATACGTTACTAAAATAACTAATATACATCACGAAATTATGCATTTTCCTCAACAATATAACACAAAAATAGGGAAAGAAGGTGAGAATCTATCAGGAGGGCAAAAACAAAGGATCTCAATAGCACGATCTTTATTATATAATAAAGAAATTCTAGTTTTAGACAATGCATTATCTGCAATAGATAAAATAAATCAAATAAAAATATTTAAAAATATTAATTTGTGGAAAAAAAAAAAACATACCATCATTATAGTAACACATGCATTATATATATTAAATCAATTAAAAGAAATAATTATTATTAATGATGGAAAAGTTGAAAATATTGGAACGCACGATCAATTACTAAAATACAATCATTGGTATAAAAACATGTGCAAACAACAAAAATAAATTATATCATACAATTTTAATACGATTGCAAAAAAAAAAAAAAGGAAACAATATGGCTAATTTAATATTAGGTTGGCCAACACTAAAACGTTTATTATATTACGGAAAATTTTGGAAAAAAGAAATTTATACAGCATTTTTAATACTATTTTTTGCATCCATATTAGAAACAATTGGGCCATGTTTAATTAGTTATTTTATCAATCATATAGAAAAAATAAAACAGGTAAATAAAATATATCTATTATCCGTTTTATCTTTTTATTTTATATCACAAACAACATCCATTATATTAAACTATTTACAAACAATATTATTTAACAAAATTGCTATTAAAATAATTCAAAAAATTAGAATAGAAGTTTTTACTTCATTAATATCAAAACCACTATACTTTTTTAATAAAACTCCGATAGGAGATATTATTTCAATTATTACAAATGATACAGAAATACTGAAAGAATTATATGACACAGTTCTAATAAATATTTTTAAAAATATCTCTTTAATTATTATTATGTTAATTACAATGTTTTTCTTACAATGGAAAATGGCAATTATTGCTACAACGTTATTTCCGATAGTCATAATAATAATATTATTTTATCAATATTTTTGTATACCAAAATTAAGAAAAATACGCTCATTGCTAACAAAAATAAATCATGAATTCCATGAAATTATTAACGGAATTCATATTATTCAACAATTTTCACAAGAAAAAAAATTTCTTCAAATAATTAAAAAATCTAATACATCGCATTATCAATTAAAAATAAATATTTTAAAAATAGATAGTTTATTACTTCGACCATTAATAAATTTAATTTCCTCTGTGATACTATGTGGATTAATGAGTATTTTTATTACTACACCTATTAATATTATTCATATTGGAACAATATATGCCTTTATTAGTTACTTAAATCGAATAAATGAACCATTAATTATTATTACTACACAACAAACTATGTTGCAACAAGCAATAGTTTCAGGAGAAAGAATATTTCATTTGTTAGATTATCCAAAACAAAAATATGGAAATGACAACAGTAATCTTATAACAGGGAAGATTCAGTTTAAAAATCTTAATTTTCAATATAATCAATATAGTAAAAAAATATTAAGCAACATTAATTTGACTATTCCATATCAAGAATTTACAGCGATTATTGGAGAAACAGGGAGTGGAAAAAGTACTCTAGTAAATTTAATTATGGGACACTATATCATTCAACAAGGAAATTTATTCATTGATAACCGAAAAATTTCTACACTGAGTTATCAGATATTAAAAAAAAATATTTATATAGTACAACAAAATCCATGTATATTAAGCGGAACAATTTTATTCAATATTAGTTTAGGAAAAAATGTATCAGAAATAGAAGTATGGAAGGTTTTAAAAAAAATAAAATTATATAATTTTGTTCAATCTTTAGAAAATAAAATACATACTTTTTTGCAATCAGGTTATGAGAATTTATCTATTGGACAAAAACAATTAATATCCATTGCACGAGTTTTAATAATTAAACCAAAAATTTTAATATTAGATGAATTCACTTCTAATATAGATCCTGAAATAGAAGATATTATTCAAAAAATATTAATAAAAATAAAAAAAAACAGCACTATTATTATAATTGCCCATAAATTATCTACAATAAAATATGCTAAAAATATTATTATTTTAAAAGATGGGAAAATTATTGAACAAGGAGGAAAAAAAAAATTATTAAATAATAGAAATAGTTACTACAAAAAATACTTACTTGAATAAATAGTAATCGTCTTTGTTAAGACAATAAATACCTGTTATATATTTAACCTAGCTGCTTCCTTCCAGACCTGACTAATTATTTAAATATATTAAAACAGTATTCAATAATCATTAACAAAGACATTCAAATAATACATAATTATTATACAAAAAAACAAAAAAAAAAGATAGATAATAAAATATTTTATCTATTTTTAATTAATTAATATATTAAAATGATATAAATTGAGAAAATAAAATACATGAATTATATAATTTTAGCAAGAAAATTTCGACCTACTAGTTTTACTGATATGATTGGACAAAATCATATTATTGAAATGATTAAAAATAGCTTTACATTAAATAAATTACATCAGTCATGGATATTCTCTGGTCCTCATGGAACAGGAAAAACTACCGCTGCAAGATTACTAGCAAAAAGCTTAAATTGCAAAAACAGAAAAAATATGTATGCATGCAATAAATGCAATCATTGTTATGATATGCAAAATGGATGTTTTCCCGATCTCATAGAAATAGATGCAGCTTCTAAAACTAAAGTAGAAGATATTAAAGAATTATTACAAACTGCAAAATATATTCCAATGAAAGGAAAATACAAAATATATCTTATTGATGAAATACATATGTTATCTAGACATAGTTTCCACTCTCTATTAAAAATACTTGAAGAACCTCCAGAATACATTAAATTTATTTTTATCACGACAGAAATAAAAAAAATACCACCAACAATCTTATCCCGATGTATATACTTTCAATTTATAAAAATTAATGAAAAAAAAATACAAAACTATTTAAAAAGAATATTAAACATAGAAAAAGTGTATTTTGAAGATGATGCATTAAAAATAATTTCACAAAATTCTGGAGGAAGTTTACGAGATGCATTAAATTTAACCGAACAAGCACTGATATTAAGTAATCAAAAAATTACAAAAAAATGTATAATCAATATGTTTGGTATATTAGATAAAGAAAAAACTATTAAAATTATTATGTTAATTTTAAAAAAAAATTCTAATAAATTAATGCATTATATCGAAAAAATATATTATTCAAATATAAATCTTGAAAATATATTAATAGAAATATTAAAAATATTTCATGAAATTGCAATAATACAACATACTACATTGCATTTAACAATGATAAAAAATTCAAATACAGAAACAATTATGAATCTTGCAAAATTAATCAGTTATAAAAATCTAACAAAATATTATCAAATTGTTTTAATGGGAAAAAAAACATTACATACTGCACCTACAATAAAAATAGGGGTAGAAATTATTTTATTAAATTTAATACATGCAATAGAAAAATAAATTTATATTTCAACATAAATTATATTATAATGAAAATAAATTTCAATATAAAATAAATCACAATATTAAATATCATGACAAAAAAATAAAATAAAATTTTTTAAAAGGAAAAATATGTTTAATAAAAACAATATTAGCGATTTAATGAAACAAGCACAAAAGATGCAAGAAGAAATGAAAAAAGCACAAAAAGAAATTTCCAATTTAACAGTTACAGGAGAATCAGGAGCAGGATTAATTAAAATTAATTTAAATGGAAAATACCATTGCACTAATTTAAAAATCGATGCCAATTTATTAAAAAAAGAAAAAAAAGAAATGTTAGAAGATTTAATTATTGCAGCATTTAATTCTGCTAATAAAAAAATACATGACGAAAAACAAAAAAAGATTTCTATTCTCAATCCTGATTTGCCATTTACAAAAAATACAAATTTAAAAAAATAATGTTAATTATATAACAAGTCAACTAAAACGAGAACATAATGAACAAAAAAATAGAAAAACATCAATTTCAATCTGAAATTAAACAACTATTACATTTAATGATACATTCTTTATATTCCAACAAAGAAATATTTTTACGAGAACTGATATCCAATGCATCTGATGCAATTGACAAACTTCGTTTTAATTTATTATTGTCAAAAAATGAAATTAAAAAAAAAGAAAAAGAATACATTCGTATTATATTAAATAAATCAAAAAATACGATTACCATTTCAGATAATGGAATTGGGATGAATAAAATAGAAATAATTGAAAATTTGGGAACAATAGCAAGATCTGGAACAAAAAAATTTTTAAAAAATTTATCACCAGATCAAATAAAAAATAATCAACTTATTGGAAAATTCGGTGTCGGTTTTTACTCTGCATTTATGGTAGCAAAAGAAATAACAGTAAAAACAAGACATATGCAGGAAAATAATCCAGATAATAGTATTTTTTGGAGATCAAATGGTTCTGAAGAATATTTGATTAATACAATTTATAAAGAAGAACATGGAACAGAAGTAGAAATTTTATTAAAAGATAACGAAAAAGAATTTTTAGAAGAATGGAAAATACGTAATATTATCAATAAATATTCTGATCATATTACTATTCCTATCGAAATACAAGAATATAACACAAAAAATAAAACATTTTCTTGGAAACAAATTAATAAAGCTAAAGCATTATGGACTTTCCAAAAATCGCAAATTACTAAAAAAGAGTATAAAGATTTTTATTATGATATTACGAAAGATACAAATGGTCCATTAGCATGGACACATAATCATATTGAAGGAACACAACCATATATCAATTTATTATACATTCCAAAAAAATCATCTTGGAATATATGGGAACAAGATAATAAAAATAATGGAATAAAATTATATATTAAAAAAACTTATATTATGGACGATGCTAGTTGTTTTTTACCGAATTATTTAAGATTTATAAAAGGAATATTAGATGCTGAAAATTTACCATTAAATATTTCAAGAGAAATATTACAAGAAAACAGTATTACAAAAAAAATAAAATTATCTTTAACAAAAAGAGTATTAAATTTATTACATATATTATCAAATAAAAAAGAAAAAAAATATCAAATATTTTGGAAAGAATTTGGAACAATATTTAAAGAAGGAATTGCAGAAGATACAACTAACAGAGAAAAAATTGCTAATTTATTAAGATTTACATCGATGAAAAATAATTCTCATGAATCGATTCTATCATTAAATGAATATATAAAAAATATGCATGAAAATCAAGAAAAAATATATTTTTTAATTGCAGAAAACTATGAATCAGCAAAAACCAGTCCACATTTAGAAATTTTTCAAAAAAACAACATTGATGTATTATTATTATCAAATCGTATTGATGAATGGATGATGAATTATTTAACTGAATTTAAAAATAAAAAATTCCAATCAATTAATAAAATTGATAATGAATTTGAAAAAAAATTTAAAAAAAATAATAAAAATTATAATGAAAATCCTGAAATAAAAAATTTTTTAGAAAACATACAGAATACGTTAAAAGAAAAAGTTGAAAAAGTAACAATAAGTGATCGACTAATTCACAGTCCTGCTGCATTAATTGCAAATAAAAATACACTAAGTCCACATATGGCAAAATTATTCACAGCTGCCGGTCAAAAAGTTCCACCAGTAAAATATATATTAGAAATTAATATAGATCATGATTTAATAAAAAAAATTATGAATATACAAGATAAACATAATTTTAAAAATTGGATTAATTTATTATTTGATCAATCCTTATTATCTGAACAAGGATCTTTAGATAACCCAAACCATTTTATAAAAAACATGAATAAATTACTAATCAATAACGAAAATATAAAATAAAAATAATTTTATGAAAATTATATTTTTTGGTCCTCCTGGTTCAGGAAAAGGAACACAGGCAAAATTAATTACAAAAAAATTTAATATTTTTCATATCTCTCCAGGAGATATCCTAAGAAAAGAAATTTCAAAAAAAACAACATTAGGGAAAATAATTCAACACAATATGAATCATGGTAAATTAATTGATGACAATATAATATTAGATTTAGTACAAAAAAAAATAAATCAAAAAAAATTTACCAACGGATTTATTCTCGATGGCGTACCAAGAACAATAATTCAAGCAAAGGAAATAGAAAAAAAAAATATATATATTAACTATATTATAGAATTTATATTACCATTAGAAAAAATATACGAAAGAATTTTAGGAAGAAGAATACATAAAGAATCAGGAAGAACATATCATATTAAATATCATCCTCCAAAAATAAAAAACAGAGATGATATTACAAACGATGAATTGACAATTCGAAAAGATGATAATATTCATATAATCAATACAAGGTTATTTGAATACCAAAAAATGAAAACAGAAATAATAAAATTTTATGATAATAAAATAAAAAAAAAAAAAATACGGTACTATAAAATTAATGCAGCACAAAAAATAGAAAAAATATACAAAGAAATAAAAGAAAATCTTCAAAAAATATAATATTTTACATTAATATTGAATAATAAATTTATAAAATCATAACAATTTTATATGCGCTCTATAGGATTCGAACCTATGACCTACGGCTTAGAAGGCCGTTGCTCTATCCAACTGAGCTAAGAGCGCAAATAGATCTTCAAAAGAATAAATTTTAAAAGTAATAAAAATATTCTATATTATAGATACCACAATTACATTATAAACAATAATATCTATTAATTCAATAAAAATTAAAAAATATGAACATAAAAAATAAAATCATGTATAGTAAAAATTTAACAAACACAATCATCAAAAATATAAAAAAAACAGTACAAAATGAGACTCGATATGGAAAAAGACCGCCAGGATTAGCAGTAATCTGGATGAAAAATAATACATCTACTGAAGTATATATCAAAAATAAAAAATACGCTTGTAAAAAAGTAGGATTTTATTTAGAAGAATGGATATTAAAAAATTCTACTTCAGAAAAAGATATAATTAATTTAATAAAAAAATTAAATAAAAATGATAAAATTGACGGAATTTTAATACAATTACCATTACAAAATCAAATCAACACAAGAAGAATTATTGAACACATTCATCCAAAAAAAGACATTGATGGTTTCCATCCATATAATATTGGATGCTTATGCCAAAAAAATCCAAAATTAAGACCTTGTACTCCCAAAGGAATTATTTCTTTATTAAAAGAATATAAAATAGAAATTAAAGGATTAAATGCATTAGTTATTGGAGCATCGAATATTGTAGGAAGACCAATGAGTTTAGAATTATTACTAGCAGGATGCACCACAACTATTACACACAGATTCACTATTAACTTAAATAAATATATTAAAAATGCAGATTTAATTATTGTAGCAGTTGGAAAACCAAATTTTTTAGATCAACAAAAATTTAAAAAAAATGCAATTATTATTGATGTTGGAATAAACAAAATTTCTTCTAAAGATAAAATTGTGGGAGATGTTAATTTTGATTCTGTACTACCGAAAGTATCTTACATTACTCCGGTTCCTGGAGGGGTAGGACCAATGACTGTTGTTACATTATTACAAAACACGCTTGATGCTTATCAAAATAAGCATTACTATCATTCATTTCAATAATATTTTCCATTTTAACGTTTTAAAATTTCATTCAAAGAATTTAAAAACAATTGAGGATGTTGATTTAATAAACCAATAATATTTGCTAAAAATTTCAATTGATATATTAATTGGATATATAAATTTTTATTTTTTTTTCTAATATGTATATTAATTTGCTTTACTAAAGCAAACAAAACAGAAATTGCATGAGGAGTATTAAAATCATTATTCATAGCATCAAAAAATTTTGCACAAAAATGCTGATACTGTAAAGAAAAAGTCTTATTAAACACGGTATCTCGATCTTTAATGAAATTTAGTACAGTATATAATTTTTTTAAATCAAAAATTGCTTTATATAATTTTTTTTCATCAAATGATATTGGTTTTCGATAATGAGTAGATAAGAAAAAATAACGTATAATTTCTGAATTATAATTTTTTAATATATCATATAAAAAAACAGTATTATTTAAAGATTTTGACATTTTATTATTATTAACTAATATTGAACCAATATGAATCCAATATTTTCCATATGTATTTTTATTATATAATGCAGAAGATTGTGCTCTTTCATTTTCATGATGAGGAAATAATAAATCTGATCCTCCGCCATGAATATCAAGATTTTTTCCAAAAAATATATGATTAAAAGTAGAACATTCTATATGCCATCCAGGACGACCGAATCCCCATGGAGAATCCCAGTTTGGAGTATCTATTTTAGATACTCTTTTCCATAAAACAAAGTCTTGTGTACATTTTTTTTGAAATATATTAGAATCTTGACTAAATTTTAATTTATTAATATTTTGTTTAGAAAGTTCTCCATAATTCTGATAATGATTAACAGAAAAAATTACATCTCCATTATTTGCTATATACCCAAATTTTTTTCCTATTAAAATATTAATACAATGAATGATATCAGAAATATGATCTGTTACTCTTGGCTCAAAATTAGGATCTAATAAACCTAATTTTTTAAAATCTCTTTTCATAAAAAAGATCATTCGATTTGTTAAATTATAATAATCTTCTTTATTTTTCTTAGCAGTATAAATAATTTTATCATCAATATCAGTAATATTTCGAACATAGTTAGTATTATACTTTAGATATTGTAAATATCTAATGATCATATCAAATGCTGTAAATGTTCTTGCATGTCCAATATGACAATAATCATAAACTGTAATTCCACATACATAAATGTTAACTATTTTTATATCAATCGGATTAAAAAGTTCTTTTTGTTTTGTTAATGTATTAAAAATTCTTAACATTATCAACTCTTATATAGAAATAAAATAAAATATAATTATAATAATAGTATATCATAATATGATATAATGTTAGTATTATACTATATAAAATTTCACCACAGAAAAAATAAAAGTTTACACTGTGGTGATTATATTTCATGAGTAAAATCATTAAACTAATTTAATTAGTTTCTACCATGTATAGAATTATAAGCTAACCACATTAGCTGCTGAAGGACCTTTTGCTCCTTCAGTAATTTCAAATTCCACACTTTGACCTTCAGATAAAGTTTTAAAACCATTACTTTGAATGGCTGAAAAATGAACAAAAACATCCTTACTGCCATCTTCAGGGGTAATAAAACCAAAACCTTTTGATTCATTAAACCACTTTACGTTACCCTTAATCTTGGACATCTAACTTACCTTGTACTCAAACACAAAAAAAAAAAAAAAAAAAACTAAAGCAAATATATAATAATATTAAAAAAATAATAAAAATTAAAAATAATAATCTCAATCGATACAAGAAAATATAATATTATTAAAAAAGTAAAAAAACAATATTATCAAAAAAAAAAAAAAAAAAAAAAAGAAAAAACGATAAAAAACATTAATAATTTAAATCTATAAAATAATATTTTTGTTTTCAAATCAAAATATCAAATAAAAGAAAAAAATTACTTAAAAATAAATATAATAAAAAATAATATCCTGGCAGTGACCTACTCTTACACGAGGAGACCTCGTACTACCATCGGCGTTATAATGTTTCACTTCTGAGTTCGGAATGGAATCAGGTGGTACCATTACACTATTTTTACCAGGATATAATAATTTATATGTTATTTTAAAATATAAAATCAAAAAAACAACTATAATATTGTAAGATCAAGCCTCTTGGGTAATTAGTACTGGTTAGCTCAACATATCACTATGCTTACACACCCAGCCTATCTACGTTGTAGTCTCCAACAACCCTTCAGTAGACTTTCGTCTCAGGGAAGACTAATCTTGAGGCAAGTTTCGTGCTTAGATGCTTTCAGCGCTTATCTTTTCCGCATATAGCTACCGGGCAATGCCATTGGCATGACAACCCGAACACCAGTGATGCGTCCACTTCGGTCCTCTCGTACTAGAAGTAGACCCTCTCAATCTTCCTACGCCCACGGCAGATAGGGACCGAACTGTCTCACGACGTTCTAAACCCAGCTCGCGTACCACTTTAAATGGCGAACAGCCATACCCTTGGGACCTGCTTCAGCCCCAGGATGTGATGAGCCGACATCGAGGTGCCAAACACCGCCGTCGATATGAACTCTTGGGCGGTATTAGCCTGTTATCCCCGGAGTACCTTTTATTTGTTGAGCGATGGCCCTTCCATACAGAACCACCGGATCACTAAGACCTGCTTTCGCATCTGCTCGCGTTATCACGCTCGCAGTTAAATTGGCTTATGCCTTTACACTAACCTCACGATTTCCGACCGTGATTAGCCAATCTTTGTGCTCCTCCGTTACTCTTTAGGAGGAGACCGCCCCAGTCAAACTACCCACCAGACACTGTCTCTATATCGGATAACGATATTAGGTTAGAATACTAAATGTCAAAGGGTGGTATTTCAAGGTTAACTCCATTAAACCTGGCGATTTAACTTCTTAGTTTCCCACCTATCCTACACATTAAAATTCAATATTCAATGTCAAGCTATAGTAAAGGTTCACGGGGTCTTTCCGTCTTGCCGCGGGTACACTGCATCTTCACAGCAATTTCAATTTCACTGAGTCCCAGGTGGAGACAGCCTAGCCATCATTACGCCATTCGTGCAGGTCGGAACTTACCCGACAAGGAATTTCGCTACCTTAGGACCGTTATAGTTACGGCCGCCGTTTACCGGGGCTTCTATCAAAAGCTTCAAGTGTTACCTTTAACTTCATTAATTAACCTTCCGGCACCGGGCAGGCGTCACACCGTATACTTCCACTTACGTGTTTGCACAGTGCTGTGTTTTTAATAAACAGTTGCAGCCAGCTGGTATCTTCGACTGATTTCAGCTCAAAAAGTAAATTTCATCACTTACATATCAGCGTGCCTTCTCCCGAAGTTACGGCACCATTTTGCCTAGTTCCTTCACCTGGGTTCTCTCAAGCGCCTTGGTATACTCTACCTAACCACCTGTGTCGGTTTTGGGTACGATTTAATTTTACCTATAGCTTAGAGGATTTTCCTGGAAGTGTGGTATCAATTACTTCATTACCGTAGTAACTCGTCATCGCGCCTCAACTTAAAAATAACCGGATTTTCCTAGTTATTATATCTACACGCTTAAACTGGGATATCCGTTACCCAGATAATCTAACCTACTTCGTCCCCCCTTCGCAGTAAAATCAAGCACAGGAATATTAACCTGTTTCCCATCGATTACGCCCTTCGGCCTCACCTTAGGGGTCGGCTTACCCTGCCCCGATTAACGTTGGACAGGAAACCTTGGTTTTTCGGCGAGCAGGTTTTTCACCTGCTTTATCGTTACTCATGTCAGCATTCGCACTTCTGATACCTCCAAAATATTTTACAATATTCCTTCGCAGGCTTACAGAACGCTCCTCTACCCAATAAAAAAAAATATTTTATTGCCACAGCTTCGGTACATAATTTAGCCCCGTTAAATCTTCCGCGCAGGCTGACTTGACCAGTGAGCTATTACGCTTTCTTTAAATGATGGCTGCTTCTAAGCCAACATCCTGGTTGTCTATGACTTCCCACATCGTTTCCCACTTAATTATGATTTTGGGACCTTAGCTGGTGATCTGGGTTGTTTCCCTTTCCACAACGGACGTTAGCACCCGCTGTGTGTCTCCCGTAATAACATTCTTTGGTATTCGGAGTTTGCATCGGATTGGTAAGCCGGTATGGCCCCCTAACCGAAACAGTGCTCTACCCCCAAAGATGAATTTACGAGGCGCTACCTAAATAGCTTTCGAGGAGAACCAGCTATCTCCCGGTTTGATTGGTCTTTCACCCCTAGCCATAGGTCATCCGCTGATTTTTCAACATCAGTCGGTTCGGTCCTCCAGTTGGTTTTAACCAACCTTCAACCTGCCCGTGGCTAGATCACCGGGTTTCGGGTCTGTATCTTGCAACTTATCGCCCATTTAAGACTCGGTTTCCCTACGGCTCCCTTATATAGAAGTTAACCTTGCTACAAAATACAAGTCGCTGACCCATTATACAAAAGGTACGCAGTCACCTGATAAATTAGGCTTCTACTGCTTGTACGTATACGGTTTCAGGATCTATTTCACTCCCCTAACCGGGGTTCTTTTCACCTTTCCCTTACGGTACTAGTTCACTATCGGTCAATCAGGAGTATTTAGCCTTGGAGGATGGTCCCCCCATCTTCAAACAAGATTTCTCGTGTCCCGTTCTACTTTTTGAGTTTACTAAATATATTCTTTCATATACTGGGCTATCACCATGTTTCGCTATTTTTTCCAAAATATTCTATTAGAATTTATTTAGCGTATAACTCTAGGCTTCTCCCTTTTCGCTCGCCACTACTAAGGGAATCTCAATTGATTTCTTTTCCTCAAGATACTTAGATGTTTCAGTTCTCTTGGTTCGCTTTATCAACTTATGAATTCAGTTGATAATGACATTAAAATTCATGTCGGGTTTCCCCATTCGGATACTACCGGTTATAACGCTTCTTATCAGCTTACCGATAATTTTCGCAGATTAGCACGTCCTTCATCGCTTCTGATTGCCAAAGGCATCCACCATATACGCTTAATCGCTTGATCTAACAACTTATAGTTGTTTTTTTTATTAATTTTATATTTTAAAAGAACATATCGAATTTCATATTTTATTTTATAAAAATAAAATATAAAACTCAAATTATTTTTATATATTAACACAAAACAGATTTTTTAGATACATATTTTTTAATTTTTATGTCCCCTAGGGGATTTGAACCCCTGTTGCCGCCGTGAAAGGGCGATGTCCTAGACCTCTAGACGAAGGGGACAAAACAATATAACAATAAAGTTATTAATCATAATTTCATACAATTACAGAATCAGATTATTACAAAACATCAAAAAATAGTCAAGAATATTTTCTAAAAATATAATTTTAATAAAATATATATTTTTTATTTTTATTTAAAATAAAAATTACCGTTTCAACAGAAGGAAAGATACCACTCCATAAATAAAAAGAATATGCTGCTTGACTTACTAACATTCCAATACCATCAGAAAAATAAACAGCACCATGATTTTTACACCAAGATAAAAAAGGAGTTAATTCATCACTATAACATATATCATAAAATATATTACGTTCAGGATATAAAATCACATCAGAAGAAAAAAAATGAAATTTTTGATTATTACTTAAAGTTGTAGCATTAATAATCAAATCATAATCAAAAGATTTAATACAAGAAACATGAATAGCACGAATTAAACCATATTTTACAAAATATTTTTCTAAAGATTGCGCTCTAGAAAAAGTACGATTAACGATATCAACAGAACATTTTAAAAACAACAAATGTGGAATAATTCCACGAGCAGCACCGCCTGCACCTAATAATAATACTTTATATTTCTTATCAATAAAATTTAATCTTTTCAAATCATATATACAACCAATTCCATCAGTATTATCTCCTAAAATTCTATCATTTTCAATTTTTTTTAAAACATTAACAGAACCAGAAAGTCTTGCTATATCAGTTAAAACATGAGGAATATGTAATGCTTGTTCTTTATATGGAACAGTAATATTTGCACCTAATCCATGTGTAGAAAAAAAATTTAAAACAAACGAAAAAAAATTTTTTTTTTCTAAACACTTCACATCGTAATGAAAAAAAAATTTAGTATTTTTAGAAAATATTTTATAAATTTCTGGAGATTTAGAATTTTTAATAGGATTACCAAATAACATATAATTTACATTATTATCACTTAACATCACGAATACATTCTCCGGTCATAATATTAATAATTTTAGAAGGATAATTAAATTTTCCAATATCACCAAACAATACCGGAAAAGATAATCCAAAATATTTTAATACATCTTCCTTAGATCGAGCAGCACTCATTCCAGAAATATTTGCACTAGTTGAAATTATTGGTTTTTTAAAAAAATAACATAATTTTTTTAAGATAGAATAATGAACAATACGTATTGCAACTAAATCAGAATACCCAGTAATCAACTGAGAAATAGTATTTTTTGCTGGTACTAAAAAAGTCACAAAATCATGTTTACTAGAAATTAAATCACATTTCTTTGCATAAGATAATCGATCTTCATCAATATATGGAATGAATTTATTATAATTATCAGAAATTAGAATAAAACCTTTATTTTTTTTTCTTTTTTTTAATTTTATTAATTTCATCACCGTCTTTTCATTATCAGGATTACATCCTAGACCAAAAACAGACTCTGTCGGATAAGCAATAATTTTATTTTTCTTTAATAAATGTATATAATATAAAAAATTATTATCTTTTTTAAAATCAATTAACATAATATTATAATTATTTAAATAATATATCAATTATATATATATATATATATATAAAATAAAAAAAATTAAAAAAATATTAAAATTATACAGAAAATAAAAAATGACTTTATTAAAAATACTTAAATATCCAAATAAAAAATTAACAAGAAATACAAAAAAAGTAAAACAAATTAATAAAAAAATACATAAAATTATACATAATATGTTTGAAACAATGTATCATCACAACGGAATTGGCCTAGCGGCTCCGCAAGTAGATATTCATTTAAAAATTATTGTTATTGATATAATGCAACAACCATCTCAACCAATAGCATTATTAAATCCAAAAATTATATACCGATATGAAAATATTACTACCGAAGAAGAATGTCTTTCATTGCCAGGTATAAAAAAAAAAATTACTCGATTCAATAAAATAAAAATCAATGCTTTAAATTATTATGGAAAACCTATCGTTATCACAGCAGAAAATCTATTGTCAATTTGTATACAACATGAAATGGATCATTTAAATGGAAAACTACTAATTGATTATTAAAATCAATTATGAAAAATAAAAAATGAAATGAAAAAAAAAAAACCATTAAAAATAATTTTCGCAGGAACGCCATATTTCGCAGCATGTCACTTAGAAAAAATATTAAAATATCATCACGTAATAGCAGTACTAACACAACCTGATAGATGTAACAAAAGAGGAAAAAAAATTAAATTTTCTCCAGTCAAAGAAATTGCATATAAAAATAATATTCCAATTATACAATTAAAAAAGATAAAAAAAAAATCAGATTGTATAGAATTGTTAAAAATAAAAGCAGATATCATGATAGTTATTGCATATGGATTGATACTACCAAAATTTTTAATAAAACAATTCCCATTGGGATGTATTAATGTACATCCATCTTTATTGCCAAAATGGAGAGGTTGTTCACCAATTCAACATGCTATACTACATGGAGATAAACGAACTGGAGTCACCATCATTCAAATGAATGAAAAAATTGACTCAGGGAAAATTATCAATATACAATCTTGTATAATAAAAAAACAAGAAACAACAAATAGTTTAATAAAAAAATTATGTATTATTGGAAAAAAAATTACATTAAAAACATTAGATGAAATAACAAAAAAAAAATATCAACTGAAAACACAAAATGAAAAACAAGCAACATATTCTCAAAAATTAAACAAGTCAATGGGGAAAATAAGTTTTTTTCTACATGCAAAAAATATAGAACGAATGATTAGAGCATTCAATCCATGGCCTGGAACATATATTCAAATAAATGATATGCAAATTAAAATACATAAAGCAAATATAATAACCAATAATACAAAAAACAAAATTGGAAAAATTATAAAAATTAATAAAAATGGAATACAAATACAAACAAAAAAAAATATTTTAAATATCCAAAAAATACAAATACCAGGAAAAAAAATTATTACAGTTGAACAATTGATACAAACAAATCAAAAAATATTCCAAAAAAATCAAATAATAAAATAAAAAATATAAACGGCAATAAAATGCCGTTATATCAATTAAAAAAATAAAATTAAAAATTCTATGCTAAACGACCTACAAACTTAATATATGCAAGAGACGCTTTATCTCCAATTCTAAACCCATATTTTAAAATTTGCGTATATCCTCCAGAACGATTTAAAAAATATGGTCCAATTTCATTAAATAATTTTAATACACTATAATTATCTCTAATTTTCGAAAAAACTAATCTCCTATTCGCAATATTATCGATTTTTGCAACTGTAATAAGTGGTTCAATAATAGTACGTAATTCTTTTGCTTTTGGTAGTGTTGTTTTAATAATTTCATATTTTAATAATGAACAGACCATATTATTAAACATAGCTGTTAAATGGCTAGATTTACGATTTAAACAACGACCACTTTTTCTATGTCTCATATAAATTCCTTATACAAAAAAATATATAAATATATCTTATTTGATTAACCTAAAATATCTTTAGGAGGCCAATTTTTTAATTTCATACCCAAAGAAAATCCTTTTGCAGCTAATATATCTTTAATTTCCATTAAAGATTTTTTTCCAAGATTAGGAGTTTTTAATAATTCTACTTCTGTTTTTTGTACTAAATCTCCTATATAATGTATTTTTTCTACTTTTAAACAATTTGCAGAACGTACTGTTAATTCTAAATCATCTACAGAACACAACAAAATAGGATCAAAATCAGGTTTTTTTTCTTTTACTTTCATAGGTTTTTGCACAACATAATTTAAATCAATAAACGTCGTTAATTGATCGGACAAAATTGTTGCTGCTTTTCGAATAGCTACCTCAGGATCAATTGTTCCATTTGTTTCTAATTCTATAATTAATTTATCCAAATCTGTTCGTTGCTTAACTCTAGCGGATTCTACAGTATATGCAACACGTTCTATAGGACTATAACAGGCATCTAAAGATATACAGCCAATATTTTTATTAACATCATATTTTGCTATTCTAGAAGCAGCGGTAATATATCCAATACCTTGCTCAACTTTCATTTTCATTTCAATTGAAGCAGATTGATCAGTTAAATTGCAAATTATATGTTCTAAATTAATTAATTCAACACTACCATCATGAATGATATCACTAGCTTTCACAGTAGTAATACCAGATTTCTTTAATCTCAATATTACTGAATCTTTATTATATACTTTAATTGCTAATTCTTTTAAATTTAGTAGTATAGTAAGAATATCTTCTTGTATTCCCGATTTTGCACTATACTCATGCAGCATTCCCTTAATTTGCACTTCAGTAATAGCATATCCAGGAATAGAAGATAACAAAATTCTCCTTAAAGCATTTCCAATAGTATGACCAAAACCTCTTTCCAAAGGCTCTAAAATTACTTTAAAATGTGTACGACTAAAATGTTCAATATCTACTATACTAGGCTTTAAAAAACCTTTCGCAATACTTTGCATATAAAACTCCCAATCATGTATTTATAATTTATTTTGAGTAAAATTCAATAATTAGGTGTTCATTAATATCCGGAGGTAAATCTGCACGATCAGGAACGCGAATAAATTTTCCTTCTAATCTATTTACATTAATATCTAACCAATCAGGAATTTCTCTTTGTTTTAATAATTTTAATGAAACTTTAATTCTTAATTGATTACAAGATTTATGACACACTTTAATAATATCATTTGGAAATAATTGATATGATGCAATATTAACAATATTCCCATTTACCATAATTGATTTATGATTAATTAGTTGTCTTGCTTCTGCTCGAGTAGAACCAAAACCCATTTTATATACCACATTATCTAATCTACTTTCCAAAAATTGTAATAAATTTTCTCCAGTATTTCCCTTTAATTTCACAGATTTTTTATAATAATTTCGAAACTGACGTTCTAGTATACCATATAAACGACGTAATTTTTGTTTTTCTCGTAACTGTATCCCATATTCAGATAATCTAGATCTTCTTATCCCTTGTTGCCCCGGTAATTGATTAATTTTACATTTAGAATCAATTGTACGATTCCCTGATTTTAAAAATAAATCTATATTTTCTCTACGACTTAATTTTAATTTTGGTTTCAAATATTTTGCCATATTCATCTCTCTATATTTAAAATTATACACGACGTTTTTTAGGTGGACGACAACCATTATGAGGAATGGGAGTAATATCAATAATATTTGTAATTTTAAATCCAGCAACATTTAATGCACGAATTGTTGATTCTCTTCCAGGACCAGGACCTTTAACCATAACTTCTAAATTCTTAATACCATAATCTTTTACTAATTCAATACATCTTTCTGCAGCAACTTGTGCTGCAAATGGAGTAGATTTTCTTGATCCGCGAAATCCTGAACCACCAGCTGTAGCCCAACCTAATACATTACCTTGACGATCCGTAATAGTTACTATAGTATTATTAAAGGAAGCATGAATATAAGCAATACCATCTAAAATATGTTGCTTAATTTTTTTTTTTGTCCGAATAGTATTTTTATTCATAATATATTCTCTAAATTATTTTTTAATTGGTTTTCGTGGTCCTTTTCTGGTACGAGCATTTGTTTTTGTTCGTTGCCCGTGCACAGGTAAACTACGACGATGTCTAAATCCACGATAACATCCTAAATCAATTAATCTTTTAATATTTAATGTTCTTTCACGCCGTAAATCTCCCTCTATAATCAATTTTGAAAGCGCATGTCTTAAACTATCTAATTGCAAATTATTTAAATCTTTTATTTTTGTATTTTGAGAAATACCGCACTGTATACAGATCATTTTAGATCTTGCTTTTCCAACGCCATAAATCGCTTGTAAACCAATTGAAATATGTTTTTCATTTGAAATATTAATTCCTGCAAGACGAACCATGAAATTCCTCTACTTTATAATTAATTAAACAAACTTAATATTATGTAATATAAATTATAAAAAAATTATCCCTGTCGTTGTTTGTGTTTAGGATAATTTGTACAAATTACACGCAACACATTCTTTCTCTTCACGATTTTACAGTTACGGCATAATTTTTTAATTGATGTGCGCACCTTCATATTATTTATTCCATATTTTTTATTTTAAGATAATTAAATATTTTAATATAAATTATGTTTACTTAATGGAAATTTTTTTAAAATAGAATTATATTTATTAGAAATCATTAATGTTTGAAATTGTGTCATAAACTCTATAATTACTACTACTAAGATTAATAAAGAGGTGCCTCCAAAATAAAATGGAACATGTACGATTAACTTTAATATATCTGAGAAAAAATAAATAAAAATAATATAAATTGCATTAATTAAAATTAAACGTTTAATAATTCCTCCAATATATGAAGAAGTTTGTAAACCTGGTCTAATACCTGGGATAAGTACTCCAGATCTTTTTAAATTTTCTGCAATATCTCTTGAATTACATACTGAAAAAGAATATATATAACAAAAAAAAATAACTAAAAAACAATAGAAAAAAATATATAATATATGACCAGGATGCATATAATATATTATATTTAATAAGATATTTGAATGAACATAATTACTAAGATATGTACACAACATAAATAAAAAAATAACTACACTAGAAGCCAAAATAGAGGGTATAATACCAGACATATTTAATTTTAAAGGCAAATGCGTATTATGCGTCATATATACTGTATTTACATACCGTTGCTTAGAATAATATAAATTCACTTTTCTATAACTACTTTCAATAAAAACTATAAAAAAGGTAATAAAAAAAATCACAGATAAAATTAATATAATATATAAAAATGCAAAACTTTTTAACCAAAAAAAATTCATAGCATGTAGTATCGAGATAGGAAATTTAGAAATTATTCCTAAAAATACAATCATAGAAATTCCATTTCCAATTCCAAATGCAGTAACTAGCTCCCCCAACCACATAACAATCATTGTACCGGTAGATAAACTAATTATTGTAGTAAGCACAAAACGTACATTAAAATCTTTAATTAATCCTGAAATTCCATCAATATGAGGTAAAGCATAAGAAATTCCTATAGATTGTAAAACAGAAATTAATAAAGTTATATATCTAATATATTGACTGTGCTTTTTTTTTTTTTGTTCATCTATTTTAGTATGAAATAAATTTTTTTTTTTTAAAGTCAGTAATTGCATAATTATAGAAGCAGAAATATATGGCGTAATCCCCAAAGAAAAAATAGATGCATGACTTAAAGCTCCACCAGAAAACATATTAAATAAATCAAATATATTGCCTTTTTGTAGTTGCAAAAAATTTAATACAACAAAATAATTTATACCTGGAATAGGTACAAATAAACCTATTCTAAATATTATAATTACAAAAATTAACAAAATAATTCTTTGTTTTACTTCTAATAAAGTACTACTAATATTTTTAAATTTTCTTTGAATTTTATTAATCATGTTAAAAAACTATTTCCTCAATTGTCCACCTAATTTCTTTATAATTTCATCAACGCTTTTTGTAACTCTTATTCCTTGAACAATAATAGATTTATTTAATTTACCAGAATTAATAATTTTTACATACTTAATATTTTTCTTAATAATACTATTTTTTTTTAAAACACTTAAATTTACAAAATTTCCAGAAATCTTTTGTATATCAAAAAAATTAATTTCTGCTGTTATATTTTTCCTTTTAGAAAAAAAACCAAATTTTGGAATACGACGATATAAAGGTGTTTGTCCACCTTCAAAACCTCTCCTAATACTTACTCCTTTTCTAGATTTTTGTCCTTTATGACCTCTTCCACATGTTTTACCGAAACCGCTACCAATTCCTCTACCAACACGTTTAGATTTTTTTTTTGATCCATTGCTTGATTTTAAAGTATGTAAATACAAGTTATATTATCCTTTTGAAATTTTTACCATATAAAATATTTTACTAATCATACCTCGAATCGCCGGAGTATCATTTAAAATCACTTTATGACCAATATGTCGTAAACCTAATCCCTTTAACGCACCTCGATGATTTGGTATACGTCCAATACTACTTTTAATTTGAGTAATAGTAATTTTTTTTTTCATAATAATATTTTCATTACTTATATTTCAGAAGTTAATTTATTTCTTTTTCTTGCAATCATATCTATTGATTGCATATTTTTTAAACCATTTATTGTAGCACGTGCAACATTAATTGGATTTGTTGAACCATATGTTTTTGCTAATACATCATGAATACCCACCACTTCTAATACTGCTCTCATCGCACCTCCAGCAATAATCCCTGTTCCTTTAGAAGCTGGTTTCATAAAAACAAACGAACTTGTATGATAACCTTTCACAGTATGTTGCAATGTTCCATTTTTAATGGCAATAAAAATCATATTTTTACGAGCTTGTTCCATAGCTTTTTGAATAGCTGCAGGAACTTCCCTAGCTTTTCCATAACCTATTCCAACTTTTCCTTTATGGTTACCTACCACTGTTAATGCAGAAAATGAAAAAACTCTCCCTCCTTTCACTGTTTTAGATACTCTATTCACAGCAATCAACTTTTCTTTATAATCCATATTTTTTTTTTTTTCATAATACTTAACGTTCATTAATTTTCCTTAAAATTTTAATCCTGCTTTTCTAGCAGCATCTGCTAAACATTTAATTCTACCATGGTATTTAAATCCAGATCGATCAAAAGAAACTATTGTAATTCCAATCTTTAATGCTCTTTTCGCAATAATCAATCCAACTATACTAGCAGATTGTTTATTACCTGTATAACCAAAAATACTTTTTTTAACTTGATTATCTAATGTAGAAGCAGATGTTAACACAAAAGAAGTTTTTGCATCAATAACTTGAGTATATATATGTCGAGATGTTCGATGTATAACTAATCGAATTGCATTTAAATCACGTAATTTACAACGTGTTTTCCACCCTCTTTTCATTCGAGCATATTTTTTGCTCACTATAGTTTTCATTTATTTTTTCTTAGCCTCTTTAATACGAATAAATTCATTAAAATATCGTACTCCTTTCCCTTTATATACTTCAGGCTTACGCTGAGATCGTATATTAGCTGCAATTTGTCCTAACAGTTGTTTATTAATACTCTTTAAAGTGATCTCAGTAGCAGAAATATTTTCAACAACGATGTCATTTGGCAAAACATATTGAATTTTATGTGAATATCCTAATAACATAACTATAGTGTTATTTTTTTCCATATACATACGATAACCAACGCCAACTAATATCAATTTTTTAGTAAAACCAACTGTAATACCTAAAATGCTTGCATTAACTAAAGATCTCATTGTACCTGCTTGCATCCACCCATAACTTCTATTAACTTTAGAAAAAAAAAACAATTTATTATTACGATATTCCACCCGAACATGATCATGTAAAACATGTTTAGTTTGATATGTATTACAAACAATTGTAATTGTATTATTTTCTATTTTAAGATCAACATTTTGAGGAATAAAAATTGGTTTTTTTGCAATTCTAGACATATACAATAAATCTCCATATTAAGATACAGTACAAATTACTTCTCCTCCAACCCTCATACGAAAAGCTCTTTTGCTACTCATTACTCCTTTTGAAGTTGACAGTATTGCTATACCTAACCCATTCATTACTATTGGTAAATTATTTCTGTTATGATAAACTCGTAAACTTGGTTTGCTAATGCGTACAATTTCTGATATTACTGGCTTTCCATCAAAATATTTCAAAAAAATTTTTAACATTAATTGATTATTCTTATTTTTCAAAACAAAATAATCAATATACCCTTCATATCTTAAAACATTACTAATTGCTATCTTAAATTTAGAAGCAGGAATACTAACTGCATCTTTATTTGCTGATTGACTATTTCGAATCCTAGTCAACATGTCTGATATTGGATCTTGCATACTCATGATAATACTCCTCAAAATAATATATATTCAACTTTACCAACTTGATTTTCTTAATCCTGGTATTTCTCCTCGCATAGCTAATTCTCGTACTTTAATACGACTCAATCCAAATTTACTTAAAAAACCATGCGGCCTCCCCGTCTGAAAACATCGATTTCTTTGTCTCGATAAACTAGAATCACGAGGCAAAGTTTGTAACTTTAATACTGCTAACCATCTTTTTTTTTTTGAAGTCTTCATATTTAGAATTATTTTTTTTAATTTTTTTCTTTTTAAAAAAAATTTTTTCCCCAATTTAATACGCTTTAATTCTCTTGCTTTCATCGATTCTTTAGCCATACCATACTCCTAAAATATTATAATTGAAATGGAAAATTAAAAAATGATAATAATGATAAACATTCATGATCAGAATTAGCAGTAGTAATAATTGAAATATTTAAACCACGAATTTTATCAATATTATCATAATTAATTTCCGGGAAAATAATTTGTTCCCTAATACCTAAATTATAATTTCCTCTTCCATCAAAAGATTTTTTTGAAAATCCTCGAAAATCACGTATTCTAGGAATTACTACTTTTATTAAAGAATTTAAAAAATTCCATTTACGAAATTTTCTTAATGTTACCTTACATCCTAGAGGAACATTTTTTCTAATTTTAAAACCAGCTATCGATTTTCTCGATTTTGTAATACAAGGTTTTTGTCCAGATATTACCGATAAATCATTCATTGCTTGTTCTAAAAATTTTTTATTATCAGTTGCTTGTCCTACTCCCATATTTAAAACAATTTTATTTAATGTAGGTACTTGCATAACAGATTTATATCGAAATTTCGATATTAATTTTTTGACTACGACTGATTTATAATAATCATATAATTCAGACATAATAATCCTTATATTGAAGTAATAATTTTATTATTAGACTTGAAAAATCTAATTTTTTTCCCGTTAATATATTTAAAACCAACGCGATCAGGTTTTTTAATATCAGAATTAAAAATAGCTATATTAGAAATATGTATTAAAGACTCTTTTTTTATAATTCCAGCGCTTACTTTTTTCTCAGGTATTGCTTTTTGATGTTTTTTAACTAAATTGATTCCTTTAATAATAACTTTTTTTTTATCCGGAGAAACAAATTTTATCACTCCAACTTTTCCTTTATGTTTTCCAGAAATTATCATAACACGATCTAAAGAACGAATTTTTACTGCCATAATATATATACTCCGTATACTTATTAAAATTATAAAACCTCTGGAGCTAAAGAAACAATTTTCATAAATTTTTCTGTTCTTAACTCCCTCGTAACTGGTCCAAAAATTCGTGTTCCAATTGGTTGATCTAAATTATTCAGGATAACACAAGCATTATTATCAAAGCGAATTAAAGAACCATCAGCACGTCTAATTCCTTTTTTTGTTCGAACAACAATAGCTTTAAAAACTTCTCCTTTTTTCACTTTTCCTCTAGGAACAGCGTCTTTAATAGCAATTTTAATTAAATCACCAATCTTTGCATATCTCTTTCTAGAACCACCTAAAACCCTGATACACATAGCAGATTTTGCTCCTGAATTATCTGCAATTAATAAGATTGTTTGTTCTTGTATCATAAAAAATTCCCATTATAATATTAAACTATTTTAATATAAAAAATCAATCAAATAAAAAATATAAAACTTATGCTTTAAAAAATATTTTATACAACAAATTTTTTAATCACTTTAATTAATATCCAAGATTTTTTCCGAGAAATTGGTCGACATGAAGAAATTTCGACTATATCACCATTAGAACATTGATTTTTGCTATCATGAACATGTATTTTTTTTTTTTTCTTTACAATTTTTTGATAAATTGGATGTTGAACAAAACGTTCCGTAACAACAATAATAGATTTATCCATATGACTACGCAACACTTTTCCTTTTAAGATATGCTTTTTAATAATCATTCAATCTCCTTTTCTTGAATAGAAATTATTGTTCTAACACGTGCAATTTTTCTTCGAATAAATTTTAAAACATGCAACTTTTTTAGTTTTCCTGATAAAAACTGAACTCTTAAATTAAACTTTTCACGTAATAAATTTAATAACTCAGATTTTAATTCAGATAATGAATTTTTTCGCAATTTTATTTTTTTCATTAAAACACCGTTTTTTTTATAAAAATAGTTTTTACAGATAATTTCGATGTCGCTAACTTAAATGCTTGACGAGATTCTTCTTCAGATAATCCATCAATTTCATAAAGTATTTTACCAGGTTGAACTAAAGCAACCCAATATTCTACATTTCCTTTCCCTTTACCCATTCTCACTTCTAATGGTTTTTGAGTAATTGGTTTATCTGGGAAAACACGTATCCATAATTTACCTTGTCGTTTAATAAATTTTGCAATTACTCTTCTTGCAGATTCAATTTGACGTGCTGTTAATCTCCCTCTTGTAATTGCTTTTAAACCAAACATACCAAATTGAATATTTGAATTTACAATCAATCCTCTATTTTTACCTTTATGCATTTTTCGAAATTTAGTTTTTTTAGGCTGTAGCATAATACTTATAATCTCCTAAATTTTCTAGATTTTTTATATTGTTTTTTTTCCTTAAAAAACATTTTATTTTCATCATTAAAAAATTTCACACTATCTAATATTTCTCCTTTAAAAACCCACACTTTCACACCAATAATCCCATAAGTTGTATAAGCTTCTGCAAGACTATATTCAATATTAGCACGCAAGGTATGTAATGGTACCCTACCTTCTCGATACCATTCTCTTCTAGCAATTTCTGTTCCTCCTAAACGACCACTGACTTCCACTTTAATACCTTCTGCACCATATTTCATTGCATTTTGTACTGCCCGTTTCATAGCACGTCGGAACATAATTCTTCTTTCAAGTTGCATAGCAATATTATCAGCAATAAGTTTAGCATCCAATTCTGGTTTTTTTACTTCAGAAATATTAACTTGTGTTGGAAATCCTGTCATATTTGCGATAAAAAACCGTAACTTTTCAACATCTTCTCCTTTTTTACCAATTACAATACCTGGACGTGCTGTATAAATAGTAATACGTATACTTTTTGCTGGTCTTTCAATAACAATACGTGATATTGCCGCTTTAATTAACTTTTTTTGCAAAAAACTACGAATTTGAAAATCGCTATATAAATAACTAGCAAATTCCTTTTTATATGCAAACCAAGTAGAACTCCAATTTTTTATAATTCCTAATCTCATACCATGAGGATGAACTTTTTGACCCATTATAAATATTCCTTGAATTTATATACTAGATAAAATAATTGTAATATGACTAGTACGCTTTAAAATCCTATCAGATCTTCCCTTAGCTCTTGGCATCATGCGTTTTACCGTAGGTCCTTCATCAATTAAAATACATTTTATAAATAAATCTTTTCGATCATGATCATAATTATGTTCTGCATTTGCTATAGCAGAATGAAGCACCTTTTTTATAAGAATGGCAGCTTTTTTATTACTAAATTCTAAAATATGCAAAGAATGCAATACTTTTTTACCTCGAATTGCATCTGCAACTAATCTTAACTTTTGAGCAGAAGATTTCGCTTTTCTGTGTTTAGCTATAATATCCATAATTTATATACTACTTATCATTTTTTTATTTTCTTATCAGCAGTATGACCGCGATAAGTTCTTGTTAAAGCAAATTCCCCTAATTTATGACCTACCATATCTTCAGTAATAAATATCGGTATATGTTGCTTTCCATTATGTACAGAAATTGTTAATCCAACCATATTTGGAAAAATTGTAGAACGTCTAGACCAAGTTTTAATCGGTTTTTTACTACCACTACTTTCAGCTTTTTCTACTTTTCGCAATAAACTAAAATCAATAAACGGTCCTTTTCGAATCGATCTAGGCATAAAAATAAAATCCTTAATATTATTTGCTATTTTTACGACTTCGTAAAATAAATTTATCAGTTCTTTTATTTTTACGAGTTTTTTTTCCTTTAGTTTGTTTACCCCACGGAGTCACCGGATGTTTACCAAAATTTCTTCCCTCTCCACCACCATGAGGATGATCAATAGGATTCATAGCTGTTCCTCTGACTGTTGGTCGAATACCTCTCCAACGAGAAGCTCCAGCTTTTCCTAACATCTTTAACATATGTTCTGCATTACCAATTTCACCAATTGTAGCTCTACATGTTTCATAAATTTTTCTAATTTCTCCAGAACGTAATCTTACAGTAATGTATTTTTTTTCTTGAGAGATAATTTGTGCATAATTTCCAGCAGTACGAACAATTTGCCCTCCCTTCCCGGGTTTCATTTCAATATTGTGAATTAATGTACCATCTGGAATATTTTTAATAGGTAAATTATTTCCTATTTTAATCATCACTTTCTCTCCGGAAATAACTTTATGACCAACCTGTAAACCTTTAGGACATAAAATATAACTTCTAGTTCCATCATCATATAAAATTAATGCAATATGAGCAGATCGATTTGGATCATATTCTATTCTTTCAACACGAGCAAAAATATTATCTTTATATCGACGAAAATCGATGATACGTAACATTCGTTTACATCGACCACCAATATGTCTAACAGTAATACGACCATGATTATTTCTTCCTCCACTTTTACTATTGCTCCTCAAAAGCCCAGGCCATGGTCTTCCTTTATATAAATTCGGATTAATTACTTTCACTACATGTCGACGACCAGGAGAAGTCGGATTACATTTAATAATTGACATAAAAACTTAATAACCTCACAATATTTAAAGAACATGATTAATAAAATCTAATTTTTGACCTTTTTGTAATGTAACATAAGCTTTTTTCCAATTCTTTCGATATACGTTATATCTATTATGTTTTTTTACTTTGCCTTTTACTAATACTGTATTGATACATTTTATATTAACTGAAAATAACTTTTGAATTGCTAATTTAATTTCAGATTTTGTAGAAGAGATTAAAACCTTCAGCACTATAACATTACTTTTTTTTAAAAGTCTATTCGATTTCTCAGAAACATGAGGAGAAGATAATATTTCAAATAATTTATTTTTAGTAATCATATCAATATTTTCTCAATTTGTCTTATAGCATCGACAGTCACAATAACATTTTTAAAATTTAATAAACTAACAGGATCTAATTTCTTAACTTCTCTAACTAATACTTGATGTACGTTACTCGATGCTAAAAACAAATTTCGATCCATATGATCAATAATAATATATACTTCCGACAAAGATATATCATGTAATTTACTAATTAAAACTTTTGTTTTCGGTGATTCAATAGTAAAGCTTTTAAAAATTAATAAACGATTTTGTCGAATTAGAGTAGAAAAAATACTTCTCAAAGCACCACGATACATCTTTTTATTTACTTTTTGTTTATAAGATCTTGGTTTAGCTGCAAAAGTTACACCACCAGATCTCCAAATAGGACTTCTAATAGAACCTACTCTCGCTCTTCCAGTACCTTTTTGTCTCCATGGCTTTTTCCCCGAACCAGAAACATCAGATTTATTTTTTTGAGATTTACTCCCTTGTCTTGCACCAGCTAAATATGCAACAACAACTTGATGCACTAAATGATTATTATAATCTTGATTAAATACAACATCAGAAACGCAGATAGTAGAGGATGGATCATCCTTCATCATTAATTGCATTTTCCTTCCTTATAATTTTACTGATTTCTTGACAATTATATTCCCGCCAATAGATCCAGGAATTGAACCTTTTAAAAATAATAAATTGCAATCTACATCGATTTTAACAACTTTTAAATTTTGTATTGTAATACGCTTATTTCCTAACTGCCCAGCCATTTTTTTTCCTTTAAAAACTCTTCCAGGAGTCTGATTTTGACCAATAGAACCAGGTGCTCGATGTGATAATGAATTTCCATGCGTAGCATCTTGCATACTAAAATTCCACCTCTTGATAGTACCAGAAAAACCTTTACCTTTAGATATACCAACAACATCAACAAACTTAATAGAATTAAATATACTAATATCAATACCTTGGCCTAAAACAAAATTTTGATCATTTAATATCCGAAATTCCCATAAACCACGACCAATCATAACACCAGATTTCATATAATGCCCAATTTCTGGTTTAAGGTATTTATTTTTTTTTTTTAAACCTGTAGTAACCTGTATAGCATTATAACAATCACTTTTTTTATTTTTAATTTGAGTAACATAATTTTTTTTTATTTCTATTACCGTGATAGGAATTGCACAACCATCGTCAGTAAAAATTCTCGTCATTCCAATTTTCTTTCCTATTAATCCAATCATAAATTTCACCAATAATTATAAAAAATCGTTTAATCTAAGCTAATTTGAACATCAACTCCTGCAGCTAAATCTAATCTCATCAAAGCATCTACCGTTCTTTCAGTTGGTTTAACAATATCAATTAATCTTTTATGAGTACGAATTTCATATTGATCCCGAGCATCTTTATCAACATGAGGAGAAATTAAGACTGTAAATTTTTCTTTTCTAGTAGGCAACGGAATAGGGCCTTTTACCTCTGCCCCTGTCCGCTTTGCTGTTTCAACAATTTCCAAAGTAGATTGATCAATCAAACGATGATCAAAAGCTTTTAAACGAATCCTAATTCTTTGGTTCTGCATAATCTCAGCATTCCAATTATATAAAATGAATAAATTATATTGCATATACTATGCAATAATATAATAAAAAATATTTAAAAAAAAATAAAATTATCATTTAAAATGTAAATTTTATAACTTAAAAAATATTTTTTTATAAAAAACAGAATGGTAAATACTATGCATATAATATATCACATTATAATATGTGATATATTTTTTTACACAGTATTTTATAATTAAAAAAAATAATTTTGAAGTATATCAACTATGATTATACAAGTAAAATATATGCTTCTTATACGAAATGTATTATGATTTAAATTGCATTTTGCAATAAATATATAATTAATTAATTATTTTTATTACCACTCCTGCACCAACAGTTTTTCCTCCTTCCCGAATTGCAAACCGTAAACCATCTGCCATAGCAATAGGATGAATTAATGTTACTGTCATTTTAATATTATCTCCAGGCATAACCATTTCAGTACCTTCAGGTAATTCAATAAATCCAGTAACATCTGTAGTTCTAAAATAGAATTGAGGACGATAACCTTTAAAAAAAGGAGTATGCCTACCACCTTCTTCTTTTGATAAAATATATACTTCGGATTCAAATTTTGTATGTGGATGAATACTACCAGGTTTAGCAAGTACTTGTCCTCGCTCTATTTCATCACGTTTCGTACCTCGCAATAATATACCAACATTCTCTCCCGCTCTTCCTTCATCTAATAATTTTCTAAACATTTCCACACCGGTACAAATAGTTTTTGTAGTCGGTTTAATACCAACAATCTCTATTTCTTCTCCAACTTTAATAATTCCTTTTTCCACTCTTCCGGTAACTACTGTTCCTCTTCCAGAAATGGAAAAAACATCTTCAATAGGTAATAAAAAAGGTTTATCTATGTCACGTTTTGGATTAGGTATATGAGTATCTAACGCATTTGATAAATCAATGATTTTTGACTCCCATTGAGAATCTCCATCTAATGCTTTTAATGCTGACCCTCTAATAATCGGTGTATCATCTCCTGGAAACTCATATTGAGTTAACAAATCACGAACTTCCATTTCAACTAATTCTAATAATTCTTCATCGTCAACCATGTCACATTTATTTAAAAATACTACTATATGAGGAACACCAACTTGACGAGCTAATAAAATATGTTCACGAGTTTGTGGCATAGGTCCATCAGTTGCAGCAACAACTAAAATTGCACCATCCATTTGTGCTGCACCAGTAATCATATTTTTAATATAATCAGCATGACCTGGACAATCAACATGTGCATAATGTCTATTTTTGGTATCATACTCTACATGAGAAGTATTAATAGTAATTCCTCTAGCTTTTTCTTCTGGAGCATTATCAATTTGATCAAAAGCTCGCGCAGATCCACCATAATGTTTAGATAAAATAGTTGTAATAGCAGATGTTAACGTAGTTTTCCCATGATCAACATGACCAATCGTACCAACATTAATATGGGTTTTTAATCGTTGAAATTTCTCTTTAGACACAATCTTTTCCTTTATTTATCACGTTTCTCAATAATTGTTAGTGCAATATTTTTAGGTGTTTCTAAATAACTTAGAAACTCCATAGAATAAGAAGCTCTTCCTTGAGTCTGAGAACGTAAATCTGTAGCATATCCAAACATTTCCGAAAGAGGAACTTTTGCAATAATTAATTTTCCTAACGAAAAATCTTCCATACCTTCAATAATCCCTCTTCTACGATTTAAATCTCCTATCACATCGCCCATATAATATTCTGGAGTCTCAACCTCAACTTTCATAATAGGTTCTAATAAAACTGGATTAGCTTGTTTAAATGCATTTTTAAATGCTATAGAAGCTGCAAATTTAAAAGCAAGTTCAGAAGAATCAACATCATGGTATGAACCAAAATGCAATCTTACTCCAATATTCACTACCGGATAACCGGCCATTGGTCCAGATTTCAACTGTTCTTGAATTCCTTTATCTATAGCAGAAATATACTCACTTGGAATTACCCCTCCCTTAATATCATTAACGAATTCGTAACCTTTTGACAAATTATCTAACGGAAATAAATCTATAACTACATGACCATACTGGCCTCTTCCTCCAGTTTGTTTAATATATTTTCCTTCAATATTCTTTATTGTATTACAAATAGTTTCACGATATGCAACTTGCGGAGTTCCGATATTTGCACTTACATTAAATTCTCTTTTCATACGATCTACAATAATTTCCAAATGTAATTCTCCCATTCCAGATATAATCGTTTGATTTGATTCATGATCAATACGTACTCGAAATGAAGGATCTTCTTTTGCTAATCTATTTAATGCTAAACCCATACGTTCCTGATCTGTTTTAGTCTTTGGTTCGATTGCAATAGAAATAACAGGATCGGGAAATTCCATTTTTTCTAAAATAATAGGTTTGTTTATATCACATAATGTATCTCCAGTAATAACATTTTTTAAACCAATGGCTGCTGCAATATCTCCAGCTCGTACTTCTTTTACTTCTTCTCGTTTGTTAGCATGCATTTGAACAATTCTTCCAAAACGTTCTTTTTGTAATTTCCCTGCATTTAAAACAGTATCTCCAGATTTCACCACTCCTGAATATACTCTAAAAAAAGTCAAATTTCCTACAAATGGATCATTTGCAATTTTAAATGCTAATGCAGAAAAAAATTCCTTGTCATCCGCACTTCGTGTTAATTTATTTATAGTATTTACATTACTATTACTTATTCCTTGAATAGAATCAACATCAATAGGTGATGGTAAATAATCAATAATAGCATCTAGTAAAGATTGTATTCCTTTGTTTTTAAAAGCTGATCCACAAGTGACTAAAACAATTTCATTATTCAATAATCTTTTTCGTAATCCAGTTTTTATATCTATTTCAGATATATCTTCATTATTTAAATATTTCTCCATAATATTCTCATTAAACTCAACTGCAACTTCAATCAAAATTTTATTCCATTTCTGAGAAATAGAAAGCATTTCCTCTGGAATTTCTTTATAAGTGAAACTAATTCCTTTATCTTGATCATTCCAATAAATTGCCTGCATTTTAATTAAATCAATTATTCCAACAAAATTATCTTCAACACCTATTGGTAACTGCAACGGAACAGGAGTAATTTTAAAACGTTTTTTCATTTGCTTAATTACTTTAAAAAAATCCGCTCCAATACGATCCATTTTATTAATAAAAGCAATTCTAGGTACCTTATATTTATTTGCTTGACGCCACACTGTTTCTGACTGTGGCTGCACACCTCCAACAGCACAATATACCATTACCGCTCCATCTAAAATACGCATAGAACGCTCTACTTCAATCGTAAAATCAACGTGGCCCGGAGTATCAATAATATTAATTCTATGTGATGGAAATTGGTTGTTCATACCTGTCCAAAATGTCGTTGTTGCTGCTGAAGTAATTGTGATACCTCTTTCCTGTTCTTGTTCCATCCAATCCATTGTTGCTGTACCATCATGTACTTCGCCAATTTTATGATTAATTCCTGTGTAAAAAAGAATTCGTTCAGTAGTGGTAGTTTTTCCAGCATCAATATGTGCACTAATACCAATGTTGCGATAATATATAATCGGAGTTGTACGAGCCATTTATATCCCTCATGAAAAATAAATTAACTAATCAGAATGTTGTAACATATAAAATCATTATATTAATAAAAAATCTCGTAAATATTTTACCATCTATAATGTGCAAATGCTTTATTTGCTTCTGCAATACGATGTACCTCTTCTTTTTTTTTTACAGCCGCACCTTTCTTTTCTAAAGCATCAGATAACTCATGAAATAATTTCATTAACATAGAATGATCTTTTCTTTTTCGAGCAGCATCGATAATCCATCGCATGGCTAATGTATTTCTTCGCATTGGACGTACTTCAACAGGTACCTGATATGTTGATCCACCTACCCTTCGGGATTTAACTTCAACAATTGGTCGAACATTTTCTAAAATTGCATCAAATACATCTAATACATGTTTATTTAACTTTTGTGATAATTTTTCTAATGCAGAATATACAATACATGATGCAGTAGATTTTTTACCATGCATCATCAATATATTAATAAACTTAGAAATAATTTCAGAAGAAAATCTTGGATCCGGTAACATTTTTCTTGATTCAATACCACGACGACGTGACATAAAAATTACTCCTTAATAAATATTTAAAAAATAAAATTATATCATTAAATTATTTTTTATTTTTTTTAACACCATATTTCGATCTACTTTTTTGACGATTTTTGACACCAGCACAATCAAGCGCTCCTCTAACAACGTGATACCGAACTCCAGGTAAATCCTTAACACGACCACCACGAATTAAAATAACTGAATGTTCTTGTAGATTATGACCTTCTCCTCCAATATAAGCTGTTACTTCAAATCCATTAGTTAGTTTAACTCTACACACCTTTCTTAAGGCAGAATTGGGTTTTTTAGGAGTAGTAGTATATACTTTAGTACAAACTCCTCTTTTTTGAGGACATCCTTCTAATGCAGGCACATTATTTTTAATAACTTTTTTTGTACGCGGGATACGAACTAATTGATTAATTGTTGACATAAATATCCTTTATTAAAATGATACAACTGTATCAAATACACTATACATTATATAAGATTCTACCAATTAATATACTTTTTATTTTTTTCAGTTAAGTTTACAAAATTAGCATAATTAATTAATTTAAATTTACTACAACTATTATGAATCATTCCTCGAGCAACCATATCTTCTTGCAAGACATATAAATTCTTTGATTTATTAATAATTTGATTATAAAAAAAATTATTTTCCAGAGCAATATATACACCATCCTGTAACGCAATAAAATTATCATTAGGCATAAGCATATTCAACATTGTATCTATATCAACCCTAAAAGGAGAATTAAATAATATATGTAACATAATTATACAACCTTCAAAAATTTAAAATAAAATCAAAATTTTCCATTTTCTTACGAATATTTCTCAACTTACAAATATTTACTTTTAACAAAAACTGAGTATCCTGATTTAATCCTCGAGATAATAAAGAATCGTAACATACATACAATTTTTGTATGTTAAAAATAGAAAACATTTTAAAAGATAAAGAATAATTTTTATGTAAAATAACATCAGGTTGTTGATACCGCAAAATTTGAAATACACCATCTCCAATAAAAAAAACTCCTATTTTACTGTTGTAACACGCCATAGACAAACAAAAGTTTACACCATATTTACCTAATCCTATTCCATATGGAGCATGTGAAAATACAATACCAATTTTTTTCATATAATATTAAAATTGTAATACACGATCTGATTGTAATATTGCTTTCATAAGCTGCCCTAAACTAGACAAATTAAATCCATGATGCATATTCCCATTTAAAATACCAAACTGTTGAGATATTTCTCTAGAAATAATACCTCTTTCTTGAGCTGAACTAGAACAAACATTTAATTTAATTTTAAAATTAGTGCTCAGTTTATACCACTGATGAACTAAATTAATTTCGTCATGATTTGTATTAACTAAACTGTTTCCATTAAAAACGCCATCGCTATAAAAAAAAATATTTTTAATCATATGATTTTTTTTTAATAAATTTTTAGAAAATAAAAAAGCAGTTTTAGAATTTTGTATATTACAAATTGTACTCATAACGATAATGGTATATAATAACATATTTATTATGAATGAATCAATTAATTAGATTAATTATTATAACATATAATGCTATATCAGTAAAAAATATAAATAAAATTTTATAGCATAAAAATTTTATGATATTGTCGTACAAATTAACATATAATATAAAAATTATGTTAAATAATGTACATAAAATTAATAAATAGGAAAGTATATGAATAAAAGAAATATTTTCGGTTTGACAATTATTAGTTTTCTATCATATTATTTTACAGGAGCGATGATTGTTGTTACCGGTATTGCACTAAATAGTATTGCACAATATTTTTATTTATCTGTTTCAGAAGTTAGTAATGCATTTACTTTTTTAAATGCTGGAATATTAATTTCAATTTTTTTAAATTCCACTATTACCACAATATTCTCATTTAAAGAACAAATTATATTAGGTTTTTTTTTAATCATTCTTGCAATTATCGGATTTGTTAAATTTCATACTATATTAATTTTTTGTACTAGTATGTTTATATTCGGTTTTGTTGGTGGTTTAACTATGTCTATAGGAACATTTATTATTACAAATATTTACCAAAAAGCAGAAAGAACATCAAAACTATTGATCACAGATTCTTTTTTTAGCATGGCAGGAATTATTTTCCCCGTTGCGGCATCTTGTTTATTGAACCATCATATTTTTTGGTACTGGATTTATATATTTATTGGATTAATATATTTTATTATTTTTATTATTACTTTAAATATTGAATTTCCAATATATAATGTTATGCATGCTAATCATGTCATTAAAAATGAAAAATACAAAACTAGTGTATTTATATTATGCGTATCTGCTTTATTTTATATATTAGGGCAATTAGGATTCATTTCATGGATTCCTGCATACGCAATACAAAATATTGGAATGAATATTCAATCTGCAGGAAAATTAGTGAGTATTTTTTGGTTATCCTATATGATAGGAATGTGGTTTTTTAGTTATGTATTACGATTTTTTGATTTACAATATTCATTAACTATCTTAACTGGAATATCTACAATCTTTATGTATTATTTTATACATAATACAGATATTTTATTACTTAATATACTTATTGCAATGCTAGGTTTTTTTTCTAGTGCTATTTATACAGTAATTATTACGTTAACTGCATTACAAACTAAAATACCATCACAAAAACTTATTAATTTTACTTTAATTGCCGGAACAACTGGAACACTATTAACATTTATTATTACTGGACCGATAGTATATACAATAGGTATCCCTGGCGCCTTAAAAATTGCAAATATACTGTACGGATTAGTATTTACATTATGCATACTGCTAGGGTTTACAAGTAATCATAAGAAAAATTTTTAAATATATGAATTATAATAATCCTAGAATATCATAAATAATCTTTATATTACGACGAGCTCTTTTTTTCGCTTGAGTTGCACCGTCACATAAAATATCCTTTAAAAAAGATTCTTGGTTTCTAAAAAAATAAAATCTTTCTTGCAATTCAGATAATTTTTGTGATATCAATGTTGCTAATATATACTTAAAATCTTTATATGAAGTATTAAAAAATTTTTTTTCTAATTTAAAAACACTATCGCCTGTTAAACTAGAATAAATATTTAACAGGTTAGAAATACCTGGTTTTTTCTTAATATCATAAAATATTTTATTCTCCGAATCTGTTACAGATCGGTTAATTTTTTTAAAAATTAAATCTTTCGAATCCATTAAAAAGATAACATTATTTTTGTTAATATCAGATTTAGACATTTTTATCATAGGATTTAATAAAGACATAATTTTTGCACTATGTTGGTTAGGAATGCATATATCAGGTACTTTAAAATGATCATGACAATATAATTTATTAAAGCGATTTGCGATCGTTCTAGTTAATTCTAAATGTTGTATTTGATCCTTTCCAACTAAAACAACATCACTATGATATAATAAAATATCTGCTGCCATTAATATTGGGTAACTAAATAAACCACAATTAATATTTTTCTGAAATATTTTAGATTTATGTTTAAATTGTGTCATTCTCGTTAATTCTCCAAAATAAGAATAACAACTAAGAACCCAATACAATTGACAATGCTCGGCAATCGAAGATTGCATAAATACTACACTTTTTTTTGGATCAATTCCTGCAGATAGATAAATAGACAAAATATCTAACTTAATGTTTTGTAAGTCAACTTTATCTTGAAATATTGTCATGGCATGTAAATCAGCAATACTATACATACAATGATAAATATCTTGCATATGTACCCACTGAGATATTGATCCAATATAATTACCAAGAGTTAAATTACCTGATGGTTGCACAGCACTAAACATATTTTTTTTTAATAAGATCATCATTTAACCTAAACCATTCATACTGATATTAATGTAATTAGCACAATATACTTAATTTACTTTTCATAAATTGAATTGTTTTTCTATAATCTGCTGCGTAAAATATTGCAGAACCCATAACTAAAATATTTGCTCCTGCTTGTGCAATATCATAAAAATTATTTATATTAATTCCACCATCTACTTCTAATAAAATATTTGGAAAAACATTTCTAATATATTGATTTAATTGATATATCTTATTCAAGACAGAAGGAATAAATTTTTGTCCAGGAAAACCGGGATTGACACTCATTAATAAAATTAAATCCAATTTATTAAAAAATCTTTTTAAATGATCGATAGAGGTATCAGGATTTACTGCTAAGCCAGCTTTACAACCATATTTTTTAATTAAATTTAAAGTTTCATTAATGTTACTACTGGTTTCAGGATGAAATGTAATAAAATCTGCTCCTGACGCCGCAAAAACAGGTATTAAACTATCTACTGAATTTACCATTAAATGAACATCAATAGGAGATGAAATCTTATACTTTCGTAATGATTGTAAAACCATAGGACCAAAAGTTAAATTGGGAACATAATGATTATCCATAACATCAAAATGAATCATATCCGCTCCTGCATCTAACACTTCTTGAATATTTTCTCCTAATCGAGCAAAATCTGCAGATAAAATAGAAGGAGCAATAAAAAATTTTTTCATTTTCATCTCTAATAGTTTATATGTAATAAATAAATAAATTTCAAATCTATAAAACTATGATCGATAACATAATTTAATAGCAGAAATAATAATTTTTTGATCAATATTTTTAAAAATTTCTGTTTTACCAATATCACATGGTAAAATTAAATTAATTCCATTCGTAGTATTTTTTTTATCTCTTAACATATATTGAATATATTTTTCTGGTAACATATTTTTTGGAGCATAGACCGGTAAACCAAATTGATTTAATAAATTTATAACACGTGTTACTGTTGTAGTAGAAATTAATCCAAGCAATTCTGCAGTTCTACAAGCCATGACCATACCTATCGACACAGCTTCTCCATGTAACCAATATGAATATTTAAAGTATGCTTCTATTGCATGTCCATATGTATGCCCTAGATTTAATAATGCTCTCATTCCTTTTTCACGTTCGTCTAAATGTACAATATGTGATTTAATTTCACAGCATGTACGAATACAATATAATAAATCATTTAAATTCATAGATAATAAATTCACAAAATTTTTTTCTATCCAAAGAAAAAAATTAAAATTAAACGAAATAGCATATTTAATTACTTCCGCAAAACCAGAAATTAATTGTCTTTTAGGTAAAGTAAATAAAAAATTAATATCTGTAAAAACTGCACTGGGTTGATAAAAAGTACCGATCATATTTTTTCCTAAAATATGATTAACACCCGTTTTTCCTCCTATAGCAGCATCCACTTGAGATAATAATGTTGTTGGTACCTGAATAAATTTTATACCCCGTTGATAAATTGATGCAACAAATCCAGTTAAATCACCAATTACTCCTCCACCTAATGCTAATAAAATAGAATTTCTATTATGATTATTTTTTAACAAATATGACAATAATAAATTTACAGAATCTAAATTTTTATAACTTTCTCCATCAGGTAAAATAAATTCATCTAATAACACTGGATACATAAGTATATTGTTTATGATTTTTTTTTTCCAACATTTCTCAATAGTATTATTAGTCACTAATATCAAACGATTTCCTGATGAAAAAAAATCAAAATTACTTTTATTTTCAAAAATATTTTTTCCAATAAAAATAGGATATTCATGATCTTTTGTTTTAACATATATACATTTTTTTGTCATACTATACTCATATAAAATTCCAGTAAATTTATATTTTTTTTAACATTTTAATAATATTAAAAACAATAGATTTTGCGTTTTTATTATCAGTATTAATAGTAAAATCAGATATTTCCTCATATAACGGTGTTCTTTTAATAGACAAATTTTGTAAAACCGTTTGAATAGATTCTGAACTATTTAACAATGGTCTATGTTTATCTCGTTTAGTGCGATCTAACTGTTTTTCAATTGCAACTTGTAAATATATCACAATACCACGAGAAGATAAGTTATTTCTAATTTTTTTTGAAATAATTGATCCCCCTCCAGTAGCTAATACAATTTTATTCATTTTAGTCAACTCATCAATAATTTTTTCTTCTCTGACTCTAAAACCATCTTCTCCTTCTATATCAAATACCCAACTAATATCCGCTCCTGTTCTTTTTTCAATTTCTTGGTCTGAATCGTAAAATTCCATCCCTAATTCTTTAGATAATTGTCGACCAATTGTGCTTTTTCCGGCACCCATGGGTCCTATTAAAAAAATATTTCTTTTTTCTATCATATTTTAGTATTTTAGTTATGTAATAAAATTACAATAATTGATGATTTATTAATATATTTTAAAAATACTGCTTATATAGTTTTATATTACTATAAAACTTTAAAATAATAAAATAAAATTCTTTTTTTTTTTTTAAAATCAATAAATAAAATATTGATTATATTTATATTTTATACCATAATATACTATCATGGTGAGATGTCCGAGTGGCTTAAGGAGCACGCCTGGAAAGTGTGTATATGCTTTGTTGCGTATCAAGGGTTCGAATCCCTTTCTCACCAAAAAAAAAAAAAAAAAAATAAAAAAAATTATAAAATATTTTTATCAAACTATATAATTTAACTTATTAAAGTTAATAAAGCAATTTTAATAATATTATCAAATGCATATGATCGATCTTTAACAGAAATCTTCTGATTTAAAGTTAAATGATCAGAAACGCAACAAATTGCAACGGATTGTATATTATACTCAGCGGATAAACTATAAATTCCAGCTGTTTCCATATCTATTCCTAAAATATTATATTTTTTTAACAAATCAAATAAAATTTTATCTTTTACATAAAATGTATCTGATGTAAAAAAATTACCAACATGTATACAAATATTCATTTTTTTTGCATAATGCATTGTTTTCATTAACATATCGAAATTTGCTATTGCAGAAAAATCATATTGATTAAATCGTACACGATTAAAACTGGAATCAGTACATGCCCCCATAGCAACAACAATATCTTTTAAAAAAATATCTTTTCTTACCGCTCCGCATGTCCCCACTCGAACAATTTTTTTTACATTATAAAAGTTTATTAATTCTTCAACATAAATAGCAGCAGAAGGTATACCCATTCCATGACACATAACAGATACCAAAACGTCTTGATAATACCCAGTAAAACCTAACATAGAACGAACATTTGTAATTTGTATAGAATTTTTTAAAAAATTTTCCGCAATATAAGTTACTCGATTAGGGTCTCCAGACATAATAACTAGTTCAGAAAAATCATTTTTTTTTGCATTGATATGAGGTGTATTCATAATTTATATATTATTCCTATAATATTTTCAATAAATTAATATTTTTAAAACATCTATAACATAGATACTCCATAAGACATAGAAGATAAATCAAAATAATTCGCAATTGTTTGCGCAATATCAGAAAAAGTTTTACGATGACCTAAAAAAACATTTTTTGTATGTTGATGATATAGCAAAATAGGAGTATACTCACGAGTATGATCTGTTCCACTCCAGGTAGGATCACATCCATGATCTGCAGTAATAATCAAAATATCATTTTCATTTAATGCATGTAAAATATTAGGTAGTTTTTTATCAAAAAACTCTAAACCTTTTGCGTATCCAGCAACATCTCTTCTATGACCCCATATAGAATCAAAATCAACAAAATTTACAAAAACAATTGTATTATCAACTGCTTGTTTAATTTGAATTACTGTATCATTAATTAAATTCCTTAATCCAACAGAGTGTATGTTTTTCGTAATTCCTACATTCGCAAATATATCCGAAATTTTACCTAATGCAATTACCTTTCCATTTTTTTCATCAATTAATTTCTGCAAAACAGTTTTTTCATGCGGAGGTTTTGAAAAATCTTTTCGATGACCCGTTCGAATAAAACTAAATTTTTTTTCTCCAATAAAAGGTCTAGCAATAACTCTTGTAATATTAAAATTTAAATCATCAAGAATTTTTCTAATACCAAGACACAATTTATATAATTCATTTAAACCAAAAAATTTTTCATGACATGCAACTTGAAAAACAGAATCAGAAGATGTATAAAAAATTGGATTATTCGTACGAATATGCATCTCTCCAAAATTATCTAAAATGTCAGTACCAGAAGCATGACAATTACCTAAATAACCTGATAATTTTAATTCTTTCATAATTATTTTTAATAATTTATCAGGGAAACTATTACATTTTTTTTTAAAATAATCCCATTGAAATAATACAGGAACTCCAGCAATTTCCCAATGTCCTGAAGAAGTATCTTTAGCAGTAGATATTTCACTCGCAAATGCATAACTACTAATAACATAATGAATATAATTCATACCATCAGGCATAATATTATGTATTTTATAATATAAATTTCCTAATCCTAAAGAAAGCAAATTAGGAATTTTTAATACTCCTGAACGATTTTTATTAGCTTTAGATAAATAACAAAATTCAGCAATATGTCCAAATGTATTCGATCCTACATCATTAAATTTCATTGCATCTTGACTATAACCTATTCCAAAAGAATCTAAAACTAAAATAAATACTCTTTTCATATTTAAATACCAAAATTACTTTAACAAAAAAAAAAAATAATAGTTGACTATAAAATTTACATTATAATCATAATAAATAAATATACTACGAAATATTTTTGTTATATAAAAGAATGTATTCCACGTGCATGCTTAGTAAGATCTTTTACTCCTTTAATACTTGGGAATTCTGATAGAATTCTTTTTTCAATACCATTTTTTAAAGTATCTTTAGACATCGTACAACCATTACATCCTCCTAAAAACTCAATCATAATATAACCTTCTTTAATATCCAATAAAATAATTTTTCCTCCATGCATATTCAACATAGGATTAACATGAAAATCAATGAAATCTTGTACTCGATATAATAAATCATTTTTTTTTAAAAATATATCTTCATTTTTATGAATTCCAGATAATTGAGATTGTGCATATGGAGCCATTAACATTAATTGTTGATCTAAATTATCATGTAATATTTCAATCTTAGCATCTTTAAAATAGGGTAAAATCATGGTTTTCACATAAATATTAAAACCATCATATTTCATTACAGTATCTTCTGTTGTTAAATTTTCTTTAATGTCATAAGAAATTTTACATTCAGCATATTTTGTTCCTGGAAAACTAATTGACATTCTTAAAATATTAGATTTTTTCTTTTTTAAAATTAATTTTTTAATATATATTTGTGCTTCATGAGAAATATTAATCATAAAATGATATAAAATTTAAATAAACATAACAACATTATATAATATTCATTATTATATTATTAAAAACTAAAATTATGTATTTTATTTTAAAATATGAAAATTGAAATCATTGGTAATAAAAAAATTCATCTAATTTTATTTCACGGATGGGGAATTGGAAAAAAAATATGGCATTGGATTAAGTTAGAATTATCAAAATATTTTACATTACATTTATTTGATATGCCTGGATACGGAGATAATTGCAATCTGTATGTACATAAAATTCAAGATCTGATATATATGATCAATCAATATATACCACAAAAATGTATTTTAATAGGATGGTCCATGGGGGGAATAATCACAAATCATTTAGCATTACAGTATCCAAAAAAAATAATGGCAATAATCAATATTTGTTCATCTCCTTATTTTATAAAAAAAAATAATTGGCCCGGTATAGAAATAAATTTTTTAAAAAATATGTTAAACGAATTGAAAAAAAATTATCGAAAAACTATCATTAATTTTTTGCAATATAATGTTCCAAACATTATGAAAGATATAAATAATTATAATTATATTCATAATACTTTATTAAAAAAACCATATCCTAAACCATTTATATTAAAAAAAAATTTGAAAATAATTAAACAGTCTGACCTAAGAAATAAAATTAAAAAAATTAAATGTCCAAAATTGAATATATATGGAGTTTTAGATAAAATAGTACCAATAGAAATAATATATTATCTTGAAAGAAAAAATACAAAATCAAAAATTATAAATCATACAGCACATTTACCGTTTATCTCACAATCAAAAAATTTTTGCACAATCATTAAAAAATTTATCAGTACTCTTCAAAATTTATAAAAATCAATATTATCAATTACAATTGAGATACTACATAATTAAAATGGTAATTCTTCATCGAAATTTACATGCGATATATCTTCATCTAATAATTTACTTTTTAACTGACTATCGAGATTTTCTTTTTTCGAAACAGCATGTACAGTTGTATCTTTATTATGTATATCTTCTTTTTTTTGATTAACAGTTGTATTACGTTGACTTAACATATACATTTTACCATTCATATTAACAATAATTTCTGTAGTGTAACGATCCATTCCATTTTGATCTCTCCATTTCCTTGTTTGTAATGAACCTTCAATATATACTTGAGAACCTTTATTTAAATACTCATTCGCAATTTCAGCTAATTTACCAAATAAAACAACTCGATGCCATTCAGTTTTCTCCTTCATTTCATTAGTTTGTTTATCTTTCCAATAATCCGAAGTAGCTAAACTTAAATTAGTTACAGCATTACCATTAGACATATATCTTATTTCTGGTTTTTTTCCTAAATGACCAATCAAAATTACTTTATTTACTCCTCTACTCGCCATATTTTATCCCATTATTCAAAAATAAAAAAAATAAATTGTTATTTTCAATATATATATATATATATATAATTTACTATTATATTTTAAAAACATTACCATTTTAATTAATTCAAATTGAATATTTTACTAAAAAAAAAAAATGACAAAAAAAAAATCTGAACTAAATAATATTATATCAAAACATATCCCTTATTCTCTAGAAGCAGAACAATCAATATTAGGAGGATTAATGCTAGATAATTCTCAATGGGATATTATATCAAACAAAATTACTATAAAAGATTTTTTTAATCAATCACATCAATTAATCTTTCAAGAAATGCAACTCCTCATCGAAAATAACTTTCCAATTGATTTAATTACCGTATCTGAATCACTAGAAAAAAAAAATAAATTAAACAACATAGGAAAATTTTCTTATTTATCAGAAATAATTAAAAATACTCCTAGCACTGCAAATATTACAGCATATGCTAAAATTGTAAAAGAACATTCAATATTACGTCACATTATTTCCATTGGAAATAAAATAAAAAAACTTGGGTATTATCCAAATGGGAAAACAAGTGAAGAAATTTTAAACATTGCAGAGTATAATTTATTAAATCTTATTCAAAAAAGGTCAAAAAAAAATCATCCTAAAAATATTAAATATGTACTTGAAAAAACAATTACTGTTATTGAAAATCTTATTAAATCTCCAAATCATAATATTACAGGATTAGATACAGGTTATAGCGATTTGAATAAAAAAACACTAGGTTTACAAAACTCTGATTTAATTATTATCGCCGCAAGACCATCAATGGGTAAAACTACTCTGGCGATGAATATCTGCGAAAATATTGCTATGACATCCAATAAATCAATTTTAATTTTTAGCCTAGAGATGCCAGGAGAACAAATTATGTTACGAATGTTATCATCATTATCACGAGTTTATCAAAAAAATATTCGGACTGGGCAACTTCAAGATGATGATTGGTCTCAAATTTCTGGAACAATAAATATATTAATTAAAAAAAATAATATATACATTGATGATTCTGCACAGTTAACGTTAAATGAAATTAAATCAAAGTCTAAAAAATTACATAATACAAAAGGATTGAGTTTAATCATGATTGATTATTTACAACTGATTAGTGTACCGCATTTATCAACACAACGAAATCTTGAAATTGCAGAAATTTCACGATCTTTAAAATCATTAGCTAAAGAACTAAAAATACCTATTATTGCAATTTCACAACTTAATCGTATTTTAGAACAAAGAATTGATAAAAGACCAATTAATTCCGATTTACGTGAATCTGGATCATTAGAGCAAGATGCTGATCTAATACTATTTATTTATCGAGATGAATTATATAACGAGAATAGTGAATTAAAAGGAATAGCAGAAATAATTATCGGGAAACAAAGAAATGGTCCAAATGGAACAATAAAATTAATATTTAATGGAAATTTATGCCGATTTGATAATTATTATCAAAATTAAATATAAAAATAAAATTTTAATATAATAAATATCTACATTCATATAAAATAAAATATATTATCAATTTAATCATTTGAGCTGATAAAGTGGAAATAAATTTACAAAATAATATTTTAATTGCTATGCCTGGAATTAAAAATCCAATGTTCCAAAAAACAGTTATATATATTTGCGAACATAATCAGGAAGGAGCGATGGGAATTATTATTAATAAACCATTAAAAAACTTAAAAATTAAAAATATTTTAAAAAAACTTAATATCATCACATCTTCTTGTTTATTTGGTCCAAAAATTTTTGATTCTGTCATGATGGGCGGTCCTCAATCACAAGACAGAGGATTTATTTTACATACATCCAATAAACAATTTTACTCAAGTATCAGAATTTCTGAAGATACAGTAATTACTACTTCAAAAGACATTTTAGAATCAATTGGAATTCTTGAAGATCCAAATAAAATACTAGTTGCATTAGGATATTGTACATGGGATAAAAACCAATTAGAAACTGAAATACTAAAAAATTTTTGGTTAACATCTTCAGTCAATGATGATATTTTATTTAAAATACCAACTGCTAAAAAATGGATGCAAGCAGTAAAAAATATTGGTATTAATCTTTACCAATTATCTAGTAATTTTGGTCATACATAATATGATAGTTCTATCATTTGATTTTGGAACAAAAAATATTGGTGTAGCAATTGGACAAAACATCACATATACAGCAAATATGTTAAACAATATTAAGGTAAAAAATGGAATACCAGATTGGAAAAAAATATCTTATATCATTAAATTATGGTTACCACAGGCGATTATTGTTGGATATCCATTAAATATGGACGGAACAAGACAAAATATCACAAAAAAAACAATAATTTTTTCTAAAGAATTACATCAAAGATATTTAATGCCAGTCATATTACATGATGAAAGATTAACTACAACGGAATCAAAATCTATTTTATATAATTCTGGTGGATATAAAAAATTAAAAAAAAAATACATAGATTCTCTTTCAGCCGCATTAATTTTAGAAAGTTGGATGCAACAAAACCACTCAAATTAAAAAATATCGGAACAACCATGAAATTTATTTTTCCTTTAAGTTTATATGTTCATATACCATGGTGTGTAAAAAAATGCCCGTTCTGTGACTTAAATACATGTAAAATAGAAAATGAAATATCAAAAAAAAAATATGTTGAAATGTTAATTCAAGATTTAACAAATGATAAAATTTTTTTTAAAAATAGAATAATAAAAACTATATTTATAGGAGGAGGTACTCCCAATTTATTAAATGTTAAACTAATAAATTTTTTAATTACAAAAATAAAAAAAATAACGAAAATAGAAAAAAAAATAGAAATTTCAATAGAAATACATCCTCAATACACTACATTCGAACAAATTATACAATATCAAAAAATAGGAATTAATAGAATATCAATAGGACTACAAAGTTTTAATCCTAAATATTTAAAAAAAATAGGTAGAAAATATTCTATTCAAAATATAACAAAAATTTTGTATCAAATCAAAAAGTATACTAATATAAATACAAATATAGATTTAATGTATGGTCTACCAGATCAAAATATACAAGACTGTTTAGATGATTTATATAAAGCAATATCAATTCAACCTGATCATATTTCTTGGTATCAGATGAGTATAGAAAAAAATACTATATTTTATTATCAAAAACCAAAAATTCCAAATGAAAAAATAATTTCTACAATGTACAATTTAGGGAAAAATGTTTTAAAAAAAAATAAATATATAAAATACGAAATTTCTTCATATGCAAAAAAAAAACATTTATGTTATCATAATTTAAATTATTGGAATTTTGGAGATTACCTTGGTATTGGTTGTGGAGCACATAGCAAAATTACTAAAAAAAATGGAGATGTTATCAGATTTATAAAAAAAAAAAGAATATATGATTATTGTAATAAACAACAATTATATATTGACAAAATATATCATCTTTCTAAAAAAGATAAATTCATAGAATACTTCATGAATACTGCTAGATTATCTCAACCAATTAAAAAAAAAAATTTTTATAAACATACTCAAATAGATATTAAAGAAATTAAAAAATATATAAAAAAAGCTATTTTAGAAAATTATATATTGGAAAAAAATAATTGCTGGATTATATCAGAAAAAGGTAAAAATTTTTTAAATGATCTAATATTATTGTTTATATAAATTCAAAAATATATTATTCTTATATAATACATTGAAAAATTATATTAAAAATTTTTTTTTTATTATCATATGCTTTTTTCTCAAATTTTGTTATTAAATTTTTATTCATTATTAATTCAAAATTATAATAATGAGATATATTAACAAAACAGTCTATTTTTTTCATTGTTTTCATAATATAATTATAATATTCTACACAATCTGTTTTAATATGAAAAATACCATTATATATTAATTTATTAGATAATAAATTAATAAACGATGGTTGTATAATCCTTCTTTTTTTATGTTTATTTTTTGGCCATGGATCAGGAAAAAATAATTGTACTACACTAACTGTCTTATTAAATAACATATATTGAAATACTTCCACTGCATCATGTACAATAATTTTAATATTACTTAAATAATTATTTAATAAACATGTATGTTTAATAAAATTTTTTACCCCTGGAAGATATACCTCAATTCCAAAAAAATTATAATTTTTATTTTTTATCGCAGAATAAAGAATATTTTCTCCATCCCCGAATCCAATTTCTATAATTAGTGGTAATTTTTTTTTCAAAAAAAAATTATTTAATAATTCTCCCTTATGCTTAAAATATACTCCATACAATGGAAAAAATTTTTTCATTAAAATAATTGAATTATTTTTTAAACTTCTATATCGACGTTTAAAACTATAAATTTTCCGCATATTAATTTTCAAATTTGTAATTAAAAAAAATAATTATAAATTTTTTATAAATTTTTATTAAATAAAATATATTATAACATAAACTAATATATTAAATATCAATGATTTTTATATCAAAATTATGAAATCTTGGCAATTTGCACAACATATTATTAATTGGCAGCATCAAAATGGAAGAAAAAATCTGCCATGGCAAAATACTAATGATCCATATATAATATGGATTTCAGAAATCATGTTACAACAAACAAAAACAGAAACCGTAATACCATATTTCAATAAATTTATTCAGAAATTTAAAAATATTAAAACACTTACACGATCTAATTTAGATACAATATTATATTTATGGAGCGGTCTAGGATATTATAAAAGAGCATATAATATATACAAAACTGCTCAAATTGCAACGAAAAATTATCGATCTTGTTTACCAAATAATTTTCACCATCTTATAAAACTTCCAGGAATCGGAAAAACAACTGCAGGAGCAATTTTATCATTATCACAAAATTTTTATTTTTCCATATTAGATGGAAATGTTAAACGTGTTTTAGTAAGATTTTATAATATTGATCCAAAAGAAAAAAAGAGTATATTAACAAAAATATTATGGAAAAAAATTGATCAACTTACTCCAGTACATAACACTAGAACATTTAACCAAGGAATGATGGATTTAGGAGCATTAATATGTCGATATAAAAATCCAATATGTAATTTATGTCCAATAAAAAAAAATTGTAAATATCAAAAAAATAATCAATTTCATCGACAAGTAATTAAATTAAAAAAAATAAATAAAAAAATTTTCTTTTTGATTCTACAATATAAAGAATACATTTTGTTAGTAAAAAGAAAAAAAAATAGCATATGGAAAAATTTATTTTGCTTCCCAGAATTTCTCTCCCAAAAAAAAATAGATGAATGGATAAAAAAAAAAAAAAATATTTAATATTATTAACATAAAAAATTATACTTTAACTAAAAATTTAAGTAATTCTACTTATAACATGATCTTTCTTCATAAAAAAATAAAAAAAAAATATATAGAAATAAAAAATAAAAGGAATATTTGGTATAGTAAAAATAAAAAAATATATATCGGTATTCCTCAGCCGATTAAAAAAATGATATCAAAAATTTTTCCATAGGAAATAAATAAATGAAATTAATATTTTGCAAATATTTTAAAAAAAAACTTCAAGGCATGGAACATCAACTATATCCGGGGGAAATAGGAGAAAAAATATATAAAAACATATCCCAAAAAGCATGGAAAATTTGGATTTCTAAGCAAACAAAGATAATTAATGAAAATAATTTAGATATGACAAACGAGAAGCATTATAAAATGATTGAAAATTATATGAAAGAATTTCTGTTCAAAAAATAGAAAATTATATTTTATATTAACAAAGAAAAAACGTATCTTTTTAATAAAATTAATAATTTTAAGTATTTAAAATTATCATAATGTAATAAAATTAATTGATCAATTTTTTTAAAATATTCTAATAAACATTTTTTATTAAATATTCTACACCTATACTGCATCCAATAGTTAAATTCATCGTTATTTAATAAATAAGAAAAATTTCTTGCATATATTCTCAGTAACATTTCATTTAATTTTTTATCTTTGAAAGTGAATTTAATATTTTTTGTATCTTTTACATCCATAAAATGAATTTTTTTCATTTGATTTTTATCATGAGTAGAAAAAAAATTATCATATATTTTTAAATCAACATTATCTTTCTGATATTGATAAATATAATTACTAAAAATCATTTTTATTTTAGAAACAATTTTATTGTTTAAATGAATTTTTCTTGATTGTTTTAGATATACATTTATATCAATTCCACATTTCAAAAATTTCAAAGTACTAAAATAATCATAAGGAACAAGTATAGGACATTTATTCACATATAAAAAATTAACACCTAACTTAAATAAATGACTAACTTGAATATCTTGTACATGCTTTTTTTTTAAAAAATCTAATAAACGCTGATAATCCATATATAAATCAAAAAATATTAACATATTAGAATTTAAATCACTCCAAAAAATAGGAGTAATACAAGTAAAGTAATTCCTTGATATCCCAAAAATATTAGATATATATATTAAAGGAGTTCCATATTGACTTGTAATTAATTTTATAATATTTTTTTTTAAACGATATTTAAAAAAAAAATTAAATAACTCTATTTTTTTTATTTTAATTAATTTAATTAAATCAATTGTTGCATATACATCAGATAATGCATCATGTGCTTTATGAGAAATATTATTCACTTTTGTTAAATCTTGTAATTTAAAACTTATACCTCCATATTTATTTTTTGGCCAAGAGATATTTCTAGGAGATAAAACAAAACAAGCACGAACTAGGGATAAAACATCCCATCGAGAATTATTATTCTTCCATGACCATGAATAAGGATCTAAAAAATTACGATAAAAAATATTTCTAGTAATCTCATCATCAAAATTTAAATTATTATAACCAAGAATGCATGTATTTTTTTTATTCAAAATACTAAAAATTTTTCTTGAAAAAAAAAATTCATTAATACCATGTTTTCTAGTATATTGTGGAGTAATACCTGTAATTAATATAGAATCTGGTTCAGGTAAATAGTCATTTGGAGGATAACAAAAAAAATACCTGCTTTTTTCTACAATATTAAAATCTATATCTGTTCTAACACAAGCAAATTGTGCAGGTTTGTCTAATGCAGGATGAATACCAAATGACTCATAATCATAAAATAAAAAGTTAAACATACTATAATAGATAAATAAAATTTTAAAATCNTTTTTTTAATATTTGAGAAAATAATTAAAAATAAAAAATTAATAAATTCTCTCCTCCGACTGGACTCGAACCAGTGACATACGGATTAACAGTCCGTCGTTCTACCAACTGAACTACAGAGGATCTTTATAAATACATCATATCAGTTAAAAATAATTTTGTCAAAAAAAAATATTTATATTATAATATAAGGAATGTTTTTTACTACTAAATATAATATATTTAATCATGTAAAAAAAATTCCTATTGCATAGATATTTTAATAGGCCCTTTAGCTCAGTGGTAGAGCACGCGACTCATAATCGCTTGGTCGCTGGTTCAAATCCAGCAAGGGCCAAAATTAATAATAAAATTTTAAAAAATATAAAAAATATATTCTTTTAAATACCAGTATGTCCAAACCCCTTTGTATTTCTTTCCGTCTTTCGAAAATTATTAACTATCTGAAATTTCGGTTTAATAATTGGAACAAATAACAATTGTGCAATTCGATCTCCTGGAAAAATCGAAAATTTCTTTGAGTGTCTATTCCAAATTGAAACCATTAATTCACCTTGATAATCTGAGTCAATTAAACCAATGCTATTACCTAATATAATTCCATGATAATGACCTAATCCTGAACGGGGTAAAATAATAGCAGTAATAAAAGGGTTTTGAATAAAAATTGCAATACCTGTCTTTAATAGAACTACTTCTTTAGGATAAATATCTGTTTTTTTTTCAACCATAGCATATAAATCTATTGCAGAAGATCCTGCAGTTTGATATTTAATAAATGAAAAATCTTTTCCTATTCTGGGATCTAAAACTTTCAATTGTATTGTATTCATATATTTTATTATATATTAAATGCTGCAATTACCTTCTGATATATATATAATAAATAAAGATGTATATTGCAAAAAAATACATCTTTATTATAAAAAATATTAATATTATTTTCTTTAAAACGTAAAAAAAATAAATATTTAAAAAAAAATAAAATCAATATTCATGACTTTTCTGAAATAACATAAATCGTAATGTAACATGAAACTTCTTTATGTGGTTGAAAAATAATATTATATTTTCCAATATAACGAATAACACTATCTTGCATAATAATTTCATTCTTATTAACTTTAATACCTAAAGATAATATTACACTTAAAATATCTTTTAAACTAATTGAACCAAACAATTTTCCCGTTTCGCTAGATTTAGCATGTATTTTAATTGGACTAAAACTCTTAATTTCTTTTATTCTTTTGTATGAATTTTGAATTTTAATTTGTTCTTTCAGTAAAAAATCTTTTTTTTGAATCTCAAACTTTTCCATATTTTTTTGGCTTGCTAATAATGCTTTACCATAAGGAATTAAATAATTCCTAGCATATCCGGCTGCAACATAAGCAATATCACCAAACCTACCTATTCCATGTATATCTTTTAACAAAATAATTTTCATTGTATCCTATCTTTTTTTTTAAATAAAATTATTATATTAACGATGTTGATCTGTATACGGTAACAAAGAAAGATATCGAGCACATTTTATTGCTTTAGATAGTTGCTTTTGATATTTAGCAGATGTTCCTGTAATACGACTTGGTACAATTTTCCCATTTTCTGTAATATAATTTTTTAACATAGTAATATCTTTGTAATCAACATATGGAATTTTTTCGACTGTAAAACGACAAAATTTCCGTCTTCTAAAATAACGTGCCATATTTTCCTCATAAAAATATTAAATAAAAAATTAATATAATATTTAAAAAATTAATATCTTTTTTTTTCATCTTTTAGTTTTAACATGGGAGAAACAGTTTTTATTGAATTTTTCATATGTATAATTAAATTACGAATAATGACACTATCAAAATATAATTTCTCTTTTAATTGCACCATAGAATCTGTATTTAACTCAATATTTAATAATACATAATGTGCTTTATGCAGTTTTTTAATTGCATAAGATAGTTGCCGTCTACCCCAATCTTCTAAGCGATGTATAATTCCAGAATGTTTTTTAACGAATTTTTTATATTCATTAATAATATTTATTACCTGATCTATAGTCTGATCAGGATGTATCATAAGTATAATTTCATAATGACGCATTACAATAATAATCCTTTTTTTTACAATTTTAATAATTAATGTATCAGGTATTAAACATACAAAAATAAAAAATGAATTTATATTAATACAAAATATATATAATGAAAATTATATAAATAATTTTCAAAAAAAATATAGTAATACTGTTGTATATCAAATATTAAATACAATTGATAATTATATCACAATAAATTTCATTATGATGATAAGTTATATAAAATATCTATAATATCATTACATAAGTGGATGTATAATAATTGTATCAAAACGTCCTGGTCCAGTAGAAATAACATCTATAGAAGCACCGAACATCTTTAAATATTGATTAATATAACAAACATAATCTTGTGCTTCATTTGGTAAATTATCAAATTTATTTACTCCAACTGTATTTTTTCTCCATCCTGGGAATGATTTATACACTGGTAAAATATTTTTCAAGTTAAATAAAGAAAATGGATTTTTAATTTTACGTAACGTATAGCTATCTTGATACGAAATACATAATTTAATTTCTAATAAATCATCCAATACATCTAATTTAGTCAAACAAATTGAAGTTACAGAATTTATCATAATCATTCTTGATAATAACACTAAATCTAACCATCCAGTCCTTCTTTTTCTACCAGTAGTGGAACCAAATTCTTTACCTTTATGACATAAATATATACCAATATCATCTTTTAATTCTGTTAAAAATGGACCAGATCCAACACGAGTACAATATGCTTTTGTAACACCAATAATTTTATTTATGTATTTCAAATTCGCTCCAGAACCCGTAAAAACACCTCCAATTGTTGTATTCGAAGAAGTAACATATGGATATGTTCCATGATCAATGTCTAATAATGCACCTTGTGCTCCCTCAAAAACAATATTTTTTTTATTTTGATAAGCAGATTCCAATATAGAAGGAACATCTACTATCATATCTTTAAAATAATCTTGATATTTTATTAAACTATTAAAAATAATCTGATGATTAATTTGATCACATGTATTATTATTTATTAATTTTTTATTATAATCATTAATCATAAATTTCAATTTTTTTAATAGTATAGTTGTATCATACAAATCATACATTTTAATACTACAACGGGCTATTTTATCCTCATATGCTGGACCAATTCCTTTTTTTGTTGTTCCAATACAATCTACTCCTAAAACATGTTCTCGAAAAATATCCATATTGACATGATAGGGTAAAACTAAAGAACAGTTCTGTGATATCATTAATCGATTTTTAATCGAAATACCTAATTGAGATAACATGTTAATTTCATTAATTAAATCTTGTATCGAAATAACAACTCCATTACCTAAAATACAAGTTACATGATCATTCAAAATACCCGATGGAATTAAGTGTAAAATAATTTTTTTGTTTTCTACCACTATTGTATGACCAGCATTGTGCCCACCCTGATAACGAACAACGTAATGAGCAGTCTGGGTAATAAAATCCACTATCTTCCCTTTACCTTCATCACCCCATTGCAATCCTAAAACAACAATATTTTTCCTCATGTTATTCCTTAAAACCAAAATAATATATTATATAAAAATTATATTCTAAAAAATTTTATTAAAATATTACATCCTTGCCCAAAAAATAGTATTTTCTAATAACTTCGCTCCATATGTAGTTAAAATAGATTCTGGATGAAATTGAAAACCGCATACCTTTTGAGTATTATTTAATACTCCCATGACCGTATTATTTAAAAAAGCGTTAATTCTCAAACCAGGGGGAATGTTTGTACAAATTAAAGAATGATATCTCGAAACTAATAATGGATTTGGAAGACTTTTAAACATGTATCGTTGATCATGGTACATTAAAGATGACTTTCCATGCAAAATTTTTCCAGCACGTTCTAAAACACCGCCGTAAAACTCTACTATTGCTTGATGACCTAGACAAATTCCTATTACTGGTATTTTCCCAATAACATAAGATAATAATTCTAACATACAGCCAGCATATTTTGGTTCTCCAGGACCAGGAGACAATACAATAATTGGATTTTTTAATCGCGATAATGATAATAAAATTACTTTTAATGGAACTGTATTGCGATAAATTACCACATGATTCTTTTTACATCGCAATTGTTCTACAATATTATATGTAAAAGAATCAAAATTATCCAATAATAAAATATCCTGTTTACAATTCACAAAATATCCTTTTTATAATTAGATTGAATAATAGAGTTTAAAACTACTTGCGCTTTATTTTTACTTTCTATAGATTCTTCGTTAGGAATAGAATCCAAAACAATTCCAGCTCCTGCCTGAATTACAGCAATTTGATTTTCAACATATGCTGAACGAATAATAATACAGGTATCTAATGTGCCAAATCCTGTAAAATAACCAATAGCTCCTCCATAACTTCCTCGTTTAACTTTTTCCACTTCTGAAATAATTTGCATAGCTCTAATTTTTGGAGCACCAGTTAATGTTCCCATGTTCATACAAGCAGAATAAGCATGCAATGCATCTAAATCGTACTGTAACTTTCCAACAACTTTGGAAACTAAATGCATAACATGAGAATAACGATCTACTTTAGTTAATTGTGAAACAAATCTAGTTCCAGGAATACAAATTTTAGCTAAATCATTTCTAGCTAAATCTACCAACATAATATGTTCAGATAATTCTTTCTGATTTGTTCGCATTTCCAATTCAATTCTGCTATCAAGATCTAAATCTAATTGTCCATCTTGATCAAATCCACGAGGACGAGTTCCTGCTATAGGATAAATTTCAATCTTTCTATTTTCAGGATTATATTTCAATGCACTCTCTGGAGATGCACCAAAAATTGTAAAATCTATATCCTGCATAAAAAACATATACGGACTAGGATTATTTAATTTTAAAGTATAATATGCAGATAAAGGATATGGACATGGTAAAAAGAATTTCCTTGATGGTACAACCTGAAATATTTCACCTGATTGAATATACAATTGCATATCTCTTACAATTTTTTTATATTCTTCATCACTAAAATTCATTTTCACTGCAGAATATGGAATTTTGAAATTAGTAATACTTTTTGGTTTATTTTTTAATTCATTTTTAATATTTAACATTCTTTGAGTAATTCGTAATTTTTCATGTTTATCCTGAAAAAAAACACTTCCCTGTAAAACACTTGTTTGATTTAAATGATCCATAATCAATAAAACTTCTGATAAATAAAAACAAAAATCTGGACATTGATGTATACTTGGAATAATCGGCAAAGGCTCGAATGTACTAACTAAATCATATGAAAATAATCCTCCAAAAAAAATTGCATTTTCATATAACATATTAGGTTTTAATAATTTTAAAATAAATCTAAAACAATCAAAAATAGATAGTTCTCGTAATTTAACATCTTCATCTAATGTACTAACAGATGTTGGAAAAATTAATGTCAAAGATTCAGAATGATAATGTACCAACACTGTTTTTGGTATAACAGAACTCATTTTTTCTAATATATTTTGTCCATTTTTTGAAAAAGATTGTAATACTACTTTGCGATTATATGCCGTAATACGTATTGCAGTATCAATAATCATCATACTCTTCAATTGATTTTTTTTATTTATTTCTGCAGATTCTAATAGTAAACTCAATTTTTTATCACCGCAAATTTTGTGAAATACTGCAGCTGGATTTACTCTATATATTGTATTTATCTGTATGATTTCCACGACGCTACTTTCATTTAATTGATTCATATCATCTTCATATGTTAAAGTAAAAACGTTATATATATAAATATATAAAATTATATTAATAAAAACTAAATTTTTATCTCATACTATATAACAGAACCATAATATACAAGTTAAAAAAATTAAAAACAATATTTTTCATAAATTTTCTTTAAAACTAAAGAGATGATTTTTTTTATATCACTATCATGAATAAAAATAATATTTTTCCATTTCTTTAACCATGTAATTTGTTTCTTTGCTAAATGAAATGTAGAAATAATAGATTTTTTAATCATTTCATTATAACTAATCATTTTTAAAAAATACATCCACATTTCACGATATCCAATACATCTCATTCCAGGAGAAAAAAAACTTAAATCATTTCTATTAAATAATTTCCAAACTTCTCTTTCAAATCCTTGATGTAACATATGATAAAAACGATTTTTAATATTTTTATGAAGTATATCTTTTTGTGGAAAAATACCAAACTGTATAATATCATAAGGAATAGCAGTCGTCATTTCTTTGATTAAAAAACTCATTTTTTTTCCTGTTAATAAATATATTTCTATAGCACGTATAATTCTTTGAATATCATGAGGATGAATATCTTTTGCAGAATCAAAATCGATATGTAACAAATATTGGTATAAAAAATCACTATTTTTATCATGTACTTCGTACAACAACTTTTTCCGCAGTACTATATTTGATTTCGGTAATTGGTCTGAACCATATAATAAAAAATGAAAATATAACATTGTTCCTCCGACCAATAAAGGAATTTTATTATTTCTTAATATTTTTTGAATTTCATTTAAAGCATCTTTTCTAAAATCAAAAGCAGAATAAAAATTTTTAGGGTCTAATAGATTAATTAATCGATGAGGATGATGATATAATTCAAACTGGCTGGGTTTTGATGTTCCAATATCCATATCTTTATAAATTAATGCAGAATCTACACTAATTAATTCTACTGGCAAAAAGTTTCTTAATATCATAGCTATTTTTGATTTTCCAGAAGCTGTTGGACCCATTAAAAAAATTAAAAAATTTTTATTCTTAATATGATAACAATGATTTTTAATATACATTATTTATGAACTTTATAATCATGATAAAATTTTATTAAACTATTAGTAGAAGAATCATAATTTACACTTCTTGTGCGATATAATAAACTATTAAAAATATCATCAGAAATTTTTTTACCAAGCTCCACTCCCCATTGATCAAAACTACAAATATTCAAAATAATACCTTGAGTAAATATCTTATGTTCATATAATGCAATTAATGCACCTAAAGAATATGGATCTAATTTTTTTAATAAAAATGAATTACTTGGACGATTTCCTTCAAAATATTTAAATTTTTCAACATATATTTCATTTTCTATACAGTTATTCTTATAATTCATATTTTTTTGAAAAAAATTTCCAAAAGCTAAAGCATGGGTTTGAGCAAAAAAATTTGATAATAATATTTCTTGATTATTCTGAATAGGATGATGAGAAAAAATAGAGGCAATAAAATCACAAGGAATTAATCTTGTTCCTTGATGTAATAGCTGATAAAAAGAATGTTGCCCATTAATACCAACAGAACCCCAAATAACTGGACTAGTATTCCACAAAACATGATTTCCGTTTTTATCAATATTTTTTCCATTTGATTCCATAGAACTTTGTTGAATATAAGAGGGAAATTCAGACAAATACTGATCATAGGGAACAATCAGTTCTGTTTCAGAATGAAAAAAATTATTATACCAAATACCTATTAATCCTAATAAAACAGGAATATTATTAGACAATTTTTCATATTGAAAATGCATATCCATATCATATGCACCGCGTAATAATTTAATAAAATTATCAAAACCTATAGATAAAACAATAGATAATCCCATCGATGACCATAAGGAATATCTTCCACCAACCCAATCCCATAACTGAAAAATATTATTTTTCACAATACCAAAATCTAAAGCAGCTGTAATATTAGCAGTAATAGCAAAAAAATGTTTTTCCATACTTTTTATACAATTATTTCTTTTTAAAAAACAATCTTTAATAATTGTAGCATTCGTAATAGTTTCTTTTGTAGTAAAAGTTTTAGAAGATATTAAAAATATTGTAGTCTCAAAATCATTCACTTTTAAAAAATTAAATAATTCTGTACTATCAATATTTGACAAAAAAAATACATTTAAATGATTTCTATATGGATTTAAAGCCATAGTCACCATTTTCGGACCTAAATCAGATCCTCCAATACCTATATTTACTATATTCCTAATTTTTTTTCCAGAATAACCTTTCCATTTTCCATGAATAATTTTTTCTGAAAATGTTTTCATTTTATTTAAAACAAATGATATTTTTGGCATAACATCTACACCATCAACAAAAATAGAACTTTCCCCTAAATTTCTTAACGCAGTATGTAATACTGATCGGTTTTCAGTAAAATTAATTTTTTCCCCAGTAAACATCGAAGATATTTGATTAGACAAATTCATTTCTTCTGCTAATTCTAATAATAATGATATAGTTTCTGAATCAATTCTATTCTTTGACATATCGATTAAGATCTTATTTTGAAATAAAAAAGAATGTCGTTGATATCGTTTGTTATCATTTTTAAAAAAATCAATTAAATGTATATCTTTTATTTTTTCAAAATGAATGGTTAATTTTTTCCATGAATTGGTATGAATTGGAATCACGTTCTTCATAAATCATCACCTTTATAAATTAATTAAATAATTTTTTTATTGAAATAAATATATCAACTTGAAAAAAAATATAAAATCCTTATATTTAATAAAAAATTAAAATAAAAAATATGATTACCTATTAAATTTTAAAATTAAAAAAGGAATTTAATATGCCATATCATTCAATATCATTTCATCCAACACTAACTAATAGTTTATTTTCTAATCGATTTAATCAAATCGATAAAATATTTAGTACTTTGACAGGAGAAAAACCATTATCTGAATTACCTGACTACAATTTAATAAAGATTAATGAACAAACGTATCAATTAACACTTACTGTACCAGGGTATAAAGAAAATGAACTAGATATTTCTATTACAAAAAACCAATTAATTATCTCCGGTAAATGTAATTATGAAAATCAAAAAATAAAAAAAATAAAATATATCCACCAAGGAATTCAAAAGAGAGATTTCTCCATCACCTTTAATATAAATCAACCAATTAAAATTCATCAAGCAAAACTCAAGAATGGATTATTAAAAATAAATTTTGAATATGAACATCCAGAATCAAAAAAAATAAAAAAAATTCATATTCAAACAAAATAAATTTACAATAAAAATATAAAAACTTTAATATCATTGTTATTATACAATTATAAAAAAAATATAATAACAATGATCAATAAAAATAATTTAATATGGATAGATCTAGAAATGACTGGATTAAATCCAAATATTCATAAAATAATTGAAATTGCTACAGTTATTACCACTCAACAATTAAATATACTATCCGTTGGTCCATCAATCCCTATATATCAAAATAAAAAAATCATTGGACTAATGAACAACTGGAATAAAACAATACACAAAAAAAACAATTTATTAAACAAAATAAAAAATAGCCAATACCAAGAAATAGATGCTGAAAACGAAACTTTAAATTTTATTAAACAATGGGTACCATATCAATGCTCTCCAATGTGTGGAAATACAATTAGTCAAGACAGAAGATTTTTAGTAAAATATATGCCAAGACTTGCATCTTATTTTCATTATCGACATATCGATGTCAGTACTCTATCAGAATTAGCCAAACGATGGAATCCAAAAATATTAAAACTACTTAAAAAAAATAATAAACATACAGCATTATTTGATATTTATGATTCTATTAATGAACTTAAATTTTACAAAAAAAAATTTATAAAAAAATAAAAAAAAAAATAATTCATTAAATTGATTGATTTATATATTGCAGTTTATTGAAATTGTGATATATTATATTAATATGATTACAAATTGCGGGAATAGCTCAGTTGGTAGAGCGCAACCTTGCCAAGGTTGAGGTCACGGGTTCGAACCCCGTTTCCCGCTTAAAATCATGTAAAACAATAACAAAATTGATCATTAAAAATATACTACACTATAGAAAACTTTTTATTGAATTGTTCAATACGTCCTCCTTGACTTATGACCCTTTGTTTCCCAGTATAGAAAGGATGGCATTTAAAACATACATCAACATTTAAATTTTTTTTATTTAATGTAGAAAATATATTTATTATATTTCCACATGCGCAGTTTATTATCATTTTTTTATATTTTGGGTGAATTTCTTTTTTCATGTGAAAATCCTTTATAGTAAAATTTTAAATAAATAATTAAATTATAAAATAACTTGAACTTTTATAAATAAACAATATACAATTATCTAACATATAAAAAATTATATGTAAAATTTAATAAAATAAATATATTAAATTATCATATTATACAAAAGAGACTGATTTATGACAACAATATTAAGCATTAGGTTAAAAAATAAAGTTGTAATGGGTGGTGACGGACAAGCAACTTTAGGTAATACAATTATGAAAAAAAACGTTAATAAAATACGGTCTCTATATAATAACAAAATAATTTCAGGATTTGCAGGAAGCACAGCAGATGCTTTCACATTATTTGAACTATTTGAAAAAAAACTTGATACGTATCAAGGACAATTAAAAAAATCTGCAATAGCACTAGCAAAAGATTGGCGTAGTGATAAAATACTAAGAAAGTTAGAGGCAATTATAGGAGTAGTAGATAAAAACATTTCTTTAATAATTACAGGAAATGGTGATGTTATAGAACCAGAAAATGATATTATCGCAATTGGATCAGGCGGATCATATGCGCAAGCTGCTGCTTACGCATTATTAAAACATTCCACACTAGAAGCACGAAACATTGTTAAAAATGCACTAAATATTGCAGCTAATATATGCATATATACTAACCATAATTTTGTCATCAAAGAACTACATTCGGAAAAATAAAAGGATTATTTTTTATGCCAACTATGTCTCCTCAAGAAATAGTGAAAGAACTTGATAAATTTATCGTTGGACAAGAAAAAGCAAAACGAGCAGTAGCAGTAGCATTAAGAAATCGCTGGAGAAGAATGCAATTACCAAAACATTTACAAAAAGAAATTACACCAAAAAATATACTTATGATTGGTCCAACAGGAGTAGGAAAAACAGAAATTGCACGAAGACTAGCAAAACTAGCACAATCACCATTTATCAAAGTTGAAGCAACAAAATTTACTGAAGTTGGTTATGTAGGAAAAGAAGTAGATTCTATTATTCGTGATTTAATTGATATTGCTATCAAAACTATAAAAAAAAAAAAAATTAAACAAAACAAATTCAAAGCAAAAGAAATAGCAGAAAAAAGAATATTAAATATTTTAATTCCAACAATTAAAGAAGAAAATAATACAATCAAAAAACCTACAAAAACTTTACAAGCATTTCATGAAAAATTAAAAAATGGAGAACTAAATGAAAAAGAAATTGAAATTGATTTAAAAAATCAACCTATGGGAATAGAAATTATGGCACCACCAGGAATGGAAGAACTCACTAATCAAGTACAACTATTATTCCAAAATTTAAATCAAAACAAAAAAACTAAGAAAAAATTGAAAATAAAAGATGCAATGAAAATATTATGCGAAGAAGAATCTATTAAATTATTAAATCTTGAGGATATAAAAAAAGAAGCTATTCAAGCAGTAGAACAAAATGGAATTGTATTTATCGATGAATTAGATAAAATATGTAAAAAAAGAGGAACATCAGGATTAGATGTTTCCAGAGAAGGAGTACAAAGAGATTTACTACCATTAATTGAAGGTTGTTCTATATCAACAAAATATGGATTTATTAAAACAGATCATATTTTATTTATCACATCCGGAGCATTTCAGGTATCAGAACCATCAGATTTAATACCAGAATTACAGGGAAGATTACCAATTCGAGTAGAATTACATGCATTAAACATAAACGATTTTGAAAAGATACTTATTGAACCAAAAGCAGCTCTTATTACTCAATATGTTGAACTTATGAAAACAGAAGGAATTTCAATAAAATTCACAAAAAATGGGATATATAAAATTGCAGAATCTGCTTGGAAAATGAATGAAAAAATTGAAAATATTGGAGCAAGACGACTATATACAATCTTAGAATGTTTAATGGAAGATATTTCATTTTCTGCAGATGAAATGCAAGAAAAAGTCATTAATATAGATTCTAATTATGTTAGCAAACACTTAGATCAACTGATTTTAAATGAAGACCTAAATCGTTTTATCTTATAAAATAAAATTTTAAATTGAAATTTAAAAAAATATTTTTATATTTTATTCAAGGAATATTAATGGTAATATGGAAAACGGCAAAAATCATTAAAAAAAAAAAATGGACTAAAAGATTATTTAGCATCATTTTACATGCTGATATTTCTCCTTTCCTTGCAGGACAATTTGCAAAACTTGCTATACTGCAAAAAAACAATAAATACATTAAAAGAGTATATTCATATGTAAATCCTCCAAAAAGCAAAAATCTTGAATTTTTTATTACACACATTCCAAATGGAATAATGTCCAAATTGTTATACAAATTAATTCCTGGTGACGAAATACTAATTTCTAAACAATCATCAGGGTTTTTCACTATATATGAAATTCCAAAATGTGAAATATTATGGATGTTTGCTACTGGAACAGCAATAGGTCCATTTTGTTCTATTTTACAAGATGGATCTAAATTAGATCAATTTGAAAAAATAATAATAATATACGCAGTAAAATATACAGAAGAACTCATATACCTTCCCTTAATAAAAAATATTCAAAAAAAATATGAAAAAAAAATTATAATTCAAACTATTACTAGTCAAGAAAAAAATTCTTCTTCGTTACAGGGAAGAATTCCAACACTACTAAAAAATCAATTAATCGAAACAACAGTAGGACATATTCTGCATCCACAAACATCTCATGTTATGTTATGCGGAAATCCTGCTATGGTAAAAGAAACACAAAATTATTTAATTAAACATAGAAATTTAAAAAAACATTTAAGGAGATCCCCAGGAAATATCAGTAGCGAAAATTATTGGTAAATATGTAAAATAAAATGTTAACAACTTTTATCATCAAAGGAAATTATTTCTTTAATAGAACATACATTTAACAAAATCATCACAATTCTATCTAAACCAATCGCTACTCCTGAACAATCAGGCATATAAATACTACGTAATGAACTTATAAAACGTTGATCAATACAACGTTTTTTTAAATTACGATACACTCGCAAATTATTTTCATGATTGAACCTTCTATACTGTTCGTCTGCGTCAATTAATTCACAAAATCCATTTCCTATTTCAATTCCCTTAAAAAATATTTCAAAACGATCCGCAATACGTAAATCATACTGATTAATTTTTGCAAGTAAGGCTTGTTGAAAAGGGTAATGGTATATAAAAATTGGTCTGTATAATCCTAATTTTTTTTCAATAAAAATATTAAAAATTATACTTAATAAATCAGAAATATTATTTTCTTTATGAATTAAATGTTTATGACCATGATTATATAAAATAGAATTTAGCTCTTGAATATCAGTTGATAATGGATTAATATTCAAAAATTTCATAAAAATATCTTCATAAGAAGATTTATCAGAATATAATATATGAAAAATATTATTTAAAAATATTTCAATCAATTCTATCATATCAAACATATTATAAAATGGTTGATACCATTCTAATATTGTAAATTCTGTATTATGTAACTTACCATATTCATTATCTCGAAAGGCATGACAAATTTGATACATTGGACCAAAACCATCCGACAATAATCGTTTCATATGATATTCTGGACTTGTTATTAACCATAACGTACTTTTTAAATCATCTTGTTTATTATCCATAATTACTTGTAATGGAAATAAATGCAAATCAGTAACCGTATATTTTGTTAATGCAGGTGTTTCTATTTCAACGATATTTTTTTGAAAAAAAAAATTACGAACTTTAGAAAGAAAATTTGACCTTTTGTATAATCGATAAATAAATTTAGTATCCATCAATATCATCCAAAAGTAAAAAATTTATTTAAAAATATTAACAGATAAATTAATATAAATAAATTAATTAATAAAATTAAAATAATTGATCTTTGGTAATTCATATTTAGATAAAATTACCGATGTTTTAGCACCAAAGTTTTTATAATCAATCAAAAAATCATTTTTATTTACTTTAGTTAATTTTCCTAAGTAAGTTACTGTCAAATGAATTCTATGGTCCTTAATATTATTAATTGTATAAAAAACAGTACATTTTTCTGGACTAAAATTTGATATTTTTTTTGCATGATAAAATATTTCTAAACATGGTCTACTTGTTAAATCATTTTTAAAACATGTAAAAATTAATTTTCTTAAAAAGATATCAGGAATATTTTTTTTAAAATTAATATACATAATACGATTTTCTTGATGGGAAAAATTTCTCCCATCAATGATAATATTTATTGGAAAAATAATACCATGACGCATATTAATCACATTTTTAGCATCATGAAATATTTTTTTACTAAACAAAACAGTGCTATGTAATTGATTAACAGATTTTAAAGAAACCCAACAAATTTCTTTAATATTTTTTCTCAAATCATTAATTTTTTTCACAGAAATATCATTTTGCACACTTATATCTCTAGAATCAAAATGATAAAAAAAACTACCCATCATAGGAAAATCAACATAATCCGAGGTACGAAAATTAAAATTCTTTTTTAAATACTGAAAAAATAAATTTTTTTTTAAAAAAGAAGTTGGATGTTCAATATTTGATTTTATACAATCAACCTTGTCCTGTATAAAATTTTCTATATTTTTATTAAAAGAAAAAATGTTTTTAATACAATCAACAGATCGTTTAATAGTACTACAAAATCTTGATCCATCTAAATTAGACTCAACTAAATCTATAGGATTAGGGGAAATTTTCACACAAGTAGTAACAGCTTTAGGAACAGCAAAAACCACATTTTGAATTAAATCTCCTAAAAGAGAATTATACTTTTTATCTTTTAAATCTTTATAAAAATCAAAAAAAGGAACAGAGGATAAAAAATCTTGTACATGTTTTTCATATGAAACATTTTCATTAATTTTCCTGTTTAAAATACCGAAAAAATTTATTTTACTTATATGTTTATATACCATTTTTTTTAAAATAGTATTATGAATATATGATATAAATTTTATTTTTGAAATCACAGGAAAAAAATTAAAAATATTTTTTTTAGAAACATGTAATATTTTTTTATTTACTTGATGAACATGACTAATAATAGTATGGTATACACAATGTTGTTGAATAACAGCATTTACTGTAACATGTTGAATATTAACAGGGAAGGTAAATGACATAATATTTTATTCCCTTATAAATTAATGAATATTTATTGTTTATTTAAATAAAATCATATTTATTTAAATATTATAAATAAATATAAAATTATTCTTAATAATATTACATTATACCATAAAATATATATTTTAATACAATGAAATATAAAATTAAAATTATTAATAAAACGAAATCAGTAAATAAAAAAAAAATAATAAATAAATGGAATTTAATTGACGATCAATATGCTAAATTTTCGTTGATTCTCCAAGCAAATCGTATTGAATTACAAGATAATACAAATAAAAAAGAGAAAAATATATGGATAAATTTTAACTATCAAAATTTTCAACAATATAAAAAAGATTATAAAAGAAAAATTATAAAAGCAGTAAAAATAAAAAAAAAAAAAAAAATAAATATTTTAGATGCTACTGCAGGTTTAGGAAAAGATGCTTTTATATTATTTTCACATGGATACAATATCACTATGATAGAAAGAAACCCTATTTTATCTATTTTATTAGAAGATGGATTAAAAAGAGGATTTAAAGACAAAATGATTGGTACTTTGATAAAAAAAAAAATGAAACTAATATATGCATCATCAATTAATATAAATCAAATGAACCTTCAAAAACCTGATGTAATATATATAGATCCTATGTTTCCTTCATATAAACAAAAATCATTACCTAAAAAAAATATAAAAATTATAAAAAAAATAGTAGGAAGTGATTTAGATTCTATCAACTTGTTTCACGAATGCATGAAATTTTCTGTATATAAAATAGTAGTTAAACGACCAAAAACATCTTCATATATTTCATGTCACAAACCAAGTTATTCAATTAAAACTAAAAAATATCGATTCGACATTTATATTAATCATAAAATAAAAATTTAAAAAAACATATATTTGATATCTAAAGCAAATCAAAAAAAAAAAAAAAAAAAAAAAAATAAAAAATAAAGCATATAATTAAATTTAATTACAATTTTTTTGATTTAACTTTGATATCATACGAATACCGATGAGCAATAAAGAAATAATAAAAATAGAAATTCCCATCCAATTTCCTAACGACCAAAAAATCCCACCAAAAGTTCCTAATATACTAGATCCTAAATAATAACAACATAAATATAATGAAGATGCTTGACCTTTAGCTATAGTCGCTCGATGACCTACCCAACTACTAGAAACAGAATGTGCAGAAAAAAACCCAGTAGAAAACATCATTAAACCAAAAATAATTAAAATCAAAAAATCCAATTGTGTAAACACAATACCAATAATCATAATTAATAAAGAATAAATTAAAACATTTTTACGACCATATTTTATAATAAACTCACTGGCTTTTGGAGAACTATAAGCACCAGTCAAGTATACTATAGAAAGTAATCCTATAATCATTTGATTTAATGAAAATGGAGGAATCATTAATCTATATCCTACATAATTAAATAAAGTAACAAAACTACCCATTAATATAAAACCAATAAAAAATAATATAGGTAATACACGATCTTTGCATTGTAATACAAAACTATGAAAAATTTTTCTTGGATTAAGAGAAATTCCTTGAAAATTGTTCGATTGAGGCAATAATAATAAAAATAATAAAGAACCAGTTAACGATAATAAACCAATAATAAATAAAGATCGAGACCAGGTACAATAATTAACTAAAACACTACTTAAAAATCTACCAGAAAATCCACCAATAGTATTTCCACTAATATACAAACCAATAGCAAATGGAATCACTTTAGGATGTATTTCTTCACTTAAATAAGTCATCGCTACTGCTGCAACACCACTTAATGTTAATCCAGTTAATGTTCTCAAGAAAATAATTTCAATCCATGTATTCATAAAAGAACATAAAATTGTTAAAAAAGTAGCTAATAATAAAGAAATACTCATGACTATTTTTCTTCCAAATGTATCTGATAAAGAACCTGTAAATAACATGCCTATTGCCATAGAAGCAGTAGCTACTGATAGAGATAAACTACTTTGCGCTGGTGATAAATGAAATTCGCTAGAAAATGTTGGCAATATAGGTTGTACACAATATAAAATTGAAAATGTTGATAATCCAGCAGAAAAAAGTGCAAAAATTACTCTTTTAAATGTTATTGTATTTTGAAAAATATACTTTTTATTTTTGTAGCAAAGTTTAATCAATTTGTTTTTCTGATAATCATTTTGTGCATTTTTACTAAATTCAAACAAAATAGCTCTCCAAATTATGTAAATTATACATTATAATAAATATTATATATAAAACACGTAAAATTACACTTTATTTTAATATTCATTAAAATGAAAAGATATAAATTATACAATTAAAAATTTTTGATCAATAAATCCATCATACACATGAACAGCGGGACCACACATATATACTGAATGATTTAACCCTTTCCACAAAATACGTAACTTTCCACCAGGCAAATTAACAATTACTTGAGAATCTAATAAACCATTAGTTATTCCAAACACTACTGCAGCACAAGCTCCACTTCCACAAGCTTGTGTTTCTCCCACTCCTCGTTCATAAACACGCAAAATAACATTATTTTTAGAAACAACTTGCATAAAATTAACATTAACGCCATCTTTAAATAAACCGCATTGATTAAAATATTTACCTATTGTATCAACATTACATTTTTTAATATTTTTTACAATAATAACACAATGTGGGTTTCCTAAAAAAACTGCGCCAAATTTAAACAACATAGTATTAATTTTTAAATTCTGTACAATTAAATTATTAGATGTACATACTTCATGTTTATTAAAATTAAACTGTGGTTTTCCCATATCAACAATAATATTATTAGAATTCTTTATATTTAATACTAAAGAACTATAATTAGTATAAACATAAATTTCTCTTTTTTTTGTTAGATTTTTTAAATATACAAAATATGCAAAACATCTCGCACCATTACCACATTGTGCAACTTCACATCCATCAGCATTAAAAATTCGATAATAAAAATCAAAATTCAATTTTTGAGATTTTTCTACAAACAATACTTGATCGCAACCAATTCCAAGATTACGATGAGATATTTTTTTTATTATATCTGGTGAAATATGAAAATTTTGATTGATTCTATCAAAAATAACAAAATCATTTCCTAAACCATGCATTTTTGAAAAATATATTTCTTTAGATTTATCAGACATATATAAAATTCACATTAATTAAGAATAAAAATCATAATTATAATATAATACAATTATTCATTAATAAAAATAAATAGAATAAAAATATGAATAATACTAAATTTATAACCTTATACAATCAAATTTTATGTCATATTGAAGATTATTTAGATAAATTTGATCACAAAACAGAAATGGATTATGAAATAGTACATCATATGATGACTATTTCTTTTTCATTAAATAATAAAATTATCGTTAGTAAACAAGAAACATTAAAACAAATTTGGTTGGCTACTAAAAATAACGGTTATCATTTTAATTATCAGAATAATAACTGGATATGCAGTAAAACAAAAAAAAATTTTTGGAGAATTTTAGAAGAAGCGTTTTATATTCAAGGAAATGAAAAGGTAGATTTTAGTAAATTTATTACTATTGTCAAATAAAATCGGCGAAAGAGGATTCGAACCCCTGACCTACTGGTCCCAAACCAGTTGCGCTACCAAGCTGCGCTATTCGCCGAAAATTATATCATCAAAAATATTTGGGTGACTAATGGGGCTCGAACCCATGACATCTGGAACCACAATCCAGGACTCTACCAACTGAGCTATAGTCACCATTAAAAATATAAAATATATTCAATACTTTATTAATAATTATAACAAAAATAAAACTTAAAGTAAATATTTTATCATATACGCTCATCAGGATTCGAACCTGAGACCTCTACCTTCGGAGGGTAGCACTCTATCCAACTGAGCTATGAGCGCATGCAATTCTACAAAAAAGTTATAATAATATATTATATATAACATTGCTTTTCTTAATCAATATAATATATTATTATAATTTTTTATTATTTATAAAAATATATTTTCAATTTTACTTTCTTTTCATCATATGAAAAAATTCATAATTAGTTTTTGTCATAGACAATTTATTAATTAAAAATTCCATAGCATCAATTTCATTCATAGGATGAATAATTTTCCTCAAAATCCACATTTTTTGTAATTCTTCAGAAGAAGTTAATAATTCTTCTTTTCTTGTTCCGGAACGATTATAATCAATCGCTGGAAAAACACGTTTTTCCGCTATTTTTCTCGATAAGGGTAATTCCATATTTCCAGTACCCTTAAATTCTTCATAAATTACTTCATCCATTTTTGAACCAGTATCTACTAATGCAGTAGCAATAATTGTTAAGCTACCCCCTTCCTCAACATTTCTTGCCGCTCCAAAGAAACGTTTTGGTCGATGTAAAGCATTTGCATCGACACCACCCGTTAACACTTTTCCAGAAGATGGAATAATCGTATTATACGCTCTGGCTAAACGAGTAATTGAATCTAATAAAATAATCACATCTTTTTTATGTTCTACTAAACGCTTTGCTTTTTCAATTACCATTTCAGAAACTTGAATATGCCGAACAGATGGTTCATCAAAAGTAGAAGCAATCACCTCTCCTTTTACTAGTCGTTGCATTTCAGTAACTTCTTCCGGTCTTTCATCAATTAATAAAACCATTAACACACAATCTGAATGATTATATGCAATACTTTGTGCAATATTTTGTAATAACATCGTTTTTCCCGCTTTTGGAGGAGCAACAATTAAACCTCTTTGCCCTCTTCCTATAGGAGAGGCCAAATCTAATACCCGAGCAGTTAAATCTTCCGTAGAACCATTTCCTCTCTCCATTCTTAATCTAGAATTGGCATGTAAGGGAGTTAAATTTTCAAATAATATTTTAGTTCGAGCATTCTCTGGTTTATCATAATTCACTTTTTTAACTTTTAAAAGTGCAAAATACCGTTCACCTTCTTTAGGTGGTCTAATTTTACCAGAAATAGTATCTCCTGTTCTAAGATTAAATCTTCGAATTTGACTTGGAGAAACATATATATCATCCGGTCCAGCTAAATATGAACTATCTGAAGAACGTAAAAAACCAAAACCATCCTGCAAAATTTCCAGTACGCCGTCTCCAAAAATATTTTCCCCACTTTTGGCATGTTGTTTCAGAATCGTAAAAATAATATCCTGTTTCCTCATTCTGGCTAAATTTTCTAAACCAATTTTATTTCCTAGAATAATCAACTCTGAAACTAACATATTTTTTAATGCAGTAAGATTCATAAAATTTTTATTTCTTAATAAAATCTGATATCACTAGAAAAAGATTGATGGGTTCATTCTATGTAGGATAATTGAAATATATTCTATATTCATAATTAGAATAATACTAATATAATAACATAATATAAAAAAAATATCTATCAATTTTATAATATATAAATATATTATAAAAATAAATAGCTATGCTATTTGAAAATATTTATGTAGTATATTCTGAATTTCCAGTTTTGAAATTACACCAACTTTTTGTACAATTAATTTTTTACGTTTCAAAAATAACAATGTCGGTATACTTTTAATCTGATATTTTAAAGCAATTTCTTTACAATCATCTACATTAACTTTTGCAACCACCACAAAATCTTTATATTTCATTGCAATTTCATCAATAATTGGAGAAAAAATTTTACAAGGACTACACCAATCTGCCCAAAAATCTATTATAATTGGACAATCCTTTGAAGAAAGTATTGTATCAAAATTTTTATTATCTACATGTAAAATAGTACTCATAATAATATATCTCCTATGCAATAAAATTAATCATTAAAATTTATAACAATATTTATTTCCAAACTAAATCACATTTAGGTAATTCAAATAAAAACCTACTAGGTTTCATAGATTTCATTATACCATAAAAATATTTGTAAGAACAAAAACTTAAAGTCAATTTTTTTCTAGCTCTTGTAATTGCGACATAAAACAACCGACGTTCTTCAGATAAATTAATATTTTTTTTTTTATACAAGTAAGGGAAACATCCTTCTTCCAATCCTACAATATAAACAGAAGAAAATTCTAGTCCTTTTGCTGCATGTATAGTCATCAATTGTATTACATCACTTGTTTTACTAGATGAAAGATTTTTATAATGATCATGTAATATCAATTGATTTACTAACTCCACTAAAGTGGTATACTCATTTTTTTTATTTTTTTTTTCAAATTTATTAAAAAAATTTAACATTGTAGTTAATAAAGTATTAATATTATCTTTGACCGATTGAAAAAATACATCTATTTTAATGATTTTCGATAACCATTGTTCATAATTTATATCATAAATTATTTTTAATAATACTTTTCTTGGATATTTCTTGGCATAAATAACTATTTCTTCAATCCATGAAGAAAAAATTATACAAACAGCTTTTGTATTTTTACCTACAGTATCAAGAAATTTTTTATTTTTAAGAACATTGAAATAACTTTTATCCTGTTCTTGAGCAAAGGAAATAATTTTTTTTATTGTTATTTTTCCAATTTTTCGAAATGGGGTATTAATAATATTTAAAAAAGAAATATTATCATTTTGATTAATAATAAATTTTAAATATGAAATTAAAATTTTTACAGATGGCTGTAAAAAAAAAGAATTTCCCCCATATATAACATATGGTACATTATTTTGAAATAAACATTCTTCAAAAACCTTTGATTGTTTATTTGTACGATACAAAATAGCGTAATCTTTATAACACCATTGATGTTGTGATTTATGAGAAAGAATATTATTAACAATTTCTTTTGCTTCTTCATATTCGTTTTTTAATTTCAATACTTGAATTTTTACTCCATTTTCTAAATTTGAAAATAATCTTTTAGAAAAAATATGTACATTATTTGAAATTAATTGATTCGCAACATTTAATATTCTTTTCGAAGATCTATAATTACGCTCCATTTTAATTACTTGTAAATCTAAATAATCTCGCTTTAAAAGTAAAATATTTTGATCATTTGCCCCTCTCCATGAATAAATAGATTGATCATCATCTCCGACAAGAGTGAAATTTTTATTCCTTTCTGTTAACAATTGAATTAATTTGTACTGACCATAATTAGCATCTTGATATTCATCAACTAATAAATATTTAATAGAATTTTGCCATTTTTTTTTTATATTATCCACTTTCATTAATATTTTTACTGCAAAATAAATTAAATCATCCAAATCAAATGCATTATATTGCTTTAATCGCAGATTATATTCATGATAATATTGAGAAGATATTTTTTCGAAATGAGTAATAGATTTCTTTCTAGCTTTTTTTGGACTAATAATATTATTTTTTTGATAAGAAATGTATAATAATATTTTTTGTAAAACTGTGTAATCATAACAAATATTATTTGAAACAATTTTTTTAATTAAAGATCTTTGATCCATTTTATCAAATAATATATAATTAGGTCGATAACCTATTGCATCTAGTGCGCTAGAAATAATTTTCATACCTAATGCATGAAATGTCAATATATTTATATTATTTTGATTAATATATTTTATTTCTTGAAAGACTCTTTGTTTCATTTCCTGAACAGATTTATTGGTAAAAGCAATGGCAAAAATCCCTTTTTCATGATATCCATAATTTTTTATTAATTGAATAATCTTTTTTACAATAACAGTAGTTTTTCCAGAACCAGCACCCGCTAAAATTAAGCATGGTCCATTAATAGTATTCACTGCATGCATCTGTTGTTCATTTAAATACATCATAAAAACGCGTTAAATATTATTTGTAATACTTTTCATATTGATCATATTCTTTCGTAACTTTTTCCCTATATTTTCAATAGGATGATTGGCAATATTTTCATATATTTTTTGTAAATCAAGATTACTGATATTTTTATTCGGATATTCCATTCCTATATCCTCTTTCGGCAATACATTAATAAAACTACGTAATATTGATATCGATCGGAAGGTAAATAAGTAACTACCATATTCTGCTGTATCAGAAATCACAAGATTCATTTCATGAAATCTTTTTCTAGATACTGTATTAGCAATTAATGGTAGCTCGTGTAAAGATTCATAATATGCTGATTCTGGTTTCATTCCAGAAGAAACCATAATATCAAATGCCAATTCTATCCCTGCTTTTAATATCGCAATCATTAAAGTCCCGTGACGAAAATATTCTTCTTCTGATAAAGAATATGTTGATTCAGGTGCTTTTTCAAGATTTGTATTCTTAACTTTAGTACGCCATGTCAATAAATTTTTATCGCCATTATTCCAATCAGCTATCATATCATAAGAAAATTTTCCTGATAAAATATCATCCATATGCTGTTGAAATAAAGGAGATAATTTTATTTTAAGTTTGTTTGATAATTCACATATTCTATTTTTTGCAGAATTAGATACACGATTTAACATTAAAGTAATGCCGCCATGTTTCACAGACTCTGTAATGATCTCCCATCCATGTTGTAATAACTTTACTGCATAATCTGATGAATAACCGCTAGCAATTAATTTATCATAAATAACAATTGAACTTGATTGCAATAAACCACACAAAATAGTTTGTTCACCCATCAAATCTGATTTTACTTCTGCAATAAAAGAAGAATATAAAACACCAGCATGATGACTACCAATTGCACAAGCCCAAGATTTTGCAATGTTTAAACCTTTTTTTAACGGATCATTTTCGGAATGTACCGCAATTAAAGCAGGAACTCCAAACCCTCGTTTATATTCTTCACGTACTTCCGTTCCTGGACATTTTGGAGCAACCATAATTACTGTAATATCTTTTCTAATTTTCTCTCCTACTTCTACAATATTAAATCCATGTGAATACCCTAAAATTGCATTTTTTTTCATTAATGGAAGAATAGACTGAACAACATTTGTATGTTGTTTATCCGGAGTTAAATTAATTACTAAATCAGCATGGGGTATTAAACTATTATATTCACCAACCAAAAATTTATTTCTTATAGCATTTTTCCAAGACTGATTTTTATTTAAAATACTATTTTTTTTTAATGCAAAGGAAACATTCAACCCTGAATCACGCATATTTAATCCTTGATTTAATCCTTGCGCACCACAACCAACAATAACAATTTTTTTAGATTTTAAAAATCGCAATACATCATAAAATTCACTTTTCTTTAAAAATTTACAATTTTGTAATTGTATAACTTTTTCTCTAAAGTTCAATTGATTAAAATAATTCTTCATTTATATATTTCCGTAAATTATGTATTTTATCAAAAAAAGATATCAATCATTTCCAATAATATTGTATTTTAAAACAAATTAATTATCATAATTAAAAATTATTGAACAAAAAAATCATCTATTTTTTTAACATTACGAGCAGCTCCTTTATCTGCACTCATTGCAAATAAAGAATAAATTTTTAATGCTGTAGAGATTTTTCGAATACGACATTTAGGTTGATAAGATTTAAAAGAAGATAATTCTTGTGTTTTACGAATACATAACTCTTCCTCTGAAACTTTCAACTGAATAATACGTTTCAAAATATTTATATATATTAAATCTCCATTTTTTACTAAAGCAATTATACCTTTATTTGCTGCCTCTGGAGATACATGTCCAATTGATAAACCTGCACTACCTCCAGAAAACCTTCCATCAGTAATTAAAGCACAATCTTGATCTATTCCCATAGATTTTAAATAAGCTGTAGGATACAACATTTCCTGCATCCCTGGACCTCCTTTAGGCCCCTCATAACGAATAACAACCACATCTCCAGCAACAACATCGCGATTTAAAATTGCTGATACTGCATCTTCTTGACTTTCATAAACTTTTGCAGGACCTTGAAACACTAATTGTTGATTCGATAAGCTAGCAGTTTTAACAATACATCCATCTTGTGCTAAATTTCCGTATAAAACAGCTAAACCACCATCTTTGCTATAAGAAAAATCTGCGGAACGAATACAGCCAAATCGACGATCACGATCAACAGTTTTCCACCGAAAATTTTGAGAATACGGTTGAACGGTTCGTATACCTAATGGTCCTGCTTTAAACATATTAAGAATACTTTCGTGACAATTATCTAAAATGTTGTATTTCATTAACATGGTTTTCAAAGAAACGTTTAACACATTTTTAAGTTGATTATGTAATAAACCTATATTATTTAATTCATTTAAAATACCTATCACACCTCCTGCACGATGAACATCTTCTACATGATACAATGTAGTACTAGGAGCTACTTTACATAAATGTGGCGTACTTTTAGATAATCTATCTATATCAGAAATATTAAAATCAATATTACCTTCCTGTGCTGCAGCTAATAAATGTAATATTGTATTTGTAGAACCACCCATAGCAATATCTAATCGCATAGCATTTTCAAATGCATATTTATTTGCAATATTTCTAGGTAAAGTAGATAAATCATCTTCATCATAATATCTGTGAGTTAATTCTACTATTACTTTTGCAGAATTAATAAAAAGCTTTTTTCTATCAATATGTGTAGCTAATAATGTTCCATTTCCAGGTAACGCTAAACCAAGTGCTTCAATTAAACAATTCATAGAATTAGCTGTAAACATACCTGAACAGGAACCACAGGTAGGACAAGCAGATTTTTCAATATCATCTACTGTTTGATCAGAAATTTCAGGATTTGCACTGTAGCTAATAGCATCAACTAAATTGATTCTATTCATACCTTTCATGTTCAATATCTTTCCAGATTCCATAGGACCTCCAGAAACAAACACAGTAGGTATATTTAACCTCAACGCTGCCATAAACATACCAGGAGTAATCTTATCACAATTAGAAATACAAATCATAGCATCTACACAATGTGCATTAATCATATATTCAATAGAATCTGCAATTAAATCACGAGAGGGTAAAGAATACAGCATACCTGAATGTCCCATTGCAATACCATCATCTACAGCAATTGTATTAAATTCTTTTGGTACACCCAAATTAGAAGCAATAATTTCATTTGCAATCAACTTACTGACCTGTTGTAAATGTATATGTCCTGGAACAAATTCTGCAAAAGAATTGACGATAGCAATAATTGGTTTTTTAAAATCATCATCTTTCATTCCTGTTGCTCTCCATAAAGCACGAGCACCAGCCATATTTCTACCACTTGTACTAGTTTTGGAACGATATATAGGCATACTTTATCTCAAAATAAAATAAAATTTAATATAAATAAATAAATAATAAAATGATCCTACACTATAATAAACCAAATTTCTAACAGGGATGGAGGGAATTGAACCCCCAACTTTCGGTTTTGGAGACCGATACTCTACCAATTGAGTTACATCCCTTTTTTTTTGATATTATACTGAATTAAATTTATTTAGTCTACTATGAAATTAATCAATTAACGTATATAAAATCATGAAATAAATTATTTAAAATACAAAGAATAAACATATAATATTATTATATTCTTTTAAAATATAATATGATAAAAATATTTTTATACATAAAAATATTAAAATAATGGAATGAAATGTATGAAATTTCCAATTTATTTAGATTATGCTGCAACAACTCCAGTCGATCAAAAAGTTGTAAAAAATATGTTAGATTATTTAACATTAAACGACAATTTTGGTAATGCAGCATCACGATCACATCAATTTGGTTGGCAAGCTGAAGAAGCAGTCAATCTTGCTCGAGAACAAATATCACAATTGATTAATGCTGATTCTCGAGAAATAATATTTACATCTGGCGCTACTGAATCTAATAATCTAGCAATTAAAGGTTGTTGTGCATTTTATAAAAAAAAAGGTAATCATATCATAACAAGTAGTGTGGAACATAAATCTGTATTAGACACATGTAAATACTTAGAACAAAAAAAATATCTTGTTACTTATATCGACCCAAAACAAGATGGGAGAATTCATCTTGATGATATAAAAAAAAAAATAAATAAAAAAACAATATTAATTTCTATCATGTATGTTAACAATGAAACTGGAACAACGCAAGATCTTACAAAGATATCAAAAATATGTCAAGAAAATAATATTTTATTTCATGTAGATGCAACTCAGGGAATAGGTAAATTACCTATCGATTTAAAAAAAATCCATATTGATTTAATGTCATTTTCTGCACATAAAATATATGGTCCCAAAGGAATTGGTGCACTATATGTAAAAAGAAAGCCGAGAGTAAGATTAACTATGCAAATACACGGCGGAAATCATGAAAGGGGTATGCGATCAGGAACATTACCAGTGCACCAAATCATTGGAATGGGTACAGCATGTCAAATTATAAAAAAAAAGATGCATCATGAATTTTCTTATATATTAAAATTGAGAAACCTTTTATGGAATGGAATTAAAAATATTGAAGAAATATACTTAAACACCAACTTAAAATATAGTGCTCCACATATTTTAAATGTTAGTTTTAATTTTATCGAGGGAGAATCATTAATTATGGCCCTAAAAAATTTAGCAGTGTCATCTGGATCTGCCTGTACTTCTGCAAGTTTGGAACCTTCTTATGTACTACGTGCATTAGGAGTTAAAGATGAGCTAGCTCATAGTTCAATTCGATTTTCATTAGGAAGATATACAACAAAAGAAGAAATTAATTACGCAATTCAAATCATTCATCAGGCAATCAAAAAATTACGTCAACTATCACCATTATGGGAAATGTACAAATCAGGAATTGATTTAGATAAAGTACAATGGAAACATAATTAAGTATATAAGGATAGTAAAATATTATGGTATATAGCAAAAAAATTCTTGATCATTATGAAAACCCTCGCAATGTCGGATCATTTAAAAACATTAATTCAAAAAAAATTGGTAATGCTTTAGTAGGAGCACCTGCTTGTGGCGATGTCATGAAACTACAAATTAAAGTAAATAAAAATGGCATCATCGAAGATGCATGTTTTAAAACGTATGGTTGTGGGTCAGCTATTGCTTCCAGTTCATTAATCACAGAATGGATTAAAGGAAAATCAATAGAAGAAGCGGAAAAAATTACCAATGAAACGATTGCAAAAGAACTAGAATTACCTCCAGTAAAAATCCATTGTTCTGTTTTAGCAGAAGACGCAATTAAAATTGCTATTCGTGATTATAAAAAAAAAAAAAAATAAATTTCAATTTCCTGATATATTTATATAAAAATTAAATGTATCAGGATAATAAAATTAAATAAAAAATTTATTATAAAACATCCAATAAAAAATATTACATATTCAACGTTTTTAATAAGGATAAAACAATATGTCAAAAATTATTTTTTTACCACATAATACATTACTAAAAAAAGAAAAATATTGTGTAATGAAAATTGGAATGACAATACTAGATATTGCTTTAAAAAATAATATTAATATGCAACACGCTTGTGAAAAATCATGTGCATGCAGCACATGTCACTGTATTATTGAAAAAGGATATAAAAATTTATCTAGAATTACTGAAAGAGAGGAAGATGTATTAGATAAAGCTTCTGACGTAGAATATAACAGTAGATTGTCCTGTCAGGCAAAAATTATTCATATAACATCAGATATTATTGTTAAAATTCCAAAATATAAATTACCATAGTTTCTATTTAAAACTATGCATATGGATTCATCTGATTCTTAAAAATTATTTTCAAAACCATACCTTTAATATTTAGTTGTTTTTGAAAAAAATTCACTAAATACCGCTTATAATTTTGAGGAATATAATATACATTACTACCATGTATTACTAAAATAGGTGGAAAATATCCACCAATATGTACATATTTTAATTTTATATTTTTTCTCTTAAACGATTGTAATGGGTATTTCGAAACAGCATATTGCATAATTTTATTTAACTTAGCAGTTTTTATTAGTTTATTACAATCATAATTTATTCTATATATTAAATAAAAAATTCTATTAATTCCTATTTTATATATAGAAGAAATAAAATGAATATAAAAAAATTTCATCATACTATTTTTCGAATACAAATAATTTTTTATTTTATTTTGATGTACTACAGAAAGATTCTCTGCTTTATTAAATAAAATTAATAATATTTTCCCAGAATCAATAATTGTATTTAATATCCAAATATCTTGTTTATTTATTTGTTGTTTTGCATCAAAAACTAAAAGGACAATATTAATATGAGAAATTGTTTTTAAAGTTTCTAAAATTGAATAGTATTGTATAGTATCACTATTTTGTGTTTTAATTCCAGCAGTATCAGTAAATATATATTTTTTATTCAACACTATTATTTCTTCAGAAATACTATCACGAGTAGTACCTGGACTATTACATGTAATTACTCTATTTGTTTTTAATAATGTATTTAATAATGTTGATTTTCCTACATTAGGCCGTCCGACAATTGCAACTTGAAAAAGATGAGAATAATTTATTTTACTACGACATATCAAACTTTTTTTTAATAGAAATAAGTTTTTTTTATAATACTTATCTATCCAATATAAAACTTTTTTTTTTAAATTTTCAAATCCTTCTTTTTGAAACTTTGAAACAAAAAAAATATCTTTCACGCCAAAAAAATTGTATTCATAAAAAGAATATACATCATTTTGTATTTTATCTATTTTATTAATTACAAGAAATATCTTCTTTGATTGACATTGTATCATACGTAATAATAATTCATCTTCTACACAAAAACCATATTCTGCATTAATTACTAATATAACTAATTTCGATTCATTCACCGCTAACATCGTTTGAGAAAAAATTTGTTTTTTTAAAAAATCATGTTGATGCAAATAATCTATTGTAATTCCAGCTGTATCAAACAATTTAATATCAAAATTTTTATATTTTATCTTGCTATATTTTCGATCTCTTGTACAATGAGATAAATGATGTACGATTGAACACTGTTTATTAAGTATTCTATTAAATATAGTTGATTTTCCAACATTTGTTTGACCAACTAAAGTGACACAAAATTGCATATTTTATAATCTCTATAAATAAAAATAAAATAGTTATTTTTTGATAAAATCTGTAAAAACATATTAATATTATATACTAAAAACAAAAATAATGATATTGCCAAGAAATAATATAATATTTATACAACTCAGTTGCCAAGAAATAATATAATATTTATACAACTCAGTTGCCAAGAAATAATATAATATTTATACAACTCAGTTGCCAAGAAATAATATAATATTTATACAACTCAGTTGCCAAGAAATAATATAATATTTATACAACTCAGTTGCCAAGAAATAATATAATATTTATACAACTCAGTTGCCAAGAAATAATATAATATTTATACAACTCAGTTGCCAAGAAATAATATAATATTTATACAACTCAGTTGCCAAGAAATAATATAATATTTATACAACTCAGTTGCCAAGAAATAATATAATATTTATACAACTCAGTTGCCAAGAAATAATATAATATTTATACAACTCAGTTGCCAAGAAATAATATAATATTTATACAACTCAGTTGCCAAGAAATAATATAATATTTATACAACTCAGTTGCCAAGAAATAATATAATATTTATACAACTCAGTTGCCAAGAAATAATATAATATTTATACAACTCAGTTGCCAAGAAATAATATAATATTTATACAACTCAGTTGCCAAGAAATAATATAATATTTATACAACTCAGTTGCCAAGAAATAATATAATATTTATACAACTCAGTTGCCAAGAAATAATATAATATTTATACAACTCAGTTGCCAAGAAATAATATAATATTTATACAACTCAGTTGCCAAGAAATAATATAATATTTATACAACTCAGTTGCCAAGAAATAATATAATATTTATACAACTCAGTTGCCAAGAAATAATATAATATTTATACAACTCAGTTGCCAAGAAATAATATAATATTTATACAACTCAGTTGCCAAGAAATAATATAATATTTATACAACTCAGTTGCCAAGAAATAATATAATATTTATACAACTCAGTTGCCAAGAAATAATATAATATTTATACAACTCAGTTGCCAAGAAATAATATAATATTTATACAACTCAGTTGCCAAGAAATAATATAATATTTATACAACTCAGTTGCCAAGAAATAATATAATATTTATACAACTCAGTTGCCAAGAAATAATATAATATTTATACAACTCAGTTGCCAAGAAATAATATAATATTTATACAACTCAGTTGCCAAGAAATAATATAATATTTATACAACTCAGTTGCCAAGAAATAATATAATATTTATACAACTCAGTTGCCAAGAAATAATATAATATTTATACAACTCAGTTGCCAAGAAATAATATAATATTTATACAACTCAGTTGCCAAGAAATAATATAATATTTATACAACTCAGTTGCCAAGAAATAATATAATATTTATACAACTCAGTTGCCAAGAAATAATATAATATTTATACAACTCAGTTGCCAAGAAATAATATAATATTTATACAACTCAGTTGCCAAGAAATAATATAATATTTATACAACTCAGTTGCCAAGAAATAATATAATATTTATACAACTCAGTTGCCAAGAAATAATATAATATTTATACAACTCAGTTGCCAAGAAATAATATAATATTTATACAACTCAGTTGCCAAGAAATAATATAATATTTATACAACTCAGTTGCCAAGAAATAATATAATATTTATACAACTCAGTTGCCAAGAAATAATATAATATTTATACAACTCAGTTGCCAAGAAATAATATAATATTTATACAACTCAGTTGCCAAGAAATAATATAATATTTATACAACTCAGTTGCCAAGAAATAATATAATATTTATACAACTCAGTTGCCAAGAAATAATATAATATTTATACAACTCAGTTGCCAAGAAATAATATAATATTTATACAACTCAGTTGCCAAGAAATAATATAATATTTATACAACTCAGTTGCCAAGAAATAATATAATATTTATACAACTCAGTTGCCAAGAAATAATATAATATTTATACAACTCAGTTGCCAAGAAATAATATAATATTTATACAACTCAGTTGCCAAGAAATAATATAATATTTATACAACTCAGTTGCCAAGAAATAATATAATATTTATACAACTCAGTTGCCAAGAAATAATATAATATTTATACAACTCAGTTGCCAAGAAATAATATAATATTTATACAACTCAGTTGCCAAGAAATAATATAATATTTATACAACTCAGTTGCCAAGAAATAATATAATATTTATACAACTCAGTTGCCAAGAAATAATATAATATTTATACAACTCAGTTGCCAAGAAATAATATAATATTTATACAACTCAGTTGCCAAGAAATAATATAATATTTATACAACTCAGTTGCCAAGAAATAATATAATATTTATACAACTCAGTTGCCAAGAAATAATATAATATTTATACAACTCAGTTGCCAAGAAATAATATAATATTTATACAACTCAGTTGCCAAGAAATAATATAATATTTATACAACTCAGTTGCCAAGAAATAATATAATATTTATACAACTCAGTTGCCAAGAAATAATATAATATTTATACAACTCAGTTGCCAAGAAATAATATAATATTTATACAACTCAGTTGCCAAGAAATAATATAATATTTATACAACTCAGTTGCCAAGAAATAATATAATATTTATACAACTCAGTTGCCAAGAAATAATATAATATTTATACAACTCAGTTGCCAAGAAATAATATAATATTTATACAACTCAGTTGCCAAGAAATAATATAATATTTATACAACTCAGTTGCCAAGAAATAATATAATATTTATACAACTCAGTTGCCAAGAAATAATATAATATTTATACAACTCAGTTGCCAAGAAATAATATAATATTTATACAACTCAGTTGCCAAGAAATAATATAATATTTATACAACTCAGTTGCCAAGAAATAATATAATATTTATACAACTCAGTTGCCAAGAAATAATATAATATTTATACAACTCAGTTGCCAAGAAATAATATAATATTTATACAACTCAGTTGCCAAGAAATAATATAATATTTATACAACTCAGTTGCCAAGAAATAATATAATATTTATACAACTCAGTTGCCAAGAAATAATATAATATTTATACAACTCAGTTGCCAAGAAATAATATAATATTTATACAACTCAGTTGCCAAGAAATAATATAATATTTATACAACTCAGTTGCCAAGAAATAATATAATATTTATACAACTCAGTTGCCAAGAAATAATATAATATTTATACAACTCAGTTGCCAAGAAATAATATAATATTTATACAACTCAGTTGCCAAGAAATAATATAATATTTATACAACTCAGTTGCCAAGAAATAATATAATATTTATACAACTCAGTTGCCAAGAAATAATATAATATTTATACAACTCAGTTGCCAAGAAATAATATAATATTTATACAACTCAGTTGCCAAGAAATAATATAATATTTATACAACTCAGTTGCCAAGAAATAATATAATATTTATACAACTCAGTTGCCAAGAAATAATATAATATTTATACAACTCAGTTGCCAAGAAATAATATAATATTTATATAAACAAATAAAAGGATATTTATTTA